>JASJEI010000205.1 GCA_030064795.1 Pleurocapsa sp. MO_226.B13 | reverse complement strand
AGGATTACTGGAGCATTATGTTAATTTGTTCGTTAGCTTCCCTTTCCTGACGGAACTCTGGTTATCGAACTTAACCCCAACCCTGACCCTCATCTCGAAAAAGCTATGCCTATGGCAACCCTTAACTATTTTCGAGATACGCGCCCAATAAGACCAAACGTGCTTGTTATCATCCACTGGCGACAACAAGGCGTAAAGGACTCTAGGCAGACGTTCTGAGAATCGAAGACATCTACGAGCAAGCACTAACGCAGCGGATGTACCTGAATTTAGCCCGTACAAAGACATATATTTAACCATGCCAATTAATGAAGAGTAGGCAGGGTTAACTGAAATAACTTGAATTGCGGAAAGTTGTGCTTTAGATTGAACTAGATCGGCAAATTTGGAGTAAGCAAATTGAGATAACATCCTTGCGTAGCGTTTGCCATACTCTCTTAGTCTAGATTTTTTGCTAGTAAAATCTAACTTCTCAATGACAATAGGACACTCGTATTCAACAGCCTTATCTAATACTTGTGCGAGCGCCATACTGAGAAGATGACTCGTTTGCTTTGAAGACTTATCCTCCAAATCAATTCTTACCTGTCCTTTGTCCTTAAGGTTTCCTTCCTTATCGCAATAAGCCCAAGCTATTGAATCTACATTCAAATCAATACCTAAAGCTCCATTGTTTCTATGGCTTATCCAAGGTGTATCAGGAAGTTCTACTGTCGTATGGAGATACCAAAGATTGCCTTTGCTTACAAAGCGATGGGTAACTGCTCTCTCTGTTCCTATTCTACTAGCCTTTTTCTTTCCACCATTGCGAGTAGAAAATCTCTGCACTGGGGTTAAAGCGATATCAACAAAGGCTTGACCGTATCTAAAATTAATACCCTCACACCTCACATGAGTTCCAAATTCATCCAATAAACAAGGGGGGACGGTTATTTTTAGTTCACCTTCAGTAGTCAATCTACACAACTGGTTACCACTGGCATAGGTTTTTGCTCCCACCATCATGAAACTAGATGTTCTAGCTTTTCTCCAATCGTGCAGCCACTCATCATGACTATCATATCCATTTTCTTTTAGATGATATTGAGCTTTGAACAACTTCTTAGTGCCAAAACAAAGCTTAATCCTTTTGCTCTCTAAAGCTTTAAGCTTGTGTTCTTTAATGGCCAGTCTACGCTTTTTTTGGTGCAGATTGAATTTGTCTTTAGCTGTCAGAGTCTTTTTCTTGGACTTCTTTTTGATAAAAGCCTTAATACTTTTAATAGTTGATTTTAAACTTTTAGCTTGAGTCTTTCTTAACTCCTTAATTCCTTTATGTTTACCTTTTAGATCGTGGTAAACATTCCTTACTGTAGTGCTATCTACTTTGTATTGAGACTGAAAGATTTTTTCTACTGTTTCAATCTTTCCACCATCAATCAATGCCACGTGCATATCTTTTTCTATAGCAGAATATAACTCGCTCATTTTGGTGAGAAACGAGTAAATATTATCTGGCAGTAGAGTTTGATAAGTCGGCATATCTTATTATACATAGTTTTAATTTGATAATTCGGCTAATTTTTGTAAGTTTTCTTGAAGTGCTTTTACATTTTTACGACTTCTCATAGAGTGAAGTTTGGCACTAAAAACTGTAATAATTTCGAGGACATCTTTAACCAATTCCTCTTCAGGAGATGAATCTGGATCTTTATTGAGTATGACAACCTCTACTCCATAAAGTTCGCAAATGGAAAAGACTAATTCTGAACCAAACCTAAGCAATCTGTCTTTAGTGGTTAGTACTAATCGAGTAGCTTGTCCTTCTACCAAAAGGGATAATAATTTGTTTAATCCTTTCTTGCGGTAGTTAACGCCAGAGCCTATATCTTTAATGGTTTTGCAGTTCTTCCACCCTTTGATTTCGGCATAGGTTTCGAGTACTGCTATTTGTCGGTCTAAATCTTTTACTTGAGGTCTGGTACTTACACGAGCGTAAAGAATAGTTAAACCATCATCCTCTTGATCCTTGAGAATATCAGTCAAGTCGTACCTTCGATGTCCTCCTTCTGTTCTGGTAGATGTAATCTTGCCTTCTTTTTCCCATCGTCTCAGAGTGTCTGTAGAGACACCTAATAAATACGCTGCTTCCGATATACTTAACTTTGGCATTTAAGGTAATTGACAAACTATACCAAAGTTTACCTAATTATTTGTTGTGCAGCGCGTAGCCGATCGCTTAGTTCTGTTCAATCACGTTCGTCTTGGTAATTCAAACCTTAATTCAAGATGACTGAAATTTGGAAAAAGATCGGGTAATCCATAGTTTTTTTAGCTTGTATTTTAGTAAATGCGATCGCTTTATTTCAAATCAGAACACTTGATTGGTTACAATATAGCTAAACTTAGCTAAGTTTATTAATAAACGATGAAAATATCTAATATTCACGAAGCAAAATCGCAACTATCAAAACTAATAGAGTCGGCATTGGCAGGAGAAGAGATTGTAATTGCTAAGGCAGGAAAGCCTTTAGTAAAGTTGATTCCCTATCAAGAAGATAAGCAACCAAGAACTCCAGGTGGCTGGGAAGGTAAGGTAATTATGAGCGATGACTTCGACGATGAACTCTCTACCGATATTCTCCAGGGTTTTATCGGAGAAGATGAGTAATGCAATTATTGCTGGATACTCATGCTTTGATTTGGTGGTTAAGCAAAGATTCTACTCTTGCGGTTGAAGCAAAAAACGCGATCGCAGATCCAGATAATATCGTGTTCGTTTCTGCTGCCTCTGCCTGGGAAATAGCGATTAAAAAATCTTTGGGAAAGTTGCAAGCACCAGACGATTTAAGCATACAAATAGAAGAGAAAAAATTCACCCCTTTGGCTATTAGCATCGACCATGCTTTAACCGTAGAAAAATTACCCCTACACCATCAAGATCCCTTCGATCGTATTTTAATCGCTCAAGCAATTTATGAAAATTCGATAATTGTCACACGCGATCGCAAGTTTGAAGCTTACGAAGTCAA
The DNA here is from genome assembly GCA_030064795.1 of Pleurocapsa sp. MO_226.B13. Next base: position 14,215 of record JASJEI010000205.1, on the reverse strand, counting down.
AACTATTAAATGTTGATTGTGAAATATTTATCTTATGTCTTTAGGGCGATCGGCGTAGGTCTGAAACAAATGCGATCCCCATATTACACCTCCAAAAAATATTTGAAATAAAGCGTCGCCAGACTGAAAAAACGGCGATCGAGCCATTCAAAAACAATAATCAAGATCGCTCTAAATCCAGTATTTTCTTATTGAAAATGCGATCGCCTGAACGGAACCAATGCGATGATGGAAATAATAATGTTGCATAAAAGCTTTGTCGGACTCAATCCTGATTAAATAAAAACTTGATTGCTTCGTTTTTTATTGTTTTAAAATTTTCTTCTCTACTTTGTTTTCCTTCTTGTCTTATTTGCTGAAAATTTTCCTGTTTCTTTTGTCATTCCTTTTCGTATTCGTTTTTGAAGTTGCTCAATCCTCTACCAGTTGGCATACCTTCAATATCGGATGGAGCTATGATTGATGCTTCTTCCATTACTGCTTCGTTAACATAGATAGGACTGTTTTTTATTAATGCTAAAGCGATCGCATCGCTTGGTCGTGCGTCTACTTCTTTTACTCGATCGTTACAACTCAAAGAGGCTATGGCGTAATAAAATCAGTCGATTTGCCTTGGTGATGAAGTTGGAGACAGGTTTGATATATCTCTTGATGAGCGGTGCTATAAAAAGCTTGGGGATTAAGCCCAACTTCTATCCTACTAATTGCTTGAGGATCGAACAAAATACCGCCTAAAATTGCTTCTTCCGCTTCAATATTAGCTGGAGGTAAGTTTGCCTCGTTAATTTAACTAGTTCTTCAAACGTGACCGAAGGTTGCCAACCTAGTTTTTCTTGGGTTTTAGTAGGATCGCCAATTAATAGAGGCTCTTCCCAGCTTTTGGTGATCCTAGCGCGATCGCGCTTCTTTTAAGCATAACCAAATCGGAAGAGCCAAAGATATTTTCTATAAAATCACCTTAGGAATTGACCTGACGCCAATTATTTAGAAAGATCGTGTTTAATTATTTTGAGTTTCTTTTATCCAAATTTTAAATGGATAGCCGTTAAAGTTTCTCTCGATGACCCCTGCTAAACTCAGAGATGATTCACGATTGATAAAAGCAGGCTCGATTTTTTCTGTTCCTGTAGAGTAAATAAACCCTCCAATTACTTCGGTTTGACCTCCATTGATTGTTTGAATAATCGTTCCAGGACGCTCAGTTTTAAGACCGAGAATCCACAAATTACCTCCATCATTTACAATTTTGGCTGTGTCAACCGTTGTTTGAGTATCAGTTTCTTGATTGATCTGGCGCGCCCAGACGTTTTGGTTTAAGAAGTAAAATGGGCCACCTACAACATCTTCAATAAAGAGATCTCCGATATTAGTGTTGTGATATCGCCCTGACATGGTCAAACTTGAAAGAATCAAGTTTTGTTCAGAAGCATGGACAATATCCACCGTTCCTCGCATATCCATCCGTTCTATTTGAACATTAGGGTGGATACTATTGAGAAACTTAATTGTTGCTGCATTACCAACAATAATTGATTCAGTTCCCAGAAATCGCCGAACTTTACCTCGCAATTCTAATGTATCGCTGATGTTCCAAACACCGTTGGGCAGATATACTGTTGTCGCACCCGAATCAATTGCAGCCTGAATTGCTGCTGTGTCATCAATATCATCATTAGGCCGACCGCCAAACTGTAGAGGGCTGGTCCAGTCCGACAGATTATCCCAGATTACAATGGGGGTATCCTGAATAGGGAGATTCAGGGATGCATTAGTACTTTTAAACCTGGAGTTAAGTTGTTCTCCATGGGATATCCATTCATCGATATTAGGCCCAGTTATGCCAGGTTCGTTACCACGTCCTTTGTCGTCATGCTTTACTGCCATACTATAGCCTGAAGTCTCAATGTTGCGCAAAAACATCTCCTTTTGGTTAAGAATGGCAGGCACATCAATAGCATCATCTGTTCCCACTAAATTGGCATCAATTAGGGTAACCGCTCCAGGGCTGTCTTTAACATTTTTTAGGGCTGTGACTGCATTAATGCTTTGTAGTCCTCGAATAAAGATTGTCTGTCCAAAGTTTTCCCATCCTAATAAGTTTTGATTTTCTAGGGTGATATTTTCAAAGGTGATACTGGCAGTTTTCCAATATGTCTGGATGCCGTAGTCAAATCCGCTAACATGCAGCCCATTCACATAAAGCGGCCCAATTTCATCGGTATATTTCATGTCCAGTCCAACTTGACCCTGACCATCTTGAGAAACGATGGCGACATTGCGAATACCACCCTGGTTATTAGCAATAAACTGAATTCCAATTGCTCCTGGATTACCTGTTCCGGTGTTAACGGTCAGATCGCGGATGGCATTACGAAACCGTTGGGCTGGAGTAGTCCCTGTCCAGATTACTGCCTGGGGATTGCTGGGGTCTTGATAATCGGATGCATTGTCCTGTAGCTTGATGATGGTGCGATCGCGGCTTTCGCCTTGCAAGATAGTGCGTTTATGCTCCAAACCTGAGCGATCGCCTTTGGGCCAGTCTAAGCGATCGGATACCAGATATGTACCTTCAGGAAGATAGATAATATGATTACTGCTGGCTCCCTTATCCAAAGCTTTCTGAATGGCTGCCGTATCATCTTTGTCATCATTGGGAATAGCTCCGTAGGGAGCACGAGTCACATCAATGACTCCACTATCATCGGGAAATGTAACTGAGGCACGATCGTGACGCGAAGCTGGAGTTTGGTTAGTGTGAGACCCAGTTGAGTTTGGCAGGAATTGTGATACGAATTGGGCAATATCTTGTATTAGCTCTAGGATGATGGTTTTTTCTTCCATCTTATATGGAGTATCCAAATGCTTTTCGAGACTTGGTGAATAGTAGTCTACGTTTGAAGTGTAACTAATATCAGATAAACACCTCAGATTCAATGTGCCAATAATAACAATTAAACTAAAAATATCCATGTTGTAGACGCTCTCGACTATAAGACCAAAACTTTAATATAAACAACCCTAGATTGAATAAGGCTTTCAGCGACTGCGATTGCTTCGCAGTGGGCAGAGCCCAATCGCAGAATTTGTGAGAAATGTGGGTACTCTCCAAACTACATTTACTGGCTCTTGGAGGTTGGTTTACGGGATTTAATTGTAATTTGTTGCTCATGCCAGTTAAGACCAAGCAATGCTGCAATGGTCAACATATATCCAGGTTCTTGCATTTGAGAAAAAATTCCACCGACCGCAACCACACTAAATAGCAAAAACTTGGAAACATCATTAATACAAATTCTCAAATAAATAATCAAACCAATTCCCAAGTAGGCTGCTAGACCTAAAAAACCCAAGTCACCCCAGAGTGCCGCCCAGCCAAACAATGGGGAAAACATGCTTGATTGATTCCCAAGCCAACTAGACCCAACAGCATGCCAGACTGCTCTACTTGCAGGGTGGACTGTAGCACCAAGTGGCATTAGCAAATCGTCATATTCTCTAAGCATCCAACCTCCCAATCGATCGACTGTGTGACCAGGACCAAGACCAAATAACCAATTTAGAGGAGACTCATAAAAAGTTGGAACAATTCGGAAAGTGGCTGATTTAAGGAGGGTAGCTTCTCCATCTGGTCCATAAATTTCTGGTCTTATCCAGGTGTTAAATGCGCTAAAGGCTTCTAGATTTTGAATGCACCAAAATAGGACATAAGCTAACAGCAGGAAAACAAAGACATATTTCAATGCTTCTATGATATTTTTAAACTTCACGAGCAGTAATAATATTCCTCCAACAATGAGTGAGAGGAGAACTTGTTTTGCATCGGCTAGAATCATGTGCCAAAACGCAGCTGCAAGAAACAAAATACGAAGCGGAATTTTTACTTGTTTAGCCGTTACCAAAAAATAAATACCAAATGTTAGGGCAACCGATGCACCTACAACATGTCCTCCTCCCGATCTATAAAAAACGCCCTGAATGTTATCCTCAAGACCACTTAAATGTTGTAGGTTTAAAATATAATGTTGCACGAAAGCGAGGAAGGTATGAAAAAATAAAGAATAAACGATACATTTGCGAATCCTACCGAGAATTTCTTCGTGATTAGGCAAACAAAGAATAGATATGATTAACAAAAAAGGTTCTATCCATAATAAAAAAGCCAAGATTCCGTTGACAATGCCTGCATCATTCACAATCGAACTAATCAAGATACAGCATAAAAAAACAGCTATTAGAGCGTTTAATAAATAAATAGTGCTAATTTGACTTCGATTTCTTATTCCTGTTGTTGTTAACGCAACGCAAAATGTAACTGCTACGGTAAAAAAATGAAGGAAATTGATTGGAGAGGGAGCCCCTAACGTATTGAGTACTCTCGGAAAAAAAGCGCTTAAAAAAGCGATAATAATAATCGTTGAGGTTCTAAAATATTTATTTCTCTTCCTTTTTAAGGATAAATTATTTACTAATTTCACTTTCCCGATCAAAGATTTTGTAATTTTGCTAAATCTTCTTTTGTGCTATTTTTCATCCAATACGGCAGCATATATTTCCATCATCATTTTATAGTTAGCTTCTGCGGTAAACTTTGACTCAAATTCATGTCTGGCTTCAGGTCTCATTTGAGCGAGTTTAGATTGGTTAGATAAACACCAATCAACTTTATCTGCCAAATCTTTTGCATTACCGGGAGCGAACAAAATACCTGTTTGCCCATGATTTATTAGTTCTGCGATCGCTCCAATATTCGAGGCAACAACTGGAGTTCCTTTAGCAAATGCTTCTATGGCAACCCGACCAAAAGTTTCATACCATTTAGAGGGAAAAATTAGAAAATTAGCATTACCCATCAGCTCATGCACTTCAGCCATAGGTCTGCGTCCCAGCCATTCAATATTGGAATTAGCTTGGGTTGCTTGTAGTACTTGCTCAGCAAGTGGACCATCCCCAACAATTATTAGAGGGCAAGGATTATCTAGAATTTCCCAAGCATCTAAGAGGGTATCGAGTCCTTTTTCTACTGAAAGACGACCCACAAAGAGGGCATAACCTCCTGCACCATAACCTATGCCTGGATCTGGGTGGACAAAGTTGGGTTTTACAACAATTTTGTTAGCAGGAAACCCTCCTTCAATAAATTTGTTGCGAGCAAAGTGAGTTAAACAAATGAAGCGATCGACTGTTTTGCTCCAAGTATCTAATGCACGATGAATAGTTATAGTGGCAGCAGTAGCAATACTAGCAGTCGTATTACCCCGATAGCAGCTATTGAGTATACCAGGGTAAGGAATAGGTTTACCCATGCAATCTTCACAAACCTTTCCATCTCGAAAAAATAGTGCATTGGGACAAAGCAACCGATAGTTTCGCAAAGTTTGAATGACTGGAATCCCCTTATTTTGGGCTGCATAATAAATGGAAGGAGAAATTAAAGGAAAGAAATTCTGCACGTGGACGAGATCGTAAGGAGTTGTCTGTAGTTGAGCGGAAACAGTTTTGTAGGTTTCAGTAGACCAGATGGTGCGAAGTGCAAGTTGAAGTTTGCTTAGGGATGAAATGCGATCGTTATTTTCTTGATAAACATCAACTAAATGTCCCATTTCGCGGAGAAGCCGCTGTTCAGACTCGCAGGATTCATCTTCTCCACCGCGAATTTGGTATCTATTATGTGCGCTAAGTATTCGCATATTATCTCAGCTCTAAAATATTATTCTTAAATCAAGAAGGAGAACATTGCCGTTGCTGAGACACATCTTGATACATGTTTTCTAGTAATTGAATTTGTTTGTGTAAATCAAAATTAGACTGAATGCGAGTTCGCCCTTGTAAACTAAATTGAGTCCACAAACTTGAATTTTGCAGTAACTGCAAGATATTTTCGGCAATAGCTTCCCAATCTCGCTCTGGCACTAAAAACCCCGTTTCCTTGTGAGCAACTGCCTCAGGAATACCACCTGACATAGAACTAACAACTGGTAATCCCATTGCTTGTGCTTCTGCAAACACTATACCAAATCCCTCAGCATCACCTGCGTCAGTCTCAATACTCGGTACACAAAACACTTTTGATCTATTCATCCATAACTTAACGACGTCCTGCGATTGCAAACCTAAAAATGAATAATGATTTAAGCACCTAGAGGCAAGTGTCTCCAATTTTGGTCTTAATGGGCCATCCCCAATAATAATGAGTTCTACTTCTGGCTCTGTCATTTGAATCTTCGCCATCGCCCGAATCAGATATTCACATCCCTTTTTCTCCACTAATCGCCCTACAAAAAGCACCTTACGTTGACGTGATACGGATGGATCTGGTTGAAATCGCTCTGTATCGATTCCAATATAGTGGACTTGAATTTTGTCTTCTGGAAACCCTTGTTTAACTAGCCTTTTTCTAATGAAATTAGAAACCGCAATAAATAAATGTGTTTCTCGTTTTAAGCGCTCTCGACGTTGCAAGTAAACGCGAGTACTGATGGAATTGCGCCTGGCATATTCATCTGTCATGGATGCATCAAATCCATGAAAAGTCACAATTAAAGGAACATCAATTGCTTTGGCAATCGGTAGAGCAAGTGCTCCACATACACCGAAATGCGCATGAATTAGTTTTGGCTGGAGGGTTCGCAGTTTTTGATATATGTAAGGCGCAAATCCAGTTTGTTTGAACAGAACCTCCTCGATTTTGCCTAAAGGCTTATCAGAGTTCACCACTATTGTTCGCTCTGGGGGAAGAGGTAGCCCATCCACTAAGCGTGCTCCCACAAAATAAGGTGTAAACTGCTGTAATCCCTCGGCCTGAGCCTTAATAAAGGTCTCAGATGAAGGTAGTAAGCGACCATTAAAAATAATGACAGGAGGAGAACTCATAAACAAATATTCTCAAATGATATGGTGGGTAAATGACATCTTTACTTAGCGGGACTTAGACAAAAAACAACAAGAAAATAGCCTCAAACCTCGATAAAAAGAGGGACTTACACCAAATACTAAAAAATCGCTTAAACCCAAGTATATTTAAAAAACAACCAGATTGAAGTAAAAATACTACTGTATATAGGTTTGAGGCTGTTTTTGACCAAAAAATGTCTAAGTCCCGTTAGGTATCTCTGTTTGCTTATAGTAGGTTTGACACGCCTCAAGATATAGCTGGGTAAACTGTCGTCCTTTAGCAGTCCAGGAAAAGTTTTTGATTGCGTGTTGCTGGCTGGCGTGTCCCATTGAGTATAAAAGATTGAGATCTTGGCTTAGAGAAATCATGGCTTTCGCCAAATCATCCACAGCTTGCTCAGGTGTATGAGCAGTAACTTTATAACCTGTTTTTTTGGTAACTTGTACTGCTGGACCTCCCAAGTTTAGACAAATAACCGGGAGTCCAATTGCCATTGCTTCTAGACAAACAAAACCACCGGACTCGTGAAGACTAGGATGTACCAATGCATGGCAATGCTCCATTTTTTGTAAAACCTCGGTTCTAGGAAGATGACTCAAGAACTTGACGGATTGAGCAATACCCAAATCATTTGATAACTTTTGTAGCCTTTTTCGCTCTCGTCCCTCTCCAATAATCCAGTATTCAGCGGCATCAGATAAGTTTGCTTTGGCAAATGCACGAAGACCTAGATGAAAACCTTTCCAATGTATGAGCCGCCCAATACTGACCAACCGAAAGGGGGTAATCGAATTAATCCCTAGATGCTCTAGTTGTAATATTTCTTCTGGAGTTATGCCTACTTGAGACTTAATCCTTACATTTTGGGCACCCAGTTTTCTCAAGCAGGCTGCTGTATCTTCTGTTGTTGCATTGGCTAACACGCTTTTTCGAGCAGTCAGCGAGACAAAAGGATCTCGTTCTCCAATCCAGCGAGTAACATAGCGTAAAATCTCATAGGTTTTACCATACCAGTCAAAATCTTTCCAAAACGCTAATGGGGCAGACTCTCCTCCGCCGACAGGCCCCCAAATAAAGGGAATTGGTAGGAGTGAAAGAAAACTAGGAGTTGAATGTCGGACGTATGTTACATGATGAACAAGGTCAAAACCAATCTTGGCATGTAACTTTTTAGCGGCAAAATAGACGGCTATTTGCCAGAGATAATAGTGGATATGTACAGCTTGTAAACCATTTTTCCAAAGTCCGACTCCAGGAAGATCGCAATAAACAAAGTGCAGATTATACACAGGGCTAGTTATTAGTTCCGCTTCAATAAATGACCGATTATCTTCACGTGTGAATACCCAAATATTGTGATATTTTGCTAACTCACAAGCTGTGTTCCAGCCGACTCCGGGTTCAGAACCCATATTAGGTCTACAGGCATAGGCGGAAAGCAAAACATTCAACCGTTTCGTTTCTTGATTAGCTTCCAGTGACATGAGTAATAACCTTAGACATCATTTCAGCAGCGGCTTGAGGGGTATATTGGCTCATAATCTGTTTTGAACATTCTCCCATTACTTCAATTTTTTCTAAATTTTTAATGAGTTTTTGCATTGCAGTTGCCAACTCTTTCGAGTCATCTGGTTTAAAGCAATATCCATTCTTACCCTCTATAACGAGTTCAGATGCCCCAGCCCCTCTAGAGCAGAGGATAGGTTTGCCCAAAAGCATTGCTTCTAAAACAACCATCCCCCAGGTATCTTCCAGAGTAGGTAAAACGAAAACATCGGCATGGTAGAAGTATGTACCGATGTCGTCATAATTTACACGGCCAACCCATATGATGTAATCATCGAGATTATATCTGCAACTCAAGGTTTGCAATTCTGAACGTTGTCTTCCATCACCAACTAATAAAACACTAAAAGACTTGTTGCCCTCATCTTTAAGCTTTTTGCAGGCTTCAATTAAACACCGAACACCTTTTCGGGGGATAATACCACCAACAAACAGAAACACAGGATGGTTGAGGTCAGAAAATTTAATCTTAGATTCCGCAGTAACATATAAGAGTTTCTTATTTACTTCTGTAAGCGATCGCACGTCTGGAACTTCATAGGGTTGAACGAATACCTTTTCTTCAGGAGCATTCAAAATTTCAATCAAGTACTCTTTACCTGCATGACTATTAGTGATGCACGCATCAGCAAAATGAACCATCAATCGTCGGAGAGCCAAACGAAATGCTGAGTTTCGATAATCAATACTAGGAGAACTCCCTTCATAGGCAATTACAACCTTCCAACGTCCTATAAACTTGAATAAGATAGCCAGTATGCTCCAAACACCAAAGGAACTTGAGAATATAACATCAGGATTATACTGTAAAAGTCGAGGAACAATTTTGGGAGAAAGATAGGTAAAATTATCACCATAGCTGGTTTTTGATTGAGTAACGGCAATAACTTTGCGATCGCCTACAACTTCAATATCAATCGAATTCTCAAACCCCTTAGCAAAACCAGGAAAAAGACCTGAAAAAACCTTGGTATTGGGAAATAATTTACTCAGTTCGCTGAGAGAAGGTTGCCAGTAGAACCAAGCAGTAGGAAGCAACCAGACAATACGTAAATCATTCATATACAAATCTGACTTTACAACTAAGAGGATGTTTGAGAAATACCCATTCAGACTTCCTGGATACTCAAGTTCAACGTAGTAATAATGAAACTTATAAGCTGAGCAATATCGATATTGCATCAAAAATAGAAATTAAGAGACTGTTTGTTAAACAAAAATTAAATGCTTATGTAAGTTGGGTTAGGCGAGAGTATTTACTAAAATTTATCTTTAAGAAAGTTATTTGCCGTAACCCAACAAAATTAGAAGTTTGGAGTGTCTTAAGATTTATTTTAAAAACAGTCTCTAAGATAAATTCAATGTAAACTGATACGCTTCAAATAAAATGAATTTCCTGACAACTTAAAACCTTTATATTCGCATATAGAATAACATTTTTCTGCCAATATTTTTGAGTTTCTACTCAGATAGTAGACTGGTATTTCTACTCTAAACACTGGATTAAAACGCAGAAAATTTTCTAAATAGTGTTGCTCGTTCCAAAATCTCTTATGTTCTGTATACCAACTCAATGGATAATGATAAGGAGATGAAATATCATGAACATGGATGTTGACCCCTGGAGCTAAATTCGGATAAACCTTTTCAAAAAGGTATTCAACATCACTACCAAACTTGTATACATGGGAAGAGTCAACAAAAAGTAAATCCGATTCACATAGTGATGAAAATATTTCTAACGGAACATCTTGTAAGTTAGCAAGCAAAACTTCTGGTCTGATCCCTGCAATCTTTTTTTCTCTGAAGGATAGCCGATCATAGGGATCGATCGAAATAAATTTTTCTACACTAAATCTGGATTCTATATGATTTGCTTCTAAAGCAGCCATTGTTATAATTGTTGAAAATCCTTGTCCAATTTCAACAATACGCTTAGGCTTTGTTTTCCTTATAAAGCAATACAAAGTAACTGCATCTAGCCCTCTAAAGAAGTAGTTGTTTACTTCACGATAGCCATATTTAGTTGCTGACTGATAAAACTCTTTTCCCCAGATATCTATCATTGTTACAAGGGTTTGTTCGGCTACAGCAAAATTAAAATCAATACCAGAACATTCGCGTGGTTCATCGCTGTAGAATTGCTGAATCATTGCTGTATTTGGAACTGGTTCATAAAAATGGTCACCTAAGACGTGAAAACCTAATGCTTGTAATGATTCAAATGTTTTTCTGCTTAAATGACGTTGAAGCGCATTTTTTTCACTGAAAGCTTTGGACAAATTTTCTAGAAACTTCATACGAAAAGTACCTTTTATTTGAATTAAAGATTAGTTTAGGAGAAGATTTTCAGGAATTAAAACTATTAAAAGTTTAGAAATAATTGTTTGAAGATAATTGACGCAAATTGAGAAGCTGAATTTTGGTCGGTAAACTTCTGCATTCTAATCAAATCTTTATCTGAGACGATAGAACTTAATATTTTCGTAATTCCCAAAGCGATCGCTCTTGGATCGGTTGAATCCACTGTAAGTCCCAAATGGTATTGCTTAACTAATTCGCCCATGAGACCATAGTCTGAACTCAATACAGGTTTTTGCTTGGCTGCTGCCAGATTAAGAATACCGCTCATACCCACATGACGTTGATATAGAGCTAGTATAAAATCAGAAATCTCAAAATAGGCTTGTACATCCTCTTCGGGAAGAAACTTATACTTTCGATAGATCTGAATAGGATAATGACTACATAACTCGGCAATTCGACTTTCGATTAGATTTTGATTATCTTCAGATGCTTCTCCGATTAAGGCAATTGCAATTTTTCTACAAGTTAGTTCGGGCAAAAATTGAATAGCGTTTAAAAGTTGATATATCCCTTTGCGCTCGGTTAACGCACCAAATAACAAAAATAATTTTCGCTCAGAGTCAATATTTAGAGAAGCTTTAACTTGGCTAAGTTTATCTTGAGAATATTCATGCACTTGAACGGGATCGGGCAAATGGATTAACCTGAGATTTTTTCGCTCCTGCTTTAAATATTGAACAACAAAAGGATCTATGGTAAACAAATGATTTAGTTTAGGATTGCTGAGAACCAAATTAAGAACAATCTTTTCCCACCTAGCCTGAATATCACTATAGCTAGCAGGTTGATGTGAAAAAAATTTATAGTGAAATGTAGGTCTAAAATAAATACCAGAAACGGGGCAAGGAGGATTTAGCCGAAGTGCTAGCGGATACTGATAGGTGTCATAGTACATCAGTAAAGCGCGATCGATCTTTAGTTGTTTTGCATAACGGCAAAAGATAAACCACTCTTGAAAATTGCGTAAATTACGATTTAGGCTATTATTACGAGGTTTTAGACTGTCTTCTTCTTCTTGACTGATAGGAAGAAACTGAATATTCTCAGGGTCTAATTGTTTGCCGAGTTCAACAACATCATCATGCTCGATCAAAAAACGAGGGGATACAAGTACAGTAATTTGTCCTGAAAGCTTTTTTTGGTGCCAATAATGTAATAAATATTGGATATATCCAGGATGATGACCATAAATTGAAAGATCGAAAAACATTAATCTGTGAGTACAGTCTCTTGTATTTGATTCTTTCTTAGATCCTTCTAACCTTTTAGATTGCAGTTTAATCATAGCTTTACAAGTCATACTCAATCCGTTTCGTATAGGTTACTTTTGAGTACTCCAAGAAATAAATGAGCCAAAAACTGAGATTTGCAATGGCAGAAGTTGAACAACAAATCCAAAGTTTACCAATTTTGACACATGGTTCGTTTAAATCTTTAGCTCTTCTGCTTGATGCTTGGAGCATTTTTTTGGGAATACTCAAAGAAATTAAGTAATAAGTTAATGAGTAATAAGTATTAGTTGGAAAAACTTTGCTAGAGAAACTGAACACTACTTTTACCAAGCGAATTTAGTATTAGTTCTTAAGCGTTGGTTTCAGCAGCTCTTTGTATAAGTCTAAATAACGATTAGCCTGTAATTCCAACCTAAACATTCTCTCTGCTTTTTGGCGTGCTTTATCGAGGAGCTTCAAGTGTCTATCTGAGTCTTCTAGTATCCAGGCAATACCCCTAGCTAAGTCGTCTACCTCGAAAGGCACCGCTAAATAGCCGTTCTGCTGATGGTCCACAATATCTGCCAATCCTGTTCCCTTAAAGGCAACCACAGGAGTACCGCAGGCTAAAGCTTCAGATGCTGTCTGGCCAAAAGCTTCTTGCAAAGACGGGGCCACAAAAACATCAGCTGCAGAATAGGCCAAGACCAGCGAAACATGATCGTTTAAGTGACCCAAATAATGAGCTTGGAATCCAAGGTCTAAGGGCTTTTCTGGCCGAGATGAGCCAAAAATGACTACATCAGCCTGTTCATTTAATTGAGCTTGAGCTAACTTTTCCAATGCTGGTTGCAACAATTGAAAACCTTTACGTCGATTTTGGGTTGCACTAATAGCACCGAATAAAATTAGCTTTTTGTCTAAGGGTAAGTTTAAGGCAGCCCTTGCAGCTTGCTTATCAATAGGTTTATAGACATTTGTATCTAGGCAAAAAGGAATCACCTCGATGCGCAGATCTTTAAATAAAGCACTAGATTTTGCACAATCTGCTAGCCAGTGAGTGGGCGCAACAATGGTCAGATTAAGATTTTGCCAAGCTTGGTGTTTACGCTGCCAGACTCGACGAGACAAATCCTTATTCTTTTGGCTGTTCAGTTGAGGACAAGCTCCGCACGTCTGAGTATATCGTTCGCATTCCTGGGTGTAGTGACAACCACCAGTAAAAGGCCACATATCCATTAATGTCCAGACTACCGGTTTGTTAATGCGAGCTAGGGTTTCAACTTGCAAATAACCGTTGAGAACCCAATGCAAATTAATAACGTCGGGATTGAGCCGAGTAATTTGAGGCAGTAGGCGATCGGGGACTTGTTGGGGATCAAACACAGAGCGGTTAGAAGTGGGGTAGGGACGCAAGGCTAAATCATTGAGTTCAGCTCGAATACGTCCGGCAACTTGCCCAACAACAGTCCTTGGCGAAACAACTGAGCGATCATCACTCGCTCGTTTTCGAACTAACATCCAGGAATCTACACCCGTTTCTCGTAGCCCCTGATGCACCCGATAGGCAGCCCTTGCTGCCCCACCTATAATATCAAAAGTGCTGAGGTGTAAGATTTTCATCCTTGGGTCCCCTCTTCATAGTTTTCACGGCGCATGACCATCTCAGGACCTCGACCTCTAACAGCATTGGCAAAGAACCGGAGATAGGTTTTCACACTCGCCACATTTGGAACATGAGTATCTTGACTATTGAAAATAAAGAATTTGTGGTGTTTTTTTTCCTCAACTAAGTCCAGAAGTTTGTCTACTTTGGAAGCCGATAGAGCTTGTTTAATGACTACATATCCATAAGATTGGTAGTAGTCCTTGATATCCTGTTTCTGGTTAGTTCTAAACTTCATAATTGACATATGTCTTTGCTCCTCCAAACTTAACTTTAATGATTATGAGAATTTATGGAGATAAATCCTGAAAAACACATACTTGCTTAGGCGTAAAGTAGAAAACATGATTAGGTAGTTCCTTAAAACCTTCCATCCAAAGCAATTTTAGAGTGATATTCTAGACAGCAATAATATTGCGCAGTTTTCTTGAAATCTTTGCAGGCCAACTTCGATCGTAAAGCCTGAAATAGCGTCTCCTTTCAAACTCTAAATCTACATCTGTAGTTTGAGGC
>JASJEI010000204.1 GCA_030064795.1 Pleurocapsa sp. MO_226.B13 | reverse complement strand
GGGAGCATCCCATTTTGGAAGAAACATGATGTATTAGAGGATGTAACCTTTAATTTATCGTCGATCAAAAAAATATAGTTGCCGAAATGGGATGCTCCCATTAAAACACTAATGAAAACAACATTCATTCCTGTTATTGGATTAACGGTCTGGACGGCGATCGCGCATCGTGTTGCTCAAAGTAACGATCGAGTAGCTATAGTCGCTCGTAGTCACGCAGAGAATAATCATTACTGTGATGAGATTTCGCTTCAATTCTTTAATTCCATCTCTACTTATTCCCGATTGATTGTCAGAATTCAATAACAATCAAGGAGATAAGAAAAGAAATGTCATTACAAGTCAAGCTTTTAGAACAAAAATTAGATTGATAACTGTTGAATCATGTTGTGAGAGTAAGAAACAGGAGGATATTAAAATGCGCCTCGAACACTTATGCGATCTGGAACTCGCTTACCGAGAAGAATCGCTCTACCAGGGCAAATACGTTGTAGCTCGTCCCTATGACTCTCAAGAAGCCTCAGCTTATGGCGAAGGAGATGGCTGGGTAACAGGGAGACTTAAAGGAACAGCACGCTGGGTTAATCATCCTCATTGTCGTACCGATGGTATTTGGCTCCCAAACCTCCATGGAGTCATTCAGACAGAAGAAGGAGCGAGCATTTTGTTCAGTTTACACGGTCGCACAAAATTTATGGCAGGGGAAGGACATCAACTTCTGACTGCGCTCTTTGAAACGGAAGACAAACGCTATCAATGGCTAAATAATAGCATCTGTGTTCTGGAGGGAGTAATTGAAGAGTTTGCCATGCGTGCACGAGTTTTTCAATGTATTAATGAATTAGTCGAACCAGCGAATGGCTAGCCTTATGCAAAAGTATGGTTGGGGCTAGACAATTGGCACGAGATTTAGTTTTGGAGACAAGTCACAATGTACGATCTAGCAGAACTGGTAAAAACGATTTATGCCACTCCCCTGTCATCGGAATTAGCTATGAAATTTTTTGATGACCATTCTACGCTTCACTATAGCATTGTTCAACTTCCCTTCGGTGGCAGATGGACTGGTTCAGAAGACGCTGCCGAATATGTCAGGCGTTGGCAGGCGACTATCGACATTAAGGAAATGGATTTCGAGCTGGAAAACTATGACGAGGCTTTTGGTACATTCAGTGTGAAGATAAGCATCCAAGGACGATGGAAACGTAGCGGACAACCTGCTTCGTTTTCGGAAAGACACTTTGGAGAGCTAAGAGGAAACAAGATTAGACAGCTAGCTATAATTGCACTTGACGTGGATGAAATCCTGTCTGGATACTTCACTCGTAGTGAAAAGCTCTTCAACAAGTTGATGAAAAGTTTACTGGAACATGGCGTAGGCTTACCCACACTTGAGCTAATCGCTGATGACTTTGTGTATGTGAGGTTGATGACAAGATCGAATCCAGAAATCAACGATATTATTCAAGCTAAAGAAAGAAGAGGTAAACAAGGCTTCGCTCAGTTTTTTACCGATCTCTTTGGCAGTGTTGATTTGCAGTTCGGCAACCACAAGTTTCTCTATGGAGATTCAACGGAAGCAGTTGTTCTGTTTCCCTTCACCAAGTTCAAGCTTCGAGCCACTGGGGTAGACGTGACGGGGAACGATGTCGCCTGCTACGATCGCTTTGTATTTGATGAAGATGGTAAGTTAAAAGCATGGTATCCTCTCCTATCGCGAACCTTTACTCACTCAGAGTTTTATGGCTCTGCTTCTGACCCTATTTAAAAGTTACTTTACTAAGTATCTAATTATCATTTTTATTAACTACCAGTTAAAACCATGAGCCTTTTTTTCGCGTAATAAAAGAAAATAGCTTAGATTCGCGATCGCCTGATTTGTTAAAGGCAGATTTTGATTTCTTAATGAACGATCCCCTCAGAGAACAAGGGAACATTTAGCCACATTTTGAATTTGGAGGTGAAAAACATGACTATCATACCTCTGCTTATTTTATTTCAGTTGCTTTTTCTACCGTTTTTAGCCTGGAAAGCAAGGCGCGACGGACATATAAATAGAAAACAGTTCAGAGCAACATTTATTCCTGTTATTGGACTAACGATTTGGACGGCGATCGCTGTAATCTTAGGAAGATCGGGAATATTGGAGTCAGAGAAATCCTATCAATTCTATCCTGCCCTTTGGATGCCTGTTATTCCTATCACTATTATGTTTATCAGTCTAGTATTACCAACTGTACAAAAGGGAATTGTCTCTATTTTGGCTGTAACTCCAGCCCATTGGCTAGTATTGTTTCAAGCTGGGCGGATCTCAGCTATTGGCACAGCTTACCACACATGGCAGGGTACGTTTCCTTTATATTTTGAAGTTGCCGTAGGCATTCCCGATCTTTGCTTTGGTTTATCGGCACTGATAGTAGGAATATTAGCAATACGGCAAAAAATTAGCAGTCGGGTCTTAATTATTTGGCATTTTATTGGCTTTCTGATAATTGTTCCAACTGCACCTTTATTACTTCAGCTTGGTTTACCTGGATCGCTACAAGTGTTTACTCAACCACCAACAGCAGAGGTTGTATATACATTTCCGATGAGTCTCGCTCCGATTATGGTAGTACCGACTTTTGTAACCTTTAACTTGTTGGGAATTTGGCGAGAAAGATTGTTCTGGAAGCGCGAACTTGCCCATAGCCAGGAGATGACAACATGAGTCAACCTATATGTTTAATTACAGGGGTTGATGATGGTACGGGAGTAGCACTTGTCCGTCGGTTTGCTCAAAGCAACTATTTAAAATACAAACTATTTATTACTTCCGAGCAATAACTTATCTGTCCTAACATAACTTTGTACGGTTATAGTAGAGAACATCCAAATTAAATATCTGGATTTTCTTTTGATATTCCAAGCCAGCTTTTTCGATTACTCTTCTGGAAGCGAGGTTATCGGGCAATGCCATGGCAATTACTTTATTCAAATTAGCGACATTGAACCCGTATACAATTGCTGCTGAGGCTGCTTTAGTGGCAATTCCTCGCCCCCAATATGCCTTAGCAAGTCCATAAAGAACTTCAACTTCATCAAGCTCATCTAAGTAACGCAAACCACAATAGCCAATCATTTGAGATGAATAATTGTCTATAATTGCCCAAATTCCGTATCCTCGTTGTTGCCAGTGCTTGACAAAATATTTAAGAGATTTCTCTGTATTGTCTCTAGAGATAGGAACTCCTCGACTGGGCAGAAAACGAGTCACTTCAGAATCAGCCCAAATTGCTGCAAGAGCATCCAAATCCAAGGTTTGAAGTGGTCGCATTATAAAATTATCAACCTCTAAAACTTTTGCCTCGGCAGGATCGATCATACTCTTGATACAGCCTTTTGCAAGACTATCTGGACATCTAACAAGATTATTTCTTATTATCCCTTAAAAAACAGTAAAATCACTAGCTGCCAAATAAACATCATTCCAAGAGGGCGAGCGATAATCTCGATTCAAACTGCGATCGACATACCCGACTATACGGGGTAATTCTTCTGCTTTAGTTTTTCCCTGCAAAAACATTTTCAATTGAGTTTCCCAGTCTTGAGGATAATCCCTAATTATCGGATGTTTGATAACTAAAGATTGATATTCCCCCTTATCGGGATCGATAATTACATCCAGACTGAGAATAGCTAACGATCGCACCAAAACACCAGTAGCTGCGATCGCAAAATCACCATTGACTCGACTTTGTTTGAGTACCACGACAAAATGTCCGCCTTCGGGAATTTTATAAACCAATTTACTGGGATCTTTAACTGGTTTAACTTCAATGTTGTAACCCTTAGTTAGTCCCTCCTCTAAAGTGACATCTTCATATTCTTGCTCTGGATGAGGTAAATAGATCGTAAACTGATGTAAATCGAGCCAAGGATTGTGTACCGTTTCCTTAGTCTCTTGTTTCCAAGCATTATACTTTCCCCGCATTTCTTGACCCACATAACTATCGCTATTGCAGATATTAATTAGAGCCATATTGAGAACGCATTGCTCGAATTTACTGAATGTTCCTATAGCTTGCATGATTTTGTTTTATGTTTTTTGTCTTTTGTCCTTCGTAACCAATGACAGTAGAGACGTAGCATGCGATGCGAAGCGATATGCGAAGCGGTATCCGTGATAGAGTCCTTTAGGGCTACGTCTCTACTGACGATCGACGATCGATAACTAATCTTCATCTAAAGCAGGAAATGACTCTTCAATTTCCCAGAGAATGCTTTTGTTGGCGATAAACCAACTGCGTGTTTCTGGAGTTAATTCATCCCAAACTAGGTCAATGGCAACGTGAGGAGATTCATACTGATATTTTCTGCCAAGCGATCGCAAATTACCAGCAACTCTTCTAGGAATACCAAAAGTCAACCAGTCAACCTCGACGACTTTACCCGATACACCACCACTAGGATCGTAGATTAATTGTGCCACTCGAATTAGATCGGCAAAATGGGTAGGTCTTAATCCCGTTACCTGTTGAATTTCTCGGACTCGTTCTTTGTTTTGTTGCATATTGATGATTTTTTCTTGTTTCTTTACATTCAATAACCAATGACTAACCAACAGCTTTATAATTTTTCACTCTTTCACCTTTGCCAACACCTAAGATCTTTGCTAACCAAGGGGGTGGAGAAGTGGCGATCGCTTTTTGTAAGTCTGCTAAGATTTCTCTAGCATTGCCACCCTCGGATACTTTCATCGGATAGATATAGGCTTGGATGACTTTGGCAGCAGCAGGGCCACCGATCGAGACAATATAAAGTACGGGACAATCTTTAATTAAATTGACGCGAAATCTGTTTTTGTCTTCGCTAAGATCGGCTTCTATTGCCGAACGAACGTCAATTAATCTAATTTCATCTGCTGACAGTTGATAAATTAAATAGCGGTGGCAAGAACCAAAGTGTCCGTCAATTTGTTCTCCAGTATTAGAAGCAACGGCAATTCTAATCGAGTTGGGCATATCTCCTTCTTTATAGGGTTTGATGGGCAATTCTTTTTCGCAATAGTCCTTTTCACCCCACAAAATTTGCACCGCTTCTTTAAAGGCTGCTATGTCGCTATTATCTGCATCCTCGCCTTCCCATTCGCTGTCAACTTCATAAATATTGCCAAAGGATCTTTTTAATTGAGTAACTGTAATATTATTAAGAGACTCTTCAGTAATCTCATCGTCGAGATGGGTTTGCAAAGCCCCAATTAAATCTTTTACAGATACGTCAGGTAATACCTTCGCTGCTAAGGCAATTCTCAGGGCGACTTCGTTAGAGATGGGTTGGGTGGTCATGATACTATGCTCCAAATAATATATATAGACTAATGACTGTAAGGGCGAACGGTGAGACAGCGCGTTGGGCGGGTCAGATGCGGCTAAAGCCTTACATGCGACCAAGTCCTTTGTTGACTTGAAGCGACTGTCGAACCCTTTAGGGCCGTTCGCGGATACTAATCACCAATGACCAATGACAAAAAGAGGTGTAACTGTGAAAAAACTGCTAAGTTTCTTATTGGTGTTGGTTTTGGCTTTAGTTGGTAGCTTGTTGCTTCAAGAATATAAAGTTTATTCGCAAAATAATTTAGAAATAGAGCAAACAGTTGATTTTAAGCAGCATTTTGATGATTTAGGGGTTAATGGTTCGATTATTATTTATGACCTCAATGAAGATCGCTTTTACGAACATAATCCCAACCGCAACAACACTACCTTTCTTCCTGCTTCTACTTATAAAATTCCTAATTCTTTAATTGCTTTAGAAACTGGAGTGATTAAAGATGATGTCGCCGTTTTGACTTGGGATGGCATTGAAAGAGGTTTTAATGGTTCTCCTTTTGCCCAATGGAATCAAGATTTAAATATCCGTCTGGCTTTTAAATATTCCGCCGTCTGGTTTTATCAAGTCCTTGCCCGTAGAATTGGACATCAAAGAATGCAGGAGTTTGTCAATCGAATTGAATATGGCAATCAAAACATTGGTGGCAAAGAAGATATCGATAAGTTTTGGTTAGAAGGAGAATTAAGAATTACTCCTAGAGAGCAAATTGACTTTCTCCGACGTCTTTACCAAAATGACCTGCCCTTCTCCCAAAGAACTATGGATTTGGTCAAAGATCTTGCGATCGCCGAACAAACACCCGATCGCGTGCTTCGGGCAAAAACGGGTTTAGCCTCAGAAATAGGCTGGTATGTGGGTTACTTGGAACAAAACGATAATGTTTATTTCTTTGCAACTAATTTAGATCTAAATCCATCAATCGACCCCGCAGTCAGGCTAGAAGTTACTAGGTTGTGTTTACAGGATTTGGGATTGTTTTAGTTTTGTCATTTGTCATTGGTTGTTGGTTGTTTGTAGCCTAATAACGAATAATCAATTTATATCAGTCCGCCTGAAATACAAGGTTTTGAGGAGTTGGCATTAATATAATTAAGTCTGTACTCAAAAGCTCCAGCCCTCTATTTAAAAGTCACGAGGGATTAGACTTGGATCGAGGGACGGGTATTTTTTTGAGTTAGTACGGAAATACTTAAACAGTCAGTTAGATACAATTCGCGATCGCCTTCTAAACATGACAGATTAATAGTTAAAACCAATCTGAATTGACGATTTTCGATCGTTTTTTGCTGTACTCACGGTCGAGTTAAGAACGGTCTAGGCGATCGCATTTATGGCAATTTTCAACATCAATGAGTTAATGCCATTGTAATTAGTCCTTGCTGTCCTACTAGAATTTCACGCAGGAGGGTACAAAGTCCAACCCAAATAATCGGGGTAATATCTACGCCACCGATGGGAGCAACTACTTTGCGTAGGGGCTTGAGAAATGGTTCTGTAGGTAAGACAACTAAACGAAAAGGAAAACGAGTAAGCTCTGCTTGGGGATACCAGGTTAGGACAATTCTAAAAATAAATAAAATTGTCATTAGTCCCAACAAGAGACTGATTGCGATCGCTCCTAAATTTGATAGTTCCATAATTGTAAAGATATATGATGATACGCCAGTAACATTACAGAATGTAAATATCTGTTATGTATTGTACTGGGATTTGAGAATGTCTTTGGCGATTTACTGTCTTTTTTTGACCCTCATCACCTTACAATATAGAGTGAGCTTCTCTTGGAGGCGACAACGTAATTAACTTTAGTTTTGGATAAAAAACTTTTAGAATTACAAAACAAGGTAAATTTTTACAGTTAAAACCAAAAAATAGTCAGGATAAAAAAATTATGACTCCTTCATTAACTAATTTTCTTTTAAGTCTAGGATTAGGTGCAATTATTGTGGTTATCCCCGCAACTATAGCTTTAATCGTTTTGAGTCAAAGCGACAAAATCAAACGCGGACTATAATTGCTTGTTGTTACCAGCAATAAATTATTAATTTTTTTGGGCGACGGAATAGTCTCCGATCTGGAGCGGGGTAAGATTTACCCAAATTCCGTCGTTATATTTTAACTAGCAATAAATTTGCCTCTAAATCGTAAATAAATAATAGCGATAATAGTAACTAGTAGTCATACTTACTCGATTGGGAGTAGAAGAGTATAGCTATTCTGGGTAGATTATAAATGTACATCCCTTAAGATGAGTATAGAGATATCTTACTCACAACCAGGACAGATTAGGAGATATAGTAATGGTCAATTTTGGGCTGAATGCAGCAGCTATCTTAGGTTTATTCTTAGCAGTAGCGGGAGCGGGTTTGTTTTTCCTGCGCTCAGTTCGCCCAGAGTTAGCAAGAGATTATGATATCTTTTTTGCTGCGGTGGGTTTGCTCTGTGGAATTATTTTACTCTTTAATGGTTGGCGATTAGACCCGATTTTGCAATTTGGTCAATTTTTATTGACGGGAACGGCAATTTTCTTTGCCTTTGAAAGTATCAGAATGCGCAGTGTGGCAACCGAACAAGCCAGACGCAATACACCCACAGTCGATCGCGATCGCCCTGTAAGTCGTACCAGAGTCTACACCGAAGCCGAGTTAGATAAAATTGACCCTTATGAAGATGTTTATCAAGGGGCAAAACCCAACTACAATAGCCCTAGACTCAGAGGTTATGACGACCCTCAACCCCGTCCCTCTCGTCGTTCTGACTCCAGAAGAAGACCAGCTCCTGTTAACGATATTAGAGACGAACCCCGACGCAGACAGAGCCGTAACCGCCCAGAACCGAGCGATTATGCCGAACGCCCTAGCAGAAGCGACCGCTATCCCGATGTAGATAGTCGTCCCCGTCGTCGCCCTAGCACACCACCTTCAGATAGCTATGATGATTGGGATACCCAAGATGAGTGGAACAATCCTCCTAGAGCATCCCGTCCTCGTCCTCGTCCTACCAGAGAAGACCGTTATTCCGAGCCTACTCCCCCTCCTGCTACCCCCAGACGCAGACCAAGCCCCGCAGATTTGGGTAGAAGTTACGAACCAGAGGATGATTATGATGCGGGTAATTTGGGCAACAGTTATGATGATTCCGATTTGGGTCGCGATTATAATGGGGATTCGGGTAGAAGCGATCGCGAAGACGAAGGATCTATCCCTGGAGATTATGTCGTCGATTATCAGCCTTTAGACGATCTTGGCTCTAATTATGACGATGATTATACCGACAGCGATCGCGATGATTATGACGATTATGATAATTCCAAAGATAGTAACTCGACCGATCGATATGATGACTACCGCGATCGACCAGAAAGACGCAAACCAATAAACTTTAACGACTACGAGTAAACTTCAATGTCCCCATCCTAACCCTTCTGTTTACCCGCAAGTTTTTGCAGTCGCGCCCTTTTGAATTAAAGTCTCTACTTCCTAAGTTTGCGGTTTAGCAAGATACGATCTTGCTGGCTGCTGAATGTACTCAAAAATGAACCAAAACGAATCTTTACTTTCTTTAAAAATTGCCGTGATGACTGTTTCCGATACGCGAACCGAAGCCGATGACAAATCGGGCAAAATATTAGTCGATAATCTAAAAACAGCAGGACATTACTTAGCAGAAAAAACCATTGTTCCCGATAATATTTACCAAATTCGCGCTGTCATCAGTAGATGGATTGCGGATGAATCTGTGTGGGTAATTTTGACTACTGGAGGGACGGGAGTTACAGGACGAGATTGCACTCCAGAAGCGATTAAACCACTATTAGATAAGGAAATTGAAGGTTTTGGCGAGATATTTCGGATGATTTCCTATCAAGAGATTAAAACCTCGACAATTCAGTCTCGGACTCTTGCTGGCGTAGCTAATGGAACTTATATTTTTTGTTTACCTGGTTCTAGTGGTGCTTGTCAAACAGGATGGAGTATTATTCAAGACCAACTCGATTCTCGCAATCGTCCTTGTAATTTGGCTCAATTGATTCCCAGACTAACCGAAACTTAGGTATTCGTTACTCGATAGATGGTTATTGGTTCAACATCAAAGCTGGTTTGTAAGATTTGCCGTAGTTGCTGGAGGGTTTTATTGTCAAGATGTTTGGCGTAGTAGGCAAATTCTGAAGTAATTGTGCCATCTTGGGCAAAGATAGCCAAATCCTCTACTGAGAGCTTGAATTCTCCTAGAAAGGAGCGGGAAAAAGAGATTTCTTCGGCTGCTGTTACTGGTTGAGGTTTTAGTGTAGTTATTCCCCAGCCGGCGATCGCTATTGCTAGAAGTAATTTAAATGTTTTCATGATTTTAGATTGAGTGAGGAAAATTGCAATCAAACGTTTGTTTTTTACTTTTCGATCGCACTAATCAAATTATAAGAACCAAGACCCAAAACTTTCTATTCCAAGATATCTTATCAATTTCTTACTGGCTTTTCTGTCGATACAGCCTGCTCGATAATATCGACAGCGCGATAAACTCCTTCAGTACGGCGAATCGCTTCTTGCAGACGGATTGCATTTTGTTTGTAGGATTGTTCTTTCAAGACTCGTTCGATAGTCTTTTGCATTTTGTTTGCACTTAAACTAGAAAGTTTTACTAGTTCGCCTACTCCCGTCCAAACAATTCTTGCTGCTACGCCTGGTTGGTCGTCGGTGACAGGGATGGCGACCATTGGTACGCCATAACTTAATGATTCCAGAGTGGTATTCAGTCCAGCGTGGGTTATGTTGAGGCTGGCTTTTTGCAAAAGTTCTAATTGAGGAGCATATTTTACGACTAGAGGATTTCCAGGTAAATTGGCTAAGGCTTCTGGATCGAGTCCACCACCAAGAGAAATGACGAGTTGAGCATCTAGGTCTGCACAGGCTTCTGCTATAGTTTGGAAAACATAATCTTGGCGATTTTGGAGCGTTCCCATAGAAGCGTAAATTAGTGGTTTATTCTTTAATTTCTCCCAAGGAAAGGCTACGAGTGGTCTTTTAATAGAGGTATGAAATGGCCCTGTGAAGTGGAAGTATGGAGGAAGTTGACGCGGAAATTCAAATTCTTGGATGTGGCGAGTAATTATAGCAAGTTGAGAAAAGATCTCATTGGTGTCTGAGTAGGCTGGTAGATTCCATAAAGAACGATAATTATCAATAACTTGCCAAACTGGTGCAGCGATATAGTTTAAAAAGCCATAAGCCATACGATTGCGAAGCGAACTCCACCAGTCAGGATTGTATTGCCAAGTTGTTATAATAGGTGGAATAGCTCGATCTTGATAGAAAGGTAACGCACTGAACACGGTTACATAGGGAAGATTGAGATAGTCGGCGATGGTTCCTCCTTCAAAGACAGATGAGTCTACCAGCAGCACATTAATCCCCTGTTCTCGGATAATTGTGGGAGCTTTCTGAAGTCGAGTTTCTGCTTGCTTGGCAAATTTTTGTAGAGTATAGCGTAATTTTTTTAAACTCTCGGTTTTATCTAAAATTGCCAATGGGCTTGGTCTGAGAATGATATTTTCTGTGTCAATTGGATAGTAAACTTCGCTGAAGTTAAAACCTGCCTTATATACTAAGATTTGAGCTTCTGAATTACTTAAAAAAGTAACTTTATGTCCCCTTCGTTTGAGTTCGTAACCGAGAGGAAACATGGTGTTTAAGTGACCAGTCGCTGCTAAACAAAGAATGCCAAAGTGAGTCATGTTTTTGTTCTCCTGAATAATCTCTAGATACAAACATCAACGGGTCATCAAAATAATTCCCGTAAAAATAAAACCCGTTGCCATAATTTGATTGACTGTCAAACGCTCGTTAAATAACCAATAAGATAAGAACGCAATTATCAGGAACGACATACCTTGAGATACAGGAGTCACAACAGCAACAGGAAGTTTCTCTAGTGCTTTAGTTCCCAAAAGCATACCCGTGCTGTAAACTGCAAGTGCGCCGATAAACCAAAAAGAAGCGAGGCTTTTAAGAAAGTTAGAATTATTAGTCGCTAAACGCGATTGTTTGAGAAGTGTCGTGCCAATACCGTTACAAAATGCAGACAGAAAGACCAGCAACCAAGATTGTTGCAAAAATCGAATCATTGGTCTTGATTTCTCATTGCTAACAAGTTGTTTACTAATGCCCGCAAAGCTCGCTCCAACATTTGTTGTGATGATACTTTTGAATAGTTAGCGTAACCCGTGAGTTCCAACCCGACGTGACCGTGAACTGTTGCCCAAATCATACGAGCAATTTCCCAAGCTTCGTCTTCAGCTAGCTGTTCATCAGTAATGCAATTTTGAATAGCCTGGACTAAAAGTTCGATACTCGATTGACCTAATTTTAAGTTAGCTTCGCTAGGAGTGTATTCAGGAATCACTTTGAGAAACATTATTGAGTAGTAAGTCGGGTTGGCTAGGGCAAAATCTCGGTAGGCAAGACACAGGGCATAAATATATTCTTCTGAGTCACCTGGATGAGAAACTGCTTCCAAAGATTGCTGTAGGATATCAAAACCCCTCAGATAAAGTTCATCTACCAATCCCTGTTTGTTGCCAAACATAGTGTAAAGAACTGTAGTCGAGCATCCCACCAGATCGGCAATGCGACGCATGGTTAAAGCGTTTGCACCTTCTTGCACGAGAAGACTACTGGCATCATCCAAAATTCCTTGGCGTAGCTTTTGCTGATGCTGTTCCTGAGCCAGACGAAAATTTGTAACCTTGTTAGTCTTCATAACAGCGTTTTTTTAAATAACACTGTTATAGTAGTAAATTTCTAAAATAATTTCAAGACGATCTTTACGATCGCTCGATTCAGTTTTGAGAAGGTAAGTTATCTGACTCGCTTCCATTTAAAGTCGCGCTATAACTTATCCACTGTGGTCTACCAATAACTATATTGTGCTGTGCAAAGACCCGGCGGACTCGCAGACGATACTCTCTACCTACTAGCCATTGTTGTAGGGGTGCAGTTTTAATCCAAACTCTAACTAACATTCCTGTATGGGACAAATTCTCGATCCCTAAAATTTCAGGCGGTTCGGGAAGTTTATCTTGCCATTCGGGGCTATGATACATTGATTGGGCTACCGACTCCAGTACTGCTAATACCTTATCGGGATCGTTTTCGTAAGCCACTTCGATAGTAAAATCAACTCGCGACCAAAGACGGGTTAAATTTCTCACTTCAGCGATCGCACTGTTGGGAATAGTAATTAGCTGTCCTTCGGGGTTACGTAGTTGAGTCAGACGGAGATTAAAATCTTCGACAAAACCATCCATGCCATTGATGACGATCACATCTCCCACTGCAAAACGATCTTCTAAGATAATCAAGCAACCATTAACCACATCTTTTACCAGACTTTGTGTACCAAAAGAGATTGCCAAACCAATTACCGCACCCCCTGCCAAAATCGAACCAGCGGAAATATTAAACAATGCCAAAGTCAGAAGAACGCCTAGTAAAATCGAAACAAAGGTCATAAATCCTTTTAAGGCTGTAGCAATGGTTGTTAACCGCAAAGATTTACGCTGTGATTCGCCAAAAGATATATAAGGATTGTCTTTCCAAGCATTTATGGAGCGTTGAACAAAGGTTTTACTAATCTCTAACAATAAGCTGACAGCAAACCAAACCGCTAATAACTGTAGCGGTTGAGATACTACAGCTTCACTCCAGCGCATTAATATCGGCAAACGAGTCGTAATGGTATATAAGCTTAGACGCACTAAAGTTACCTATTCTATTCCTTCTCCATAAGGCGTTTGAGGATTTCAAAGTGCAATGTAAATGCGTCTAAGCTTATCCCCACATACCAAATCGCAATAAACAACCAGACCAATAACCAGCGCAGAGATTTATAACTACCCAGACGCATTGGTCACAAGTTAAGGAAATTAGGAAAAAGTCAAGAGGAATTAGAAATCGTGTGAAACTGATAAGAGACAGTCAATCGAGCGATTCTGTTTATCCATGAGCAAGAGCAAAAAACTTAACCGAGACCATGCCAAAAATTGGATCTAATCTGGTTGTGGTCATAATTGAATAATTTTGGAGCTAGATTGAATTTTGAGGCGTTGCTATCAAACTAAAAAGCGAGCGAGAATTAAACTTGTTATGTATTGAGTGAAGTTCTCAATTTCTGCCATTGAATCGCTTTTCTTTCTATTCTTTTGACATACTCATCTTTGCCATCCATGTAACCTTCAATATCTTGAGGATATTTTTGGGCTAATTCTTGTTTTACTTGACTATATTGTTCTGCCTCTTCAGGATGAGCAATCATATAGTCTCGAAATGCAAGATGGCGTTCTATTTCTGGAGAATAAATTTCGTAGATGTGAACGTTATGAGTTCTAATACCTGGTGGATCTTCTTTGCGGAAGTAGCGACGACCAACAAGTCCATATTCTCCCATTGCTTCATAACCCAATGCTACCATTGCTGGAGTTTGTTCTGTTACCAAATTAATATCCTTAACTTCTATTAAGAAATCTATAATTGGTTTAGCGTAAATGTGGGGAATAGCAGTGCTACCAATATGATGAACAACTACTAGATTTGTGGCTAGAGCTTTTGCTATTTGCTGAGACTCAGCCTCAAATGCTTTTTTCCATTGCGGATTATAGGGGACAACTTCTACTAACATCTCGAGCAAGTTCAATTCGATCGGATTCAAGGGAAATCTTGAGGAGCGATCGCGGAGTGCCGCCTTAAGCCTCTCCCCAAAGCTAGAAAAGGTTGAAGATCTCTACGAGAACCAATAGTAAAATGGTAAATTTCACGGTTTCTTACCTCAATTTTCTGGATAATTTCAATTTAATTTGGCTTCGGGAATTTCTAGGGAATAATTCTTTTGTCTAGTTAATCTTTTTAAGATAGATATCTCAGGGGGCAGTTTAAGTTTTCCAGTTACTTCTGTAAGTTTTTGCGCGATCGGCACAGTACGAGTGCAACAATTTCAATATTGATTTTTAATCCTCGCCTATCTAGAGCTTTTTAAAGTATCTGGCGATTGGTAACAGCCCGAAGCCCTCTTTTTCATAGGTGTGACGTGCTGGTGCATGACCGCGATCGCCTCCCGTATCAACCATAGCAATAGACATCCCAGCCTCTTTCATCCAAGTAAGAGCGAATTCTATCAGAGCAGTGCCAATGCCGTGACCTTGAAAATCTGGATCGACAGCAACCATATATATTTCACCCATGCTATCCTCTGAGTGTAATTTGACAGCTATAAAGCCCACAGTTGCATCAGTTTTAATTGCCACCCAGACATTTGTATCTGACGCAGCGCAGACATCCTCAACAGCTTTTTGCTGCTTCACACGCCAATTATTATCTGGATAGAATGCCTGGTACACATCAGCGTCCATCACTTTCTGAATCGAATCAAAAACAGGAGTCCAGGCTCTCAGGGAAAGACGAACAATGGCATCTCTGTGGTGGGAGGCGTATGGTTTAATTTGCATAGCTTACTTTGAAGTTAATCTATATTTTAAGCGTATTAAATCGCGTAATCTCTGAGGTTTGATTAAAGAGTGTGGTTTTTTTGCCATGTTAACTACCTTATTGACGAGATCTGCCAACGAATTAGATTCATGGTTTCATGTTTTTTCTATTAAATCTGCAAATCATCGCTGTTTATCGGAAATTTAGGTAATATTTCTTTGTTAGCTTCAACTCCGACAGCAAATATTTGGCGATCGCTTTTGGGAAACGGGTACGATTGAGATATACTGCTCCATCAACATTCCACGCTGCTTCAAACGACATCCCGCTTTTTTTAGTGCGCTGCTGAATGCTCAGGCGATCGTAAACATCAATGGGTGTGCCGTCTTTGGTATGTCCAATACCGTTACCGCAATAGTCTGCCCGTACCATGCGAGTATAAGCTTGATGATAGTCGCGCAATGATTCGCCCTTAATACTTTTCCAGGGTTTATAGCCCCAGCGCACGCATTTAGCTAAAGCACCATTGGTACAGGCAAAAGTGATACTGCGATCGTCGATATATGCACCTGTTCGATCCCAACGTCCAGTTAAGGGAATTGCTTGGTTAATACCTGCTGAATCGGGCTGACAAAGAGGATACCAACTATTATCGGTAGCACTGTAATAGATAACGGTATAGAGATAGCTTTCTCGGTCTTTATCTTGAAAATCAGGCTGTATATCCTCAATTTTGAGTTTGAGCGATCGCCCTCGTTCGTCAAAGCTAGTTAGGGTTGCCCCAACAAGCTCCTTTCCCTGTAAAACAGATGAGGGAGCTAGAGAGAAATTACGCCAATGCTCCCAACAGGCGATCGCCGTTACCCCCATCGTGACTGCGAACAAGCTCCAGCGAAATCGTTTCATACTTTATTCCTCATTACGGTGCCAGTGGTTAAGGCTACTCAGACACTCGAAAAATGAGTTGTCCATTCTGGGTAGAAATCCTTCCCCCTGTCTGGTTATTCAGAGTTGCTTGGACTTGAGAAGGAGCGATATGGTCAGCAGGGGAGTCAGACAACTGATTGATGGCTGCTCCATTCATACCAAGCCCATTTAAGCCAAGTCCGTTCGATACAATGTGAGCTGAATTACTTGTATCCGTATAGGTTAGCTGACGTTGAGTAGCAAATATCAAAGCTCCCAAGCCAATTCCAATTGAAAGTAGTCGTTTGTTTTGTATCATCATTACGTTATTCTCCAAATTTTATGAAGCTTCAATATTTAGCTAAGGTGCGATCGCCGAATTTTGCTTTTTGAAAAGCCTACACAGTAAGCTTTTCGAGCAAGAAAAGCTCCTATCTAGCTGTTGCCAGTTCGGGGTAAATCGGCAGAGGAGGTCGCTCGATCGTCCGATCGATCAAGCCATACGCCACCGCTTCCTGGGCAGACATAAAGAAATCGCGCTCGGTGTCTCGCTCAATCTGCTCCAGCGATTGCCCTGTATAGTCAGCCATCCGCTGATTCAGTTGCCGTTTCAGGTAGAGGATTTCCTTAGCTTGAATCTCAATATCCACCGCCTGCCCCTGTGCCCCAGCTGAAGGCTGGTGAATCATAATCCGCGAACTAGGCAAACTGCCACGCTTGCCTTTCGCCCCCGCACCGAGTAAAAATGCTCCCATCGAAGCAGCCATGCCATAGCAAATCGTACACACATCTGGGCGAATATGGTTCATCGTGTCATAAATGCCCAACCCTGCCGTAATCACGCCACCTGGCGAGTTGATATAGAGGTAAATGTCTTTTTCAGGGTCTTCTGCCTCCAGAAACAGCATTTGCGCCACGATTCGGTTGGCCATTTCAGGCTCAACCGTTTCTGCTAGGAAAATAATCCGCTCTCGCAGTAAGCGAGAGTAAATGTCGAAGGCTCTTTCCCCCCGACCCGATTGTTCAATTACGGTAGGAATCATGGTGTGAAGTTCTCCAATGAAGTGGATAGTTGGGTAATCGGTAATCGATTTTTCTGAGGATTGTTTTATCCTCAGCATTTCAACTCTTCCGAGCGGGAGTTGTTGATAGGCGATCGACCTTCATTTATTACGATAGGGAGGAATTTCGTATTTGTCGTTGCAGTAAATCTCAGGAGTTTTTCGCCTTCCCAACTCTGGAAACGTCAGAGTTTCTGGTTAAAGAAAGTTGAATCAATTGTTAGTTCCGAAGCTCTAATCTTGTATTAAGAGGAAATAGAAAAGATTTTAAACCAGAAATCTCTACACCAGCCCTTTCAAGGTGGGTTAACAAAGTGACTTCCAATTTGAGCAAAAACTCGAGCTAATTCACGAGTTTTTGCTCGCGAATTTTCCTCTGACCGAGGAATTTTGTCCAAAATCCCTGCCGATGACATCAGG
>JASJEI010000219.1 GCA_030064795.1 Pleurocapsa sp. MO_226.B13 | reverse complement strand
GGCTCTGGTTGTCTAAAAATTAAC
The DNA here is from genome assembly GCA_030064795.1 of Pleurocapsa sp. MO_226.B13. Next base: position 20,966 of record JASJEI010000219.1, on the reverse strand, counting down.
GAAGGATTGGTTTGTTGGCAAATTTATTTGCATCAGGGAAATTTACAGTATGTTGATTGCTCTGTACAAACACTAGAGCAGCTTAAGTATCATCTGCATTATTTGGGATTGAAACAAGCTATTGCTGCTTTGAAAGATTTACCTCAATATTTTCTTAAAATACGATCGTCTATACAAGACAAAACTCCCGCTCAAAATATTTACGGCAAAATTACTTCGTGGCTTTTAGCAAAACAACATCTCAATCTCTCTCAGAGTATCCAACTAATTAAAAGTATAACTAAAGATAAACTCGAATCTTGTCTTTGGCTCGATCGAGTTACTGCTTTATGGCAAAACGAACATTCGCTTCCTCTGTGGATTACTCATCAAATTAGAGTTCTCTGTCTTTTGACGTATCGGAATGTTTGTATAAGCTGTGTGGACTATTAAGGAGCAGTGGTAAATGCGATCGCACTTCGATCGTGATGGTAACAGGAAATACTGGCTTAATTGATAAAGCTAGAGCCAAACTAGCGGGAGCAACTGATTATTTTACTAAACCTTTTACTCAAGAAGGGTTGATAAAAATTGTTGAAAAACATCTTATTTAATTTATTTTTTAAATTTTAGCTATAGTTTTTCAATTATCCTATTTTTTGGTTTATATAAATATTTTTAAATAAAATTTTCTGGATTGGTAGGTTATCTAAATTTTTTGGGAACTATAAACTTAGTAAGTTGAGTTTTATAATTATGACAGTAGATACCCAGCTCAATCCAGAGAAATTATTATCCACACTAGCTAATTCTCACAGTTCTGGTTGTCTTGAATTAAATCAAGGATTGGTTTCTTGGGAAATTTATTTACAACAGGGAGATTTAAAGTATATTTGCTCTTCTGTACAGTTGCTAGATCAGCTTAAATATTATCTATATTATCTGGGATTTAAACAAGCTGTAGCAGCCTTAAAAAATTTACCGTTACCTTACGTAAAAATACAGTTACAATCTCATTCATCAACAGAGTCTGCTAAGAGCAATTTTTATGGTGAGGTTATTCCTTGGCTGCTCAAAGAAAACCATCTCACTCCTTACCATGGTTTAAAGTTAATTGAACAAATAACTAAAGATCAATTAACATCTTGTCTTTGGTTAAATACAGGAACTTCCTTATGGCAAGATGGAAAACAAATTCCTACTTGGCTCCAAGAAAAACTCAACAATCCTTTATCTCTGAGCGTATCAAAATGTTTGAATGTAGAACAGATAAGACTTAAACAATGGCAAAAGTGTAGTGCTAAATTATTTTCTATTCATCAACGTCCTTATTTTGCTGCTGGTTGGGAACAAAAATCTCTGCCCACATCTGGTTTATTAAGTCATCAATCTCTTCAAGAATTAACTCGAGTGATAATGGGACGAACTAGTATTCGTCAACTATCAATATTACTACAAAAAGATGAGCTGAAGATAGCACAAATTTTATCTCCATATATCGATTATCAAATAATTAATTTAGGCGATGTTCTACCGCCTTTAGATCGATTACCTGGTATTCCTCGACTGGATAATAAAGTTATACCATCATCTTCAATTACTCTATCTAATACTAATAATCATAGTAATCAAAAAATAGCATTTTCAGCTACCAAAACCTCAGTTGAAACCTGGAAAATAGTCTGTATTGATGATAGCCCTACTATTTTAAATGAAATGAAACGGTTTCTAGATCCCAAAAAGTTTAAAGTTATAGCAGTAGATAATCCTGTTCAAGCTGCATCTACAGTTTTTCGCACCCAGCCAGATCTAATTCTACTAGATATTACTATGCCTAAAATCAATGGTTATAAGCTGTGTACTTTATTAAGAAGTAGTGAAAATTGTAATAAAACTCCGATTATTATGGTTACAGGAAATACTGGGGTATTAGATAAGGCTAGAGCTAAACTAGCAGGGGCAACTGATTATTTTACCAAGCCTTTTACACAAAAAGGTTTGATAGAAATTGTCCAAAAATATCTTCAGTAAATTTTATCTTATTACTAAAAAATTTCTAATTAACATTAATCATTCTTACTAACAAGGAAATATGAAAACTATCTTAATTGTTGACGACGTACAATCTGAATTAGATTGGATGGCAAACTATTTGACTAAAGCTGGTTTTAAGATCATTACCGCCAACGATGGAGAAGAAGCGATCGCCAAAACTATAGCTAATAAACCTGATGCCATAATTACCGATTGGATGATGCCCAAAATGGGCGGACTAGATGTTTGTCGCAAATTGAAAAAAAATCCTGAAACAGCAGATATTCCCGTGATTGCCTGTACCGCCAAAAATAGAGATGTCGATCGGATGTGGGCAAAAAAACAAGGGGTTCAAGCTTATGTAATTAAGCCTTGTACTCAAGAACAATTAGTTAGCGCGCTACGAGAAACAATAGGGTAAATAAATTATGGAAACATTTAGTGCTGCTGCTAGAGTTCAAGCTAATCTACAAGATTTATTCCAGGCAAATTTATCACCGGGGGAAGCTTATATTAAATTTCAATTAACAGAGGATCTGACAGCTTTACTATCAATGAAACAAGTACAAGGCTCAATGATAGTTCCAGCAGATAAAATTACTCCTCTGCCGAGTATGCCAGAACCTGTCATTGGTATGATGAGTATTCGCGGTCGAGTATTTTGTGTTTTTGATTTAGCTCAGTTGTTAACTTTTTCCTCTAGCTTAGTTAATCTTCGACAATATCAAATTATTGTCTTACAAACTAACAATGAACAACCAATTTATATCGGGTTAGCTGTTACTCAATTACAGGGAATTATGCGTATAGCAACCGAAAAAATTCAGTCATCCCTAGAGAATCTACCCTCAAATATAACTTCTTATCTTTGTGGAGCATTTAGAGAGGAGGAAAGGATGCTTCCTGTATTAGAGTTTAATCGCATTTTAGAAGCTTTAATCTCAGTCCAATAGGCAACACTGTCATCAAGACAAAGAAAGGAGAGAATTAAGAATTGCTTTTAAACGTGCATAATATTAGGTCAAATCTATTCTCTTCAAGGCATTAGCCTCAATCAACCATATACCTAAAAATCTATAATTTCTGAACTATATTTTTGCTATGACTACTAAACTAAAGTCCACGAAATTTCCCTCAGGTGAAACCCCTACTTTGAATGCCGATACTAAAGATATTAAAGGAGTTGTAACTCTCCGTCGTCGTTTACTTACCATTATTCTACCAACAGTATTAATCCCGCTAGCGGTAGCCAGTACGATTGGGAATAAAATTACGGAAAGTCGAGCTAAAACTCAGGTGATCGACGAACTGGATGCTGATACTCTACTAGCAAGTAAATCAGTTGCTGCTTTTATTCGAGAATCTTTTAAAGTCAGTAATTTAATCAGTGTCGATCCGAGTGTAATTCAAGCAATGAAAACCGGAAGTAAGCGGTCTCAGGAGGAGCAATTAGCTCAACAACCAATTGCCGAACTAGAGAAAGAGTTTGCAGATACAAAATTATTAATTCCTAATGAAAGTCTTAATCGCTATCTACAACAGATAGTTAAATCTGGTCAGGTAGCTGAAATATTTTTTACTGAGCGTAACGGCTTGAATGTTGCCTTTAGTAACCCTACCTCCGATTTTGTCCAGCGTGATGAAGGTTGGTGGCAAAATAGTCAAAAAGAGGGACAAGATATCGGCGAACCTGAGTTTGATGAGTCAGCTAATGAGATTGTAATTGCTTTCTCTCAAGCAGTAAAAGATCCCCAAACTGGCGAGTTTCTAGGGGTAATTAAAGCTGGAGTATCAGCAAATACCTTAAATGCCGATCTCAATGCTTACTTGTATGGAGCTAACAGACAAAATTATCAATTTCAAATCATTAACTCTTCAGATGGTTTTATTTTTGATAACATCGAGCCAAAAGATAATCAAGCTGGTGTTTCTAGTCAACAACTAACGAATAATGAAAGTATTCAATTAGTTGGAGGTGAACCTATTTTGCAGGTCGCCAAAACTCTGACAGCCATTGTAGATAATTCACTGAGTTTAGCAGAAGCACAAAATTCAATCGCCCAACAACCTGACTTTTCTGAAGTTAGTCTGAGGCAAGAAACAATATTTTCTCAAACAAGTATTACTGCTTTATTAAAGTATCAAAACCAAATCTACAGTTTGTCTACTGTTCCTGGCACTAACCTCGTATCAATTGGTGTAGTAGATTATGAAGTTATAGCTAATGAGGGACGGAGCGTATTGATTATATATGCTTTGACTGCCATTATGCTTAGTCTTGTTGCTACTGGTGTAATTGTTCTGGTAGCAGGACAAATTGCCCGTCCTCTAGCTAATTTATCTGTTACCACCAAAAAAGTGGCAGAGGGCAATCTAGATATAAAAGCGGAGCCAGAAGGTACTTTGGAAACTATAACTTTGGCAAATAACTTTAACAATCTCGTTAAACAGGTTAAAGAGTCAATTCAAACTCAACAAGCCTTAGCTGATGAACAACGTCAAGAAAAAGAAAAGCTGGAAATGGCAATTTATACTCTGTTGGATGAAGTTTCTGATGCCACAGAAGGAGATTTAACGGTTCGAGCCAATTTGGATTCAATGGAACTGAGTACGGTTGCCGATCTATTTAACGCCATTATTTACAACTTACAAGAAATTGCGATCGAAGCCAAACAGTCTACTAGCCAAGTGGGTAGTTCTCTAAAACAAAACGAAGCGGAAATTCGCTTGTTAGCCGAGCAAGCGATCGCCGAGGCGCAAGAAACCCGCGATACTTTGATATCCATCGAACAAATGTCGCAATCGATTCAGGCGATCGCTCAAAATGCCAGTCAAGCCGTAGAAATCACTGATGATACTTATAACACCATTGTCAGTAGTACAGAGAATATGGACTCTACCGTAGATAGTATCCTCGAATTACGAAATACTGTCGGTGAAACAGCCAAGAAAATGAAGCGGTTAGGAGAATCGTCGCAGAAAATTTCTCAGGCAGTCTCGTTTATTGAAGAAATTGCTCTCAAAACTAATGTCTTAGCCATTAATGCTTCAGTAGAGGCTGGACGTGCAGGAGAATACGGACAAGGCTTTACTATTGTTGCCGAACAAGTAGGTGCATTGGCGGAACAATCAGCAGCAGCAACCAAAGAAATCGCCAGTATTGTGGCAGCAATTCAAGCCGAAACTCAAGAAGTAAACCAAGCAATGGAATCGGGTACAACTCAGGTAGTAGAAACTACACGCCTCGTAGAATCTACCAAACAAGGTTTGAATCTAGTGCTAGAAAAATCTCAGCAAATTAATCAGTTAATGGGTTCTATTTCACAAACAACTATTTCTCAGGCAGACACATCTCAAAATGTAACTAAGCTGATGCAAAAAATTGCCAGCTTATCAGAAACTACATCTAAATCCTCAGCAAAAGTGGCACAATCAATTGTAGAAACGGCTCAGGTAGCAGCCAAGCTAGAGTCAGCGGTAGCTCAGTTCAAAGTAGCCGAATAAATCAATATATTGATTACTAACTAATTAACATGGATACAGAACAACAGATTCGCCTCAATTTTCTCGATGAGGCTGAAGAATATTTCGATCGCATGGAATCTAGTCTGCTCGATTTGGCCGATACCGCTGTCGATCCGCAAAAAGTAGATCCGATCTTGCGCTCTGCTCACTCAATTAAGGGTGGCGCAGCGATGATGGGCTTTAAGATTCTCAGTCAGGTTGCTCACCGAATCGAAGATTTTCTCAAAATATTGCGGGTTCGTTATGCTGCTAAATCGATCGATGTGGAGGTGGAAACTCTACTACTCCAAAGTGTCGATAGTCTACGTCACTTAGCCAGCTTAAACCGCCAGCAAGGAGCGGGAAATTCCCCAGCCAGTGACAAACAACAGGAAATCTGCGAGCGCACCGAACCAATTTTTGAGCAGTTGCGATCGCATCTAGGAGACTTGGAAGCAGCAGATGAAAATGCTTTACTGGCACAAGACGAAGATTTCGATCCTGCGGTTTTAATCTTTGAAGAGGGAGTTGAGGGAGTTTTAGACCGCTTTGAGACTCAATTGGCAGAATTAGATCTTATTGAACTAGGTCAAGAGCTATCCGCCACAGCACAGGAATTAATTGGCTTTGGTAACATGGCAAATCTAGAGCCTTTTATCCAACTGTGTGAATCTATTCAACAGCAAGTCGCCAGTGTATCTGATTCAGAGATTGCATCTTTAGCCAAACAAGCTCTTAAAACCTGGAGGCGATCGCACGCTTTGGTTTTACGGGGTAACATTGAAAAAATACCATCTCATCTAGAAGGCTATAACTCTGGCGATCGAGCTAGTACTAAAGCTGGGATCGAACTTGAAACTAGCGAATTTCTGGATGATGGTGTTGTCGAGACATTCGATCCTTTAGCCGAAGGTTCATTCGAACTAAGCGATTTACAGTCTGCTTTTGAGCTTGAGACATCAGAGACAGAAGAAGAACAATTCGATCCTCTAGTCGAAGGTTCACTCGAACTAAGGGATTTACAGTCTGCTTTCGAGTTAGATACACCAGAAACAGAAGCAGAACAATTCGATCCTCTAGCCGAAGATGCTGCTGTAGATCTAGGTAATCCCGAGTCTGTTTTTGAACTCGACCGTTTTGAGGAAACACCTACTAAAATTCATTCAAAAATTCAGCCAGAAGTCCAAAAAACTACTCCATCTGTCGAGCAAGTAGACAAGATGGTGAGAGTCCCCGCATCCCAACTCAAACAGTTTAATACCCTGTTTGAGCAACTGGTCTTAAATCGTAACAGTATTAATTTACGGTTAGAACAATTACAAAACGTGGTTGCTTTGATGAGTCAGCGGATGTCTCAGATGGAACGTTCCAATACTCAACTAAAACAATGGTACGATCGCGCTTCTATTGAAGGACTTTTGAGCGAGAAAGAACAACTGACATCGGCTTCAGTTAATTCAGGGACTAAGCAAAACCAACGCTTTGATAGTTTAGAAATGGATCGCTACAGCGACATTCACCTAATCTGTCAAGAACAAATGGAAACGATCGTCCAACTCCAAGAAGTGGCATCGGATCTCAAACTTGGGTTACGGGAAGTCCATCAATCAGTCAGAGAGCTGCACTACACCACTAAATCCATGCAGGGTAATGTTACTCGTACCCAAATGTTGCCTTTTGCCGATGCAGTCAAACGTTTTCCCAGAGTAATTCGCGACCTCAATCTTCAGTTTAATAAACAAGTCAATCTCAAAGTTATTGGCGAAAGAACCCTTTTGGATCGTTCGGTAATTGAGGCTCTAGGCGATCCTTTGATGCACCTACTGCGTAATTCTTTCGATCATGGCATTGAAGACCCCCAAACTCGGAGCGAAAACGGCAAACCCAAAGCGGGGACGATTACCATTCAGGCAAGCAATCAAGGTACTTATAGTATTATTACTTTGAGTGATGATGGTGCGGGGATTTCTTTACCCAAAATTCGCGATCGTGTCTGTCAGATGGGTCTTACTCCGTCTGAGGTAGCACAATTATCGGAAGCAGAATTACTGGACTTTATCTTTGAGCCTGGCTTTAGTACGGCAAAACAAGTTACCGAACTTTCTGGTCGAGGGGTTGGTATGGATGTAGTGCGAACCAACTTGCAAGAAGTCCGTGGCGATATAAGAGTCGATACCAAACCCGGTCGCGGTACGACCTTTACCCTAAGAATCCCCTTTTCTTTATCTATTTTACGGGTAGCAATTGTCGAACAGGGCGGTATTATTTTTGCCATACCTGCCAGTAATATTCGAGAATTAATCTCTCGCGCTCCCGAAGCCATCTTAACTCCAGATAACGATAAAAGTGTAACTTGGAATCAAAAGCAAATTCCTTTAATCGAAATTGAAAAACTTCTGGTTTATCGTCGTTTTGACAATGCTTTGAATTTGACTGGCAATCCTACCATTAATGAGACTATGACTCTGATAGTAGGAGACGGGCGATCGTTCGTTGCCTTAAAAATAGCTCGTTTTTGGGACGAACAAGAATCTACTATTAGATCTATTGATAGTCCCATTCCTCTTCCTCCTGGGGTGATCGGTTCGGTTGTTTATGGTGATGGTAAAGTAATTCCTTTGCTCGATCCTCTGGTATTAATCGATCGCCCTATAGTCGCTCCCACTGACGGCGATCGCTCTGATTTAGCTCTGACTCCAACCAGCAGCGTTCCAAAGATCAAAACTATTTTAGTAGTTGACGATTCGATTAATGTCCGTCGCTATCTAAGTATGACTTTAGAGAAAGCTGGTTATCGCGTAGAACAAGCTAAAGATGGTCGAGATGCTGTAGATAAACTTCTGGCTGGACTGGAAGTACAAGCGGTAATCTGCGATCTAGAAATGCCTCGACTAGATGGTTATGGTGTCCTAGAAGAGATTAAAGAACGAGCGGAATTTGATGATTTACCAGTCGCCATGTTGACTTCTCGTAGTAATGAAAAACATCGCAAGTTAGCGATGAATTTAGGAGCTTCTGCTTATTTTTCTAAGCCTTATAACGAACAACAGTTATTAGATACACTTTCCCAATTACTAAAATGAATTTCTTCATCCAAGTTTTACCCCGTAATTTTTTTAGCAGTACGCAATATTTGTCCTGCCAGAATAGCTGCACCAAAGCCATTATCTATATTAACGACCCCAATACCAGCAGCACAGGAATTTAACATAGTTAGCAGTGGGGCAACCCCGCTAAAGCTAGCTCCATATCCCACGCTAGTGGGAACTGCGATCGTGGGACAATCGGCAATTCCTGCCACGACGCTAGGCAATGCTCCTTCCATGCCAGCCACAACGATCAAAACCTCAGCGTTGTAAATAACTTGTCGGTTCCCCAACAGGCGATGAATTCCTGCCACCCCAACATCCCAAAGACGAGTAACCGCAAAGCCAGAAAGTTCGGCAGTTACGGCTGCTTCTTCCGCTACGGGAATATCGGCAGTGCCAGCAGTCAGAATCGAGATCGTTCCTATTTGGTGCGGAGTTTTGGGCGCAGACAAGGCACAGATCCGGGCTGTTGGATAATAAGCTAAATCGGGAATCGCTTTTTTGATTTGTTGATAGATCTCTGCTTCAATACGGGTTGCCATTACTACCGAGCCACTTTGTCTCATCGCGGACATAATCTTAATTAGCTGTGGGGCAGTTTTGTCTGCACCCCAAATAACTTCGGGAAAGCCCGTTCTTAAATGTCGATGACGATCTATTTTGGCAAATTCATCTAAAGTTTCAAAAGGTAGATCTTTAAGTTTATTGAGAGCGGTTTCTGGGCTTATATCGCCATCGGCGATCGCCTGGAGCAATTTTTTTAGTGCTTTTGGCTCAGTCATCTTTTGATTGATTATTGATTGCGAACTAGTTTGTAGCTAAAATCTGGATGCCACTGGTAGTTAGCTTGCTTATCCAGAAGTTAAGGTGAGGATCGCTTAGTTGGTTTTTGACCTGTCGTCGAGTAGCGATCGCTTTGGCTTCTGATTCACAAAGGGCAAATACTGTCGGCCCCGAACCAGACATCATAGTTCCCAGTATATCTTGACTAGCAAATGCCGACTTTAATGCTGCCACTTGGGGATACCTGGGCAAAACGACTTTTTCTAGATCGTTACGGATTAGTTTGCCGATTTCGGCAATGTTTTTATGAGCGATCGCCTTGACTAAAGGACTAGAATGTACCTGAGCGGTACGATTGTCGATCCTGGTTACATCTCGAATATAGGAATCGCTATATTGCTGACGATAGGTTTGGTATGCCCAGGGTGTAGAAACGCTAATATTGTCATGTTTGGCTAAAACCAGCCAAATATTGTCTAAATCTGCGATCGGTGCCAGTTTCTCTCCTCTCCCAGTTGCGATCGCCGTTCCTCCAGCCAGACAAAAGGGAATATCAGAACCTAATTTGGCAGCCAAATCCTGTAATTCAGGTTGAGTTAAGCCCAGCTTCCACATTAAATCAATTCCTACTAATACCGCAGCAGCATTGCTCGAACCTCCAGCCAAACCAGCAGCAACGGGAATATTTTTCTCAATTCTGATACTTACACCACCATAGTTAGCATGTGCATCGCCGAAGACATCGCACATTAATCGAGCAGCACGATAGGCTAAATTGGTTTCGTCGGTTGGTACTTGGGGATGCTCGCAGTAAACATAAATATTTTGGGTATCGCTGGGTTGAATATCTAAGCGATCTGCCAATTCGATACTCTGAAGTATCATCACGAGTTCGTGGAATCCATCTGGGCGATCGCCAATTATTTCTAAATAGAGGTTAATTTTTGCTGGTGCAGTTAAAGAATAGGAGTGCATATCATACCGAAAAATCTAGATAACTAAATTACTATAGACAAAAGTGATAAACCTTTAGTCTAAACTAAAAGCAGCTTTCAAGATAGCTCCAGCTTTACAAATAAAAACGATAGTAACCTAATAAATAAAATACATCGATCGCAACAACAATTCCTTTTGTCCAGGGTGAATTGAGCAAACTCATCGCGATCGGATTCACTCCAATTACTAAAGCCATTTCGATAAACGCCACGGTTTTACCGTAGTGTCTCGGATCCCAGTAAGAAAAAGGACTGATAAAACGATATTCACTAAAGGGAAAAAAATGACGATGGGCGTCGTCATGGTGTACTGGTAAATCTAGTAAAGAATGACCCACCATACTAATACACAAAACTATTCCAGGTTGCCAATTGAGCCAATAAAAAACCACCACCCCGATCGCAGCCAGGGGAATAGAGTGAAACAAAGCTACAAAATTCTGCCAGAAAGGTTCGTAATAGGTTTCCGACCAAATTTTACCTTCAGGTAGTTTATAGACCAATTTAGCCACCAAGTAAAAAATAAAAATCGGCAGATCGGGTAAAATCGCGCCTACGGTAATTGCCAGGTTGCTTTTAGGTGCAATAGTTTTTCCTAGCAAAGCCAGGTTAAGAATATAGTGACTGGGAGTATTCACTCAAGAAAACCTCTTTAAAATTTAGTGATAACGGTTTTATTTTAATCAGTTGTTTGTCGTACTTCGGATTTTTCTTGACTCTTCAAATTACTGCCAAAAATTAGCATCTCAACATATAACAATACTCTTTAAACGACGAGAGTTATTCTGCTTCTAGTTGTCCAATCGTTAGGTAGATTCGCGAATAATTTAGAATTGCTAGAGACGATCGATCGTTTATGGCATAGAGATAATATTAGGTAATAATTACTATGGCAAAAATTTTAGTAACTGGTGGTGCTGGTTATATCGGTTCTCACACGGTCAAAAAGCTAGGAGAAGCTGGCTATGATGTCATAGTTTATGACAACCTGTCTACTGGGTCAGCAGATGCGGTACTTTATGGTAAATTGATTGTTGGAGAACTAAGCGATCGGGAAAATTTAGCTAGAGTATTTGCTAGAGATCGGTTTGATGCTGTTCTACATTTTGCAGCCAATATTTCTGTTCCCGAATCTTTAACAAAACCTCTAACTTATTATCACAATAATACTTGTAATGTAGTTAACTTATTACAGTGTTGTGAAAGATTTGGTGTCAATAAATTGGTTTTTTCGAGTACGGCAGCAGTGTACGGTGAAATACAAGAATATCCCGTCCGAGAAACATCTCCTACCTTGCCCATCAACCCCTATGGTTGGTCTAAATTAATGAGCGAGAGAATTATTCGCGATTATGCTCTCGCTTCAGGACTAAAATACGTTATCTTGCGTTATTTTAACGTTGCAGGAGCGGACAGTTCGGGGAAAATTGGTCAGATGGGCAAAAAAGCAGCCCATTTAATCAAGGTGGGTTGTGATGCAGCTTTGGGTATCCGTCCTTATGTTAGTATTTTTGGTACGGATTATCCTACAGCCGACGGCACGGGAATTAGAGACTATATCCATATAGAAGACTTAGCTACTGCTCATGTTGATGCTTTAGCTTACCTCGAACGAGAAGCTACCAGTCAGATTCTTAACTGTGGTTATGGTACTGGCTACAGCGTTCGTCAAGTATTATCTAAAATCAGAGAAATTTCTGGAGTAGATTTTCCCATTGTTGAAACCCACCGCAGAAAAGGAGATCCTGCCTGTGTAGTAGCATCGGGGGACAAGATTCGTCAGGTTTTGGGTTGGCAACCCCAACACGATTCCTTGGCTGAAATAGTCAGTTCTACTCTAGCTTGGGAAAAAAAAATGCGATCGATGACAAGCGTTAATCGAGCCTGAGAAATTATCTAATTCATCGTTTTAAATATTTCCCTACTTCCTACATAAATGCCATTAACGGTTACGCTTTCAAACAAAATCGGCATGGGACTAATTTCACTACCAAATAGATAAAAAAGATTTGAGTATTGAGCAGATACAAGGTTATGGTGATTTTGCTCAATAATAAAAATTACAGTAAAGATTAATCTTGTCTTTTTTGACGATGAAATTCTTCTAGTTCATCAATTGTGTCCAAAATTTTGATAAAGCGTAGTCCAAACTCAGTAAACTCGTATTCTACGCGGGGCGGAATTTCAGGATAAGAAATCTTGTTGACAATACCAAAGTTTAGTAATTCAGATAATCGTTCGTTAAGCACTTTAGTAGATAATCCATCCACTGCACGAGTCATTGCCCCTGGACGATTGACTCCCTCTCGAATTAGACTAAGAACTTTTAGCATCCATTTACATCCCAAGGTATGCTCGACAATGTAGGCAACTGTAAATTGAGTATTACTATTTGACTCAAGGCTGAATTTTTTTTCGGTTTTATAACTGGCTTTTTTCATTATTTACTACCAAAAGGTTCCTATCTTACTAAATTGTGCTTACTTGTGATTTTTATGAGCATTTCTTTAATCTAAATACAGACATAAAACCTGTCTATAAATTTTCATTTTATAAAGGTAAGGAGATTAACTATGTCACTGATGAAAGCTGCTGTATTAAAAGAATTTGGTGGCGTCGATAAATTAACCATCCAAGAAGTTCCTAAGCCTCAACCAAAACCCCATCAAATTTTAGTAAGAGTACACGCTACCTCAATTAATCCAGTTGACTATCAAACTCGTCGTGGTGACTATAAAAATTTAGTAAAATTGCCTGCAATTATTGGTATGGATATTTCTGGCATAGTTGAAGCTGTTGGTAAATCAGTAACTAATTTCCGAGTAGGCGACGAAGTATATTATTCACCAGAGCTTTTTGGTAAATCTGGTAGTTATGCCGAATATCATGTTGCCGATGAAAGTATTGTTGCTCATAAACCTTCAAATATATCGCATCTCGAAGCAGCCTGTTTTCCATTAGCTGCGGGAACAGCCTGGGACTGTTTGGTTGCAAGAGGTCAATTACAAGTTGGCGAGTCGGTTTTAATTCATGCTGGGGCTGGAGGAGTAGGTTCATTCGCTATTCAGTTGGCTAAAGCAATAGGGGCTTATGTTTTTACTACCTGTAGTGCTAAAAATCACGATCTTGTCAGAAAGCTAGGTGCAGATCGCATTATTGATTATCAAACGGAAGATTATGCAGCAGTTATTCAACATGAAACTCAGGGTAGAGGAGTCGATTTAGTAATAGATACAATTGGTGGGACAACAATTCAAAAAAGTTTTGAGATTATCCGCCCTTATGGTCGGCTTGTCAGCATTGTCGATCTTGCTACACCTCAGTCGTTACTTGCAGCCTGGGATAAAAATGCAACCGTACATTTTGTATTTACCTCTCAAGAAAATAAAAAATTGAATTCACTCAGACAGCTAATTGAACGCCAACAGCTATTTCCTACAATCGATCGCGTTATGCCTTTGTCTTCGGTAGCAGAAGCTCATCGGCACTTGGAACAGGGTGGGACTAGAGGTAAAGTAGTTCTGCAAGTTTTTAAAAGTTGACATCCCAAAATTAACATTAATAAGCTAATTGTTGGCGATAATTAACCGCAAAATCTTTCCAAGTATTAGGTTTGCGTCCCGTGGTTGTCTTTTTTGATCTTGCTCTTTTTTTCTCATTCTTGCGTTTAAAGATAAGCGATCGCTTGTAAACTAATATCGAACTTCTTTATTTTTAAAAAAAATAAAAGTTACTGAAACGCTTTGTAAAGCTAAAATTTTTCGCATCTTCTTTTGGACTCCATGCTTCTATCCAGATATGAGAAAGACGATTTATTTCTGCTATGTCACTGCGATCGCTTTATATGCTGATTCTATGGTAGAGCGATCGCTTACATCTAGTTTGATAAAATGTGCATTAATCCCTTCAAATTTTAATTTATCGACAGCTTCATGGCCATTTTCCTCATTACGAGCAGCAATTAAGACAATAATGCCTTTTTTGCCTAGTTTTCTAGCAATTACGAATCCCAGTCCTTTATTTGCTCCAGTAATCAAAGCGATTTTATTTGCTTTTTGTGCGTTCATTTTAAACTCCTACAAAAAACTACAATTTGTGAAAATCTTTTTGCAAGATCGACTTAACTGAAACCGTTGGGTCTCAAAAAACCCTAGCAATTTTTATTTCAAAAATCTTGTCAGTTGTTGCTCAAACTTGTAGATTGTTGCCATAATTAAGTAGCTCCATCGTCTTTTTATACAGTGACAATAATTTTGCCATTCTGTTGATTAGACTCAATATAACGATGTGCTTCAACGATATTGTTTAGAGAAAAAATTTGAGAATCGATAACTGGTTTGAGGACTCCCGAATTCAAACCCTCATTGTTAACTCAAATATCTAGCTTGCCAAATCGTTCGGCGATCGCTTTATAAGCTTTTTCAATACTGGCGCGATCGCCAAAATCTAATTGAATAGAATGTGCTTCAATATCTTTCTGTCACACCTCAATCTAAAATAGAGGCGCGATCGTATTAACTTTTTCTATTGCTGCTCGTTCTTGCTTTTTAGTATCTTCTGGTGTCATTGCTGTTGGTTCGACAACGATTTGCTGAATGTTGTCAAAGCCGATAAACCGCAATAAGCGATCGAGATAGCGTCCTTGAAAATCCCAATCATAAAGAGGTGTATAGGGTGGATACATACCGCCTCGTGCTGAAATCACCACTGCGGGTTTGTCTTTAACAAGTCCCCATTGAGCGTAATCCTCACCACGAAGGGGTGTATAAGCTAGACCAGGCTGGGTAATAATATCGATGTAGTGTTTGAGTTTATAAGGCACGCCAAAGTTCCACATAGGAGTAGCAATCAAGTATTTATCGGCTGAATTAAAGCGATTGAAAGTTTCAACTACTTTTTGCCAAGCTTCTGCTTCTTCTTGAGTCTGCTCTTCTCCTTGAAGGATGGGATATTTGGCATCAACAATCGCACCGTCGAATTCTGGTAGAGAGATTGACCAGAGATCTAGCTTATCGATTTCGTCTTCAGGATGAGTTTTCTTGTAAGCATCGAGAAATGTTCGAGCAACTTTAAGGGAATGCGATCGCGTTTTTCGGGGGGAAGCTTCGATGTATAATAATCTGGGCATGAGTTTATGTTTCAAATAGTTTCTTCTTTATCGATTGGTTTTTTAAGCAGACTATTTTGTTTTTAGTGGTGCTATTTACTCTTAAACGGTCACGACAATTTTGCCGTTTTGTTGATTAGACTCCATATAACGATGTGCCTCAACAATATTGTCCAGAGAGAAGGTTTGAGGGTCGATAACGGGATTTAGTTTTCCTGACTTTAAACCATCGTAGATATGCTGTTTGCCTTGTTCTAATCGTTCGGGATTGCCTGTAATCTCTAATACCGTGTATGCCTGCATTTTTAATCCTTTACTGAGAGCAGCCATCATGGGAAAAGGTGTTGAATCGATTTCCATACTCAATGCACCATAGATAAAGATGGTTGCACCTACTGCTGCTGCTTGTGCTAACTTCTCAACCAACGAACCGGCAATTGGATCGAAGATTAAATCTGCTCCCTGTCCTGAAGTAATTTCCATTACCTTTACTACTAAATCTTCTTCCTCAGTAGCGATAACATAGTCTGCTCCCCCATCGAGCAGTTTTTGTTTCTTTTTCGAGGTTCTGGTTGTGGCGATCGCAATTGCTCCTGCTGCTTTAGCTAATTGAATTGCTGAATAACCGACACTACTACTAGCTGCGGTAATAATTACATAGTCCCCCGCTTTCATCTGACCGTAATAATTTAAAGCTCCGTAAGCGGTTAGATACTGCATCCAAATTGCCGTACCCTGCTCGAAAGATAGATTGTCAGGAAAAGGCGCAACTACCTGGGCTGGAACGATCGCACTTTCGCCATATACACCGTACTGGCTCATTTTGGCAAAAGGAGAAGGAATAGTACTGACGCGATCGCCAACTTTAATCCCCTCAACCCCAGTACCAACTGCATCGACAATTCCTGACGCTTCATAACCAATGCGAGCAGGTAACTTTGGTTGTTCTAGATATGCTCCTTGACGAAATACTACTTCGGCTCGATTGAGTCCTATTGCTTTTACCTGTAGGCGTACTTCACCCTCTTGGGGTTCGGCTAGAGGCAAATCTTCGATTTTTAAAACGTCTGCGCTACCTAATTCATGAAAACGGACAATTTTTACCATAATATTGCTCCTGAAAAGTTTGAGTTGACAGCATTAAGATTTTCTTCAATCAATTAATTGTTGTTACGATTAAGTTGTAGTTAGGTTAATCTGTATTGGTTAGTAAGAAACAATAGAGCGATCGCGCCACAGTTTTCCCCTATCTTTAACCGCATCAGTAGTAGCTAACCAAACCGCCGTATCTGCTCCTTGTTCTGTAGTTCTAGGGGCGTTCTCTCCTCCCATATCCGAACTAACCCACCCAGGATCGACAGCGTTGACGGTAATATTTCTCCTGGCTAAAGCATCCGCTAGCATAATTGTTGCCCCATTGACAGCAAGCTTAGATAAGCAGTAACTCGGTACACCAGCAGAAAGTCCTGCCAATTGTCCGTAACCACTGGAATAGTTAATCACTTTAGCGTTGTCGCTTTTTTCTAATAGGGGGAGAAATATTTGGGTTGTCTTAATCGCGCTAAAAGTATTGACATTCATAGTTTTAATTAATAAATCGCGCTCGATAGTCAGAATATTGAAACCGTTATCGGGATAGATACCTGCATTGTTTATCAATACGTCGAGGCGATCTATTTTGCCGTTCAATTCCTTAAAAGCATTGTTAATACTTTCATCCTCAGCAATATCAATTTCTACTGCACTAACCGAGGATGAATTGAGCGCGAGGGACGCGGAATCGAATTCCGCTTGTCCAATCGCGCTTTTGAGTTTTTCGACTGCTATTTCACCGTTTTTTAACGATCGCGATCCTATAATGACTTGAAAATCTGCCTTTAATAATCCTTCGGCGATCGCATAGCCAATCCCACGATTTGCACCCGTTATCAAAGCTATTTTTTGATTGTTCATAATGTTTTTATCCTCTGCCATCAGAAATATGTTCGTGAATAATTCGCCAGCCTTCATCAGTTTTCGTCCAAATCAAAGTAAAATTCTTAAAAACTGCGTAGTTTAAAGGCTAGCCACCAATCGCACCAACAACTGCGCCTTCATAAGCAGTATCCAGAGTGACTTCTCTGTTTGCATCCACATCGGCTCTCACTGATTCCAATTTGGCTTCAATAGCAGTTACTGCATCTGCACCTAGAGGTAATCGTAAAGGAGGATTGCCACTTTCTATAGCTTGAATCATTGCTGCTACCGCTTTAGCAGGATTCCCTGGTTGTTTGCCATCTACATCCCGCACCCACTCGCGAAAACTGCCAATTGCTTCATCGTAATCGTTGATAAGATTTTCCGTAGCAACGAGCGATCGCCCGTTAAAATCTGTACGGAATGCACCAGGTTCTACCAAGGTGACTTTAATTCCCAATGGCGCGACTTCTTTTGCCATCGCTTCGGAAATTCCTTCTAAAGCAAACTTAGTACTACAGTAGATCCCCGCACCAGGAAAAGAAACCACACCGCCAACAGAAGACAGGTTAAGAATATATCCACTACGCTGTTTTCTCATCTGGGGTAATACTGCCCGCATTACATCTAATGCACCAAAGACATTGGTTTCGTATTGCTGACGGACTTCGGCATCGCTAACTTCCTCGATCGCTCCCATCGTGCCATAACCTGCATTGTTCACCAAGACATCAATGCGTCCAAAATTGGCAATAGCTCGATCGACGGCTGCTCGTACTTCTTCTGGTTTGGTTACATCTAATTTAGCCGTTAATGTGCGATCTGGATAGGTTTTCTCTAAATCCTCTAGTTGTTCTGGTTTGCGTGCAGTGGCAATAACTTGATCCCCTCGACGGAGAACGGTTTCGGCTAAGATCCGTCCGAATCCTGTGGAACTGCCTGTAATGAACCATACTCGTTGATTTTGTTTACTCATTGTTTTACTTCTCAATATTGTTAACTTTACGCAACGTAATTAATTTTTCAAAAAAAACTTTTTCTCTTGAGGGTTATCCGTTAAAAATTACCAAGGCATTGGTTGTTGATTTTCATCAAAATATCCCCCTGTAACGCCATCTTCAGGTAATGTTACCAACCAAACTGGGGTTGCTGCACCTCGATCAATAGTTAATTCTCCTGCATCTGTTCCCATATCAGTCTTAACCCAACCAGGATGGGCGGAATTTACCTTAATGTTGGTATCTTTTAATTCATGTGCCAAATGAACTGTAAAAGCGTTGACTGCGGTTTTAGATGAATCGTAAGCAAGCTGTTTGAAATTGTAAAACTTAAAATTGGGGTCTTGATGTAAAGTCAAAGAAGCCATATCGCTAGAAATATTGACTATTCTGCCAGCATCAGCTTGACAAATTAGCGGAAGCATTGCTTGAGTTACAGCCACCACACCAAAGAAATTAATCTCAAAAGTCTCTTTGAGAACATCGAGACTTACTTGAGAAGGTGCGGGTAAACCTGCGGAAAATTCTAAATTAACTCCTGCATTGTTAATTAGAATATCCAGTTTGCCAAAGCGTTCGGCGATCGCATTATATGCTGATTCTATGGTAGAGCGATCGCTCACGTCTAGTTGGATAAAATATGCGTCAATACCCTCAGACTGTAATTTATCGACTGCTTCTTGACCCTTTTCTTCATTACGAGCAGCAATTAGCACTGTAATACCTCGTTCGCCTAGTTTTCTAGCTATTCCAAATCCTAGACCTTTATTTGCTCCAGTAATTAAAGCTACTTTATTTGCTTTTTGTACGCTCATTTTTTTTACTCCTTGAAAAAAACTAAAACTTGTGAATTTTTAAACTATATTTTTGATACTCAACCAGCCCTCAAATATTTGCGTTCAAGTTACTGAGGCGTTGTCTCGAACGGGAGTAGAAATGTGTTCGTGTACAATTTGCCACGTACCATTGCGATTTTCCAAGACAAGAGTTGCATGGAGATCGGCAGAAATTTGTTGACCGTCAGCTTTTACTGTTCCCCAAGCCTTCCAGGTGAAGGTCGCTACAGCAATGTTATCTCCAGCACGAATGATCGGATCGTCATTAATTTTGACGTTCCAAGGAGAGTAAGCTTGCATAAACGGCTGCCAGACTTGGACGAACTGTTCGTAACCGCGAAGAATGCTGGGAGTTTGAGGAGAAGTTAAATCGTAAGCAAGAAGACTTTCATCCTTAACATACAGATCGTTAAAACGATCCATTGAAAACTTATCGCTACCGACATTCCAGGCTGCTTCCCACTGTTTTACTCGTGCTAGAATTACTTCTTTCGATTTCATGATTATCACCTCTTTTTTTGCAATCTGTAAGTGGATTTAGAAGTTATAGATAATAACCGCCACTGGCTTCAAGAATTTGTCCTGTAACAAAACTGGCTTCAGGTGATGCTAAAAATACGGCAACGCCAGCTACATCTGATACTGTTCCAGTTCTCCCTAAAGCAGACAGACGAGCAGCTTGTGCTGGTACTTCTGGATTTTTCTGCCAAAAATCTCGATTGAGATCGGTTTCAATCCATCCAGGAGAAATGGCATTAACGGTAATATTACGAGAACCCAATTCTTTTGCTAAGGTTTTGGTGAAAACTTCAATTGTTCCTTTGGACATGGAGTAAATTCCATATTCAGGTTCGGTAATTCGTGCAGCAGTAGAGGTAGTATTGATTATTCGTCCGCCATTGGGCATTCTTTTTAAAGCTTGCTGAGTAACAAAATAAGTACCTTTAACATTTACCGAAAATACTTTATCGAAGGCTTCTTCCGAACTATTCTCTACAGTGCCAAATTCGATCATACCTGCATTGTTAACCAGAATATCGAGGGAATTACTATCTCTTCGCTTTTGTAATTGGCTATCCATGTCTACGAATAATTGTTCGATGTCTTTTAGCGAACCAATATTTCCTTTGACGGCAAAGGCTTGTCCGCCAGTAGCTTCTATCTCTTTGACTGTTGCGTCTGCTGCATTCTGATTACTAGCATAATTAATGGCAACTAAAGCACCCTCCTTTGCTAAGGCTTGAGCAATTCCCTTGCCAATACTGCGACTACTTCCAGTTACTAATGCCACTTTTTTTTTAAGTTTCATCTTTAATTTTTTGATACTATACGTAACGTAAATTAAAATAGCAAAAAATAAACGGCTGTGTCAAGGAGTAAAATCGATCGTTGCTTCAAGGAGCGATCGCAAATTTAACTTACCGCGATCGACAAATTGAGCGATCGCATTTGCTTTGCCCTTAAAATTCTTGCTTTAGTGGACGAAGCAGAATTTCATTAACGTTGACTCGATTGGGTTGTGTCACAGCATAGAGAATTGCCGAAGCAATATCTTCACTCTCAAGGGCTTCTACATTGGCTACATAACCTAATACTTCTTCTTTTACGGCTGGATTAGTAATATTATGAGATAACTCAGTATCAACTGCTCCTGGTTCGATTAAAGTAACCCTGACGTTAGATGC
>JASJEI010000045.1 GCA_030064795.1 Pleurocapsa sp. MO_226.B13 | reverse complement strand
CTGGGTAGTAGGCAATGCAGGTTTGATCGGTACGCTAATTATCGTCACGATCTCCACCTCGATCACTTTTTTGACTGCCCTATCAGTATGTGCGATCGCCACTGACAAAGTAGTACGGGTAGGCGGTGCATATTATATGATTAGTCGTTCCCTGGGGATCGAAACAGGAGGTGCAGTCGGAATTTCGCTTTATTTTGCTCAGGCGGTATCGGTGGCTCTCTATACTATCGGTTTTGCCGAAAGCTTAGTCAAAGCCAAGGTAGATCTTTTTGGCTTGAGTATTAATTTTCAGGACTGGGGACTAAATCAGACCTATGTCGCATTAGCGGTTACGGTTGTGGTTGGTATTCTCGCTGTTACCTCGGCTGAGTTGGCAATTAAAGCCCAGTATTTTATTATGGCAGCGATCACCATATCGCTGTTGATGTTTGCTTTGGGTAGCCCCCTTCCTGGTGTTGAACCGCAAAGGTTTGCTGCCCCCCCAGAAACTGCCCTACCTTTTTGGTCGGTGTTTGCGGTCTTTTTCCCTGCGGTGACGGGAATTATGGCTGGGGTAAATATGTCAGGGGATTTAAAAGATCCGATTAAATCTCTGCCGACTGGAACTTTGGCAGCCGTGGGGACGGGATATGTAATTTATATGCTGCTGCCGATTTTCTTGGCAATGCGGGCTGACTCGGCTAATTTAATCGACCAAAATGTCTTTGTGATGCAGGAAACCGCCCTCAAAGGCTTTGGCTTTACAATGTTACTGGGAGTTTGGGGGGCAACCCTCAGTAGTGCCATTGGTAGTATTCTGGGCGCGCCCCGCGTCTTACAGGCACTAGCTAGAGATGGGGTATTGCCTCCGCTACTGAGCTTTCTTGGTAAAGGACACGGTGCAGAAGACGAACCCCGCAATGGTACTTGGGTCAGTTTGGCAATTGCGATCGCAGCCGTCTGTGTTGGGGATTTAAATCTGATTGCACCCGTTCTGTCGATGTTCTTTTTGACTACCTACTTCGTCTTGAACGTTTCGGCCTCTATTGAAGGTTTTTTACAAAGTCCTTCTTTTCGTCCTAGCTTTCGGGTGCATTGGTCGTTATCGCTTTTGGGGGCAGTCGGTTGTCTTGGGGTGATGTTCCTGATCGATGCCCTGGCTACCTTAGTGGCTGCAATAATTGTTTCGGGTATTTATATTTGGCTACAGCGCAGAGAACTAGAAACTACCTGGGGTGATGTTCGTCGGGGGATGTGGATGGCTTTAATCAGTCAAGGAATCTTTCAGGTAGAAGAACAACACGAGGATACTAAAAACTGGCGACCTCATATTTTAGTCCTCTCAGGCGCGCCCCAAAAACGCTGGTCTTTAATCGAACTAGCCGACGGTTTTAGCCACAATCGCAGTTTAATGACGGTTTCTAGCGTTTTGCCCAGTGGTTCTCGCGATCTCAAACAACAGCTTAATTTAGAAAGAGCGATCCGCGATTATCTTCATAAGCGAGGAGTCAAAGCTTTAGTTCGGGTGGTCACGGCGGACGATCCTTTTGAGGGGGCGGTACGTTTGGTAGAAACCTATGGCTTGGGGCCACTAGTACCTAATACAGTGGTGATGGGAGATAGCGAACAACCAGAAAGACGAGAGAGCTTTTGTAATGCGATCGCCGAAATTCATGCCAGCCAAAGAAACTTAGTTATTTTACACGAAAATCAACAGCAACACTTTGGTTTCCGTCGCAGTATTGATGTCTGGTGGGGAGGGATGCAGGCTAATGGTAATGGTAGTTTGATGTTATTGTTAGCATATTTGTTACGTACCGATATCAACTGGCGCAATGCCAGAATTTACCTTAAATTAGTCGTTTCGGATCGGGCTGCTGCTGCTGCTGCCAAAGAAAATCTGAACGAGTTAAGCAAAAATCTAAGGATTAATGTAATTCCCAAGGTAATAGTAGCCGAAGGTCGTCCCTTCAATGCAATTCTCCAACAATCTTCTCGTAACTCCGATTTGGTCTTTTTGGGGATGGCACAACCATCAGAAAATTTTACTGAGTATTATGAAAGTTTACAAGCAAGAGTAATCAATCTCCCTTCTACGGTTTTTGTCTTGGCCGCACCAGATTTTGCGATTGGGGAAGTATTAACCGAATAGTTAATAATCAATAACCGATAGGCGATCTTTTAGTTTGGTTAGCAAATCCTGTAAATCTTGTCTGACAGACTCGTGGGTGTATTCATCATTGGGGTGGGGTGGTTGTCCTGGTTGTTGAAAATAGGGACGTTCGTCGTACATCTGACCCCATTTGATATCCACCTGTCTGACTAATTCATAAAGCAGTTGGGGATTAGCTAAAATAGACTGCAAAATTACTTTGAGAGCCACCAGGGGAGTTTCTTTGTATTGACTGACTCTAGGATCGACTTCGATCCATTGATGAAGAATAGCCCGTAAAGCTGCGGAGGGATCGTGAAGTTGGCGAGCGATAAAAGTATTAATCTCGGTAATTACTTGAACTAGCTTGGGGACAGTAGATTCTCCCTTCAGAAAAGTACCTCCCTCTCTGCCAATGGCTTCGGCGAGGGAGAAAGGGCGATCGCGTAAGATGTCTTGTTGCAAAAGTAAATCTTCGTCTGGGTTTTTGGAGTTGGTCATATTGAGTTCGTCGTAGGGGCGATTCCCTAAAGGACTCGCTTTATGCGAAGCGGCTTGCACTTGTCCTAAAGGATACACCTTCGGATATCGCATTGAGTGTATCCGTGATAGACGCTTCGCGCGAATCGCCCTTACAAAAGTTCGGAGTTTGGAGATACAAGGTATGCCTTGTCTGTACGGCGGGAGTTTGGGAATTTTGTCCACCTTACTGCAAAATTAATAAAGATAATTGTTTATTGTAAAAATTATTGATGAAAACTGGATCTAAATACTGGAGTCTGGTCAGGTTAGATAGTGCAGGCAGACTCAAAGTAACGGAAATCGTTTCGACTAAGGGCTTTTTTCAGCAGTATTTTCTGACTCAGGGCGATCGCAATACCATAGCGGATCTTGCAGTTCAACGGGATTTGGTAGCGGTTAAAAATAGTCAAAGCGACACGAGTATTGAAGCGGAAAGATCTTTGCGTTGTTTTATTTCCCACCAAATCAGACAGGTTTGTATTCAGCTAGAGATGCAGTTTGGCAGAGAACACGGCTTTAGTCGTAACGATTTATTTATTTATAGTCTTAACGATACTTTAGATAATTTTCGTGATTCTGTGGCGACGCGGAAGTCTGGAAGTCAGTATAAACCCTTGGCGGTGGAGATTCTAGAGACTTTCGATCCGCAAAAGGCTAATCTCTCTACCTGGACGACGAGATTTGTCAAGCAAAATCGGGAACTCCAACGTTTTTTGTTAGAGCAAGGGGTTTATTTAATTAGTAATTGGGCAATTCTCAATGATACTAATCCCAAACAGCTAAACCGAATTTTATCTGAGTTTCACAATCTGACACCAGTAGAAATCCAACAGGCTGGCGCACTGTTAACAAGTTATCATCAAGTTTATCGTCGCGATCGCCTCAAAAATCGACAAACTAAAGGGGGGAAATGCCAAACTCCTTCTACGGAACAACTGGAGAGAATGGCTAGTTTAATCGAATCAACAGCTAATCTGGTTCTGTCTCCAGAGCAAGTTCTGACTCAGCTAGAACAGTTAGCCAATTTACTCCGAGAATATCGCATTTATGCGCGGGGTGGCAGACTAAAACACCAACAGTCTTTGGATAATGCCCAAATGAATACCGAAGCAATGCAAGCATCTGCGATCGCGGAGGAAGATAATAATGAGGGGAGTCGCGATGATTTTCTCCAATCTTATCAACAACAGTTTCAGCAAAGTTTAAATGCTGCGATCGCAGAAGTAATTACCAACCGCTTGAGTAAGTTTAAAGGCAAAAAAGCGGCCAAAGCACCCCAGTTTATTACTGCTTTAGAGTTGTTTCACTGTCAGGGGGAAGCGATGGGCAAAATAGCTAAAGAGATCGGTTTAAAAGCTCAATACCAGGTTTCTCGACTGCTGAATCTCAAAGAACTACGAGCCGATATCTGCCATCGGATCTTACAGTTAATGACAGATTGGATAGGTTTAAGCAAACTAGCAAATCCAACCGAATTAAAACAACGAGAACAGGCGATCGCCTCGGCTTTAGGAGAACAAATAGACCGAGTGCTAGAAACAGCAGAATCGGAACCCAGTGTCGCCGATAGTAACCAAAGTATTTTAGCGAAAAGGATCTGTGAGTATGTAGATCGGTTGGATCGACGTTGAGGTTTTTCAGCTTTTGGCTCAATAAATACGTAAGCTAACTAAATTTTATGCATACCCTTGAGATCCTGAGAAATAAATATAGATAACAAAAAACAAACTAGATTTAATTATCTTCAACTCCTGTAAGGGCGATTCGCGAATCGCCCCTACACCTGTCTTTTGACTTCAATATCATGACTAACTACAGCAGCGACAATAATCTCCTACTAGACTTTGATTCCTTTGCCCCCGCAGGGATTGCTTTAACCTCAGCCCAAATCGAACGGGCGATAGAACTAAGCGAGCCGATCGACGATCCAGAGCGACAATGGCAGACTTATCTCAACGCCTTGGCTTTGTTTGGCTTTGAAACCTGGTTGGGAGAGAGAGATAGTTCTCTGGCGATCGCTTCTGATGAATGTTCGGTCAAACAGCCCCAGTATGCCAGCTTTATTGACGGGGTGTTTAATCTGCGAGTCGGGGAATATAAAATCTGTTTGCTGACTAACGGGGTAGCGATCGATGAGATAGTTACGGTAGATCGGGCGGTTATAGACTTGCCAGCATACGCTGCTCATTTTTATGTTTTCCTCGATGTAGTTGAAGAACAACAAGAAGTTAATCTAGATAGTTTTATTGGTTACGATGAATTGAGGCGACGCAAGCAAGCTACTAATCTTACTGCGGATACAGACTGGACTTATGACCTACCTTTAACTTGGTTTAGTAGCGAAACTGACGACTTATTATTATATCTACGTTGTTTAGAGCCTAACGCGATCGCCTTACCTAACCTCAGTCCCAGCAATATCGATCTCCAAACCAGACTAGAATCTTTGTTACCGCAGCTACAGTCTACAGAATCTCTACAAGAAGTACTCACTTGGGAAGAAGCAGCACCTATTTTAAGTAATCCTAATTTGTTAGCTTGGCTTTATCAGCTAAAAACGAGCAATACTTCGACTAGCGATGCTTTAGCAGCGTTGAGAACTAGCCTTGCTAGCACTGTTGAGAATATTACCCAAACCGCTATTAATGTTAAAGCTTGGTTGTCTGACGAACTAGATCGAGTAGCGCGAAATCTGGCTTGGACACTATTACCCCCTCCCGCGATCGCTCCCGTTGGATTAAGGGATTTACAGGCTGTTAACCGAGAATCTCCCGCCGAAGAATTTGCAGCGATCGTTAGTCAATTGAGAGCCAGCGGTGAAGATATTCCTACTAATGCTCGCGGTGCTTGTCAAGATTTTACTTTGGCCAGCTATGGACTACGTTTATTTGCTGTCACCTGGGAAGTAGCAGAAACTGAAGTTCCTGAGTGGAGTCTGTTGTTAGTTTTGGGAGCGCGACTGGGTAGTTATCTCCCCCAGGGATTGAAATTACAAGTCAGTGAGGGAGAAACGCTGTTGGATGAAAAGGTAGTTGCTCAAGATACAGATGATTCTTATGTTTATACTCAGGTTATTGGGGAATTGAACGAACAATTTACCGTGGAGATTACCACCGCAGACGGTAACAGTATGACCTTACCCAATTTCGTCTTTGATTGATAAATCATGAAATTTCAACTGGAAATCCAGCAGGTCGATCGCACTTGTCTGTTTAAATTAATTTGGGGTCAGGGACAACAAATCTCGACGCTTTTACCCTATCCAGATGCTTTATCCGAACTCTATCAAAGTTGGCGTAAAGCTTATCTCGACTTTTATAAAAACTTCGACCAATCTTCTTTTCGCGCCAGAGTGCGGAAACCAAAAAACGAGCAAGGGACAATTCGTCTACCGCAGAATTGGCAGCGTCAATTAGTACAGGCAGAAGCGCAGTTGTTGGCGGGGTTTCAGCGTTGGTTGCGACGGGAAGAACTCTATGGAATCAGGTCTAAAATTGCCAAGGAAGCGCGCCAACAGGATTTTAATCGCTTATTCCTGACCTGTAGTGGAGAATTAGCCAGATTACCCTGGGAAACCTGGGAATTAGGCTCAGAATTCGATCGCCAGATCGCGATCGCCCGCAGTCCAGTTAATATTACCAGCCCCAATAACAACCAGTGGAAACGTTCCCGCAAACCCCGTATTTTGGCGATTTTAGGGGACGATACGGGATTAGACCTCAAGTGCGATCGCACCGAACTTCAGACTCTAAAAAAGGTAGCTGAGATTGAATTAGTGACTTGGCAACCCCAACAGTCAGCCAGTCAGATTAAACAACAAATTCAACAAGCACTAACAGACAGAAAAGGTTGGGAAATACTATTTTTTGCAGGACACAGCAACGAAACGGCAATAACTGGAGGAGAAGTAGCGATCGCGCCGAATATTGCTCTTTCGATTAGCGAAATTGCCCCTCAGCTACGCACGGCCCGGGCTAACGGGTTACAGTTTGCTCTGTTTAATTCCTGTAGCGGTATGAGTATTGCTAACTCTCTGATCGATTTAGGTCTGAGTCAGGTGGCAGTAATGCGCGAACCCATTCACAATCAGGTTGCCCAAGTTTTTTTAATTCAGTTTCTCCAGGCTTTAGCCGACTACCAAAATGTCCATCAAGCTCTGATTACTACCGAAAAATACCTCAAGACAGAAAAAAAGGCGGAATATCCTTCAGCCTATCTAATTCCTTCCTTATTTTCTCATCCCGATGCTCGACCGTTTCAATTCGAGCCTTGGGGCTGGCGAGGCGAGTTAAAGAAATGGCTACCCAACCGTAAAGAAGCGATCGCTTTGGGTGCTTTGTGTCTTCTGAGTATTTTGTCCCCCGTACAAAATTTCTTATTAGAGCGTCGAGTTTTAATTCAGTCGATCTATCGCGATGCTACCAGTCAGTTACCGACAACCACACCATTAACCTTGATTCATATTGACGAAGCATCTTTAACTAAGGCAGAAATCAAACAGCCCGTACCGATGGATCGCCGTTATCTGGCTAGTATTGTCGATCGCCTCGTGGCGGAGGATGCAGCAATTATCGGTATTGACTATCTCTTCGATCGTCCCCAGGCTAACAACGATCCGATCCTCGCTGAAGCTATCCGCAATGGAGTCGAGCAAAACCAAACCTGGTTCGTTTTTGGCGCGTATAAACAAATTGATGGACGAGAAGTAGGAGTCGCCCCAGAAACCGCGATAGGCGATCCCAACTGGACAGTCCAGGGATATACCGATGGTTTCCCCCAATATCTGAGTTTGCCCGTATCGAATTGCGATCGCGCCTGTCCTTTTGCTTATTTATTAGCCACCCTGAAAGCGATCGAAAGACAACTTTCTACTCTTCAAGCCCCTCAACCCAGTCTTACTAATCAATCGGATTTACGCCAACAGGTTTATCAATACATCAATACTAACTCCCAAGACTTCAAATTTATCCAACAGACAAAACTCTCTCCCTTGACTAGCCTGTCGCAATATTTTGGTCAACAATGGTTGAGACCGATTCAAGATTTCTCCTTCCCTCCAGATTTAGTTTACGATCGCCTCCCCGCCTGGCAACTTTTAGACTCCACGCAGTCCCTCTCTGCTCAATTACAAAATCGGGTAGTAATTATCGGCGCGGGGGGGTACGCTCAAGCTGGACTCAGTGTCGGTGCGGACAACTTTGCTACCCCCTTGGCGGTGAACTACTGGTATCTCCGTCGAAATCCCAGTATGACCGAAAACCAATTTACAGGTTCGCAATTACTAGCATATATGACTCACAATCTCATCAATCGCCGTCTGGTTGTCCCCATTCCCGATCTCTGGCTGGTTGTAATTAGTTTATTAATCGCTAAAAGTATTAAACTCAGTTTGGAGCGAAAAAACTTTTCCTCTAAATTGCTCTTTTTGGTAACATCTAGTATTACAATAATTTATGGTTTAGTTGGGTTGCAGATATACATTTCCCAAGCAATCTTATTACCTTGGCTATTACCGTCACTAGCTCTTTGGATCTATCTCTTGCCTGCATTAAACAAATCCCATGAATAAACTCGATGACTCCATAAAAAAACTATTCTTATCGCATTTATTAATCTTATCGATCTTAGCTCCAGCGATTATAGTTAAGGCTCAAAACAATACAGCCTCTACTTCCGAGCCAACTTCCCCCAAATCGACTTCGATCCTAGAAGCCATTGTCAGGCTGTTTAAATCCCCAGAAAACCGTCTCATAACCAGAGGCACAGAAGTGTGTCCGATCTCTCCTGGTAACTTAGGAGAACAGGTAATTTGGAGCGATCGCCCGTTATTTATCTGGCAAGGGCAAGCCCCCCAGTCTACGATTAACCTCTATAGTGCCAGTGTCAACTTCAACTACAAAGTAGACGAACAGCTATTGTGGAGTGAAACCATACCGCCCAATACTCAGACTCTTGCCTATGCAGGAGAAAAACTACAGCCAGGCTTTACCTATGATTGGGAATTTATTACCGATAGTAAAACCTATCGACCGACTTTCATCTTAATGGAAGAGTCAAAAAGACAAGCGATCGCAGCAGATTTAGCAAGAATAGAACAACAATTACAAGCTAGTGGTGCAACAGAAGAAGACATAGCGATCGCTAAAGCCGACTATTTTGTCAATCAACAACTATGGTCAGATGCACTCCAGCAACTATACATAGTCGATAACTCTTCTGCCAACCTAAAGCAAAAAATTAAAGATATCGAACAGTATCTTTGTTGAAAAAGCTGTTAGCTTTTAGCTTCGATCCAGAATCAGACAAGAAAATTATTTGCACACCAAATCATCTAAATCATTATGCATAACGATCTTATTCCCTTTCTAGCAGGAGTCGGCTTATTAATAAGCTACCTAATCTTTTCCGCAGCCACCGAAATGGGAACAAAATTACCCTGGAAGAAATAGAAGGTAGGGGGAGTTTCAGGGGCAGAGGAGCAGACTAACCACTAACCGTAAGGTGGGCAAATCCATCCAGATAGCAATAACGGAGTGACCATGAGTTATTTTTGCCCACCCTACCCTGAACTCCGAACTCCGAATTCCGAACTCCGAACTATTAATCTTGTGAACCAAGAACCATTACTAAACGCTTTAAAAAAATCTGCCCAAAAACCCCATTCGGCTTTCTATGCCCCTGGACACAAACAGGGAAAGGGATGCGATCGCACGCTGATCGATTTAATTGGGGAAGCCGTCTTGAGGGCAGATTTGCCAGAATTGCCAGAATTAGATAATTTGTTTGCCCCTGAAGGTGTTATTCAAGAAGCCCAACAACTAGCCTCTGAGACTTTTGGTGCGGAAAAAACTTGGTTTTTAATTAATGGTTCAACTTGTGGTATCACGGCTGCGATCTTAGCGGTATGTGGGGCGGGGGATCAAATAATTTTACCGAGAAATATTCACTCTTCAGCGATCGCTGGTTTGGTTCTATCTGGGGCAATACCCGTATTTATTCAGCCAGAATACGATCCTCAAGAAAGGCTAGCCTATAATGTTACTCCAGAAGCAGTACAACAGGCTTTAGAGCAACACCCCGATACTAAAGCGGTGATGATGCTCCATCCAACTTATCAGGGAGTCTGTAGCGATTTACAAGCGATCGCCGATCTTACCCATGAATACGATCTTCCTCTATTGGTAGACGAAGCCCACGGCGCACATTTTGCCTTTCATCCCAGTCTGCCCCCCTCGGCAATGAGTGTGGGGGCAGATTTAACCGTACAGTCTACCCATAAAGTCTTGAGCGCGATGACTCAGGCATCGATGTTACATATTCAGGGAAATAGAGTTTGCAGTCAAAGAATTAATAAAGCTTTGCAGCTAGTTCAGTCTACTAGCCCCAGTTACCTCCTTCTAGCCTCCTTAGATGCAGCCAGACAGCAAATGGCGACTGAAGGTCAAGAATTAATGACTAGAACCATAGAACTAGCAAGAACAGCGAGAAAACAGTTAGCAACAATACCCAAATTATCCGTACTCGAACCAAAAATCCGCCCAGGTTGCGATCGCTTTGACATCACCAGACTGACGATTAATCTCTCTCAATTGGGCATAACGGGCTTTGAAGCCGACGAAATACTACACGAACAACTAGGATTAACCTGCGAACTACCCTTACTAGAACACCTCACTTTTATCATCTCCCTCGGCAATACACCAGAAGATATCCAACAACTGATCCAGTCTTGTAAAACTCTTTCCTCTACAATTACATCTGATACCCAAGAAAAAATACCTCAAATTTCCGCTCCTCCCTCCTCGTTACTTCCTCCTTCATCCTTTACGCCCAGAGATGCCTACTTCGCCCCGACTGAAACCATTGCTATTAATGAAGCGAGCGATCGCCTTTGTGGAGAATTGATCTGTCCTTATCCCCCAGGAATTCCTCTGTTGATGCCTGGAGAGATAATTACCAGCGCAGCAATTGAATATTTACAGAGGGTTGTAGCTGCGGGAGGAACTATTACAGGGTGTAAAGATCCCTCTCTCCAAACCATACAAACCATAAAATAACCTCATAAACCGATAATCGCTCCTCGATTCTTAAATTATGCTTTGGCCCTATAAAACTCCTGGCATTCCCGATCGACTGTTTGAACGTTTGCCAGGTATCCCCCTAAGTAAAAGGGAAGTACGCATCCTAATTATTTCCTCGCTGCGGATGAAAGCAGATGCAGTGTTGTGGGATATTGGCGCGGGGACGGGTACGATACCTGTAGAAATTGGTTTGCTTTGTCCCCAAGGACAGATAATTGCGATCGAAAGAGACGATGAAGTTGCGGGTTTAATTCAACGTAATTGCGATCGCTTTGAGGTCAAGAACGTTAAAGTAATCCAGGGTAGTGCGCCAGAATGTCTTGAAGAAATTCAACCACAACCAGATTTAGTCTGTATTGAAGGGGGTAAACCGATTAAAGATATACTCAAACAAACTTGGAAACATCTTCAACCAGAAGGACGTATCGTAGCAACTGTAAGTAATCTAGAAAACTTGTATATTATTTCTGAAGGTTTATCCGAGCTTCAAGCTCGTAATATTGAAGTAGTTCAGTCAGCAGTTAATCGTCTAGAAACTAGAGGAATCAATCAGACTTTTGCTGCGGTAAACCCGATGTTTATTTTAAGTGGCGAAAAATTATGAGTTTAGATGGAGTCTAAATTTTTATTTGTCTGTTATCAAGAAAATACTGGGACTTAATCCAGTAATTTGTTAACCTTTCATAAGGCTATCTTAAACTAAATTTTTACCTTAAATCAGCGTTTGTAATAGCAACGCATTATGCCCTTGTCTCGTATACTTAGCTCAGTTTTAGCGATCGCCCTAGCCCTAGGAATGATTATTCTTGGAGGCTGGTACTTTACCATCGGCATCGGGATTTTAATTGTCTTGGCGCAATTGGAGTATTTCAGATTAGTTCGTGCTAAAGGAATTGAACCCGCAGCCAAAACTACCTTAATTGTCTCGCAACTTCTATTAATTAGTTCTACTCTTGCTCCTAATGTTACCGATGCGATGTTTTGCTTGGGAGGTACAATTATTTGTTTTTATCTGTTGTTTCAACCTAAGATGGCGACGATCGCCGATATTTCTAGTTCTATTTTAGGTTTGTTTTACGCAGGTTATCTTCCTACCTTTTGGGTGCGTTTGCGAGTCAGTCTACCTAATAGCAATAATATCAGCAATCTACCCCTCAACGGCTATTGGCCCGACTCTTGGCTAAATCCCAGTCAGTTTCCTCCCGCCTTAACTTGGACTTTTTTGGTAATGGCTTGTATTTGGGCCGCAGATATAGGTGCGTATACTATGGGTAAAAGCTTTGGTCGTACTAGATTATCTGATATTAGCCCCAAAAAAACCGTCGAAGGAGCGGTGTTTGGCGTACTTGGTAGTCTGATTGTAGCAGAACTTGGTGCTTGGTATTTTCATTTACCTGTATGGCAAATCAGCGGTGTTATGTTAGGTACGCTGATCGGTATCACTAGCTTGTTAGGAGATTTAACCGAGTCGATGATGAAGCGAGATGCGGGGGTCAAAGATTCTGGACAACTAATTCCAGGACACGGAGGCATTCTCGATCGCACCGATAGCTATGTTTTTACTGCTCCTTTAGTCTACTATTTTTTTACTTTATTATTGCCTTTATTGTCAGCTTGAGATAATAGGAAAATAACTATCTGTGTTTATCTGCGTTTATCTGTGGACTTTTTTAATGCCTCAAATTAAACTTGACACGCTCTTTTGGTTGGGGTGTTGGGTTACTCTTCGAGAACGCTTGCGCGTACGTGCCTCTACCCAACCTACATTTTTCGAGACTAACAACATCGATTAATTATGTCTATAATTCAACAAATAATCAAATGTCCTGTTTGCAATCGAACGATGGCAACAGACTTACTTACGTGTATTACTTGTCAAAGTCTTTCTCCTCAAAAAATTGCCAACATCTCGAATGGTTGGGAAACTTTTATCGATTTCCGTCCCGATCTTCAAAATAAAAGCTTAAAACTCGAATCTGAAAAGCAGAAAACTTTCACTACACAATTGTTTGGGAATTCATTTTTCCCCTGGTTTTATGAAAAAATCTTGCCAGCATTTTGGGCTATGGGATTACGCGGTTGGGGAGGCATTGAGAAGGAAGCTCTCGAAGTAAGCGAATTTTTCGGTCGAGATCCAGAAACAGTAATGGATCTATCTTGCGGTACAGGCATCATGGCTCGAAAACTGGCAAAAAGCAGATCTTATCAACTGATAATCGCTTTAGATTATTCAGAATCCATGTTAAAAATGTTAATTGACCAAATACGTTTAGAGAAAACTACTAATACTTTTGAAAATTTGGTTGTTATTAGAGGCGATGCAGAATCAATTCCCTTGATTTCTAATTCGATAGATGCCATTTATGCTGGGGCTGCAATGCACTGCTGGTCAAATCCTCAAAAAGCCATAGAGGAAGTTTATCGAGTATTGCGTCCAGGAGGCAAAATATTTGCTACTACATTTACTAAGTTTTTACCCGAGCAAAAACTTTATTGTTTCTCGATCGAAGAGTTATGGTCTCTTTTTCAAAAAGCAGGTTTTAAACAAAAATTATTGGAGATTAAATCTGAAGGAATATATATAACTATTAAAGGTAATAAATAATATCTATAAAATTACAATATAAATGATTGTTAAGCTTTTACAGCAGTAGGTAGGGTGGGCGACGCGTCCTAAAGGATACCGCGATACCACAAGGGTACAATGTGCGCAGCGAGTCCTTTAGGGCTTCGCATAAAGCTAGTACGAAGAGTGCAAATTTCCCCAACTACTAATGAGAAAGTAAGCATAAGTTTTTTTACCCACCTGATGATTAATCCTTAGTCGTCTACCTTCTAAAAGCAGTGATAAGCGTGACGGGGTTTAGGGGGCTAAAGCGGGTAAGATGGTTGACTGGAGTTGAGCGAGATATTTGTAACTGTAAAAGGCGATATTGCCAGGAATTGTTGCTTAACCAATTGATAGCTTGATAGCCATGTTCGATAGTGGCAAATGCCATGACTATAATCCCTATTGGAGATAGTTTTTGTTGACAAACGGTTAAAATATCGATTATACGGCCACCACTACCACCAATAAAAATGCGATCGCAATTGGGTAAATTGAATAATACTTCTGGGGCTTTGCCGTTGATGCTAGTTAGATTATTTACCTTAAATCTTTGGCTGTTTTTCTGAATTAGAGTCGAACCCATGCTGGTTTTTTCGATCGCCAATACTTTAGAACTAGGACATAAGCGGGCGATTTCAATCGATACCGAACCCGTACCCGCGCCAATATCCCATACTGTTTGGTTGGGTTGTAAGGATAGTTCTCCCAAGATCGCTAAACGAATTTCTTTTTTAGTAATTAAACTAGGGCGATCGCTAAAGCTAAGAAAACTACTATCTGGTAATCCAATTAAAGGTAATTTATCTAGTTCTAGTTCTGCTGCTGATATTTGACGAATCAAAATTAAGACGTTTAAAGCAGCAAAATCATCTCGGTCTAAATTGCTTAATGCTGTTAATTCTTTGGTTCTAAAATATCTAATTTTTTCTCTAGTTCCTCCTAAATTTTCGCAAATATAAAAATTATAGCTAAAGGGTAAATCCAAAGCCAAAAAAAGACGAGCGATCGCAGCAGGATTATTATTCTTATCTGTTAATACCGCAATTTTTTCTTTTCCTTGTTTTAATCGCTTAATCAATTCATCATTGCTACGTCCATGAACGCTAATTAAACTAGCATCTTGCCAGGGAATCTTCAAGCGATTAAAAGCTAATTGTACGGAACTAATATGAGGTAAAAATTGAATTTGTTCGGAAGCAAAATTAGCTAATAATAATCTACCTAAACCAAAAAAAAGCGGATCTCCACTAGTTAAAATAACCACTGAATAATTATTCTTTACTAGTTGGGTAATTGTCTCTATTTCCCCTTGAAAATTGGTTAAATAAATCTTATCTGCTGGATGTTCTGGAAAATAACTAAGATGACGTTGACTACCTACCAAAACATCAGCCCGTTCGATTATCTTTCTTGTAGATAGGGTCAAACCTTCTGCACCATCTAAACCAATACCAATTACAGCGATCGTCACGATAGTATCACCGAGATTTGCAGTTTAACTGGCTTAAAATGAATGTAAAACAAAAGTTTTGGAAGATAGGATTTTAACATTCTCTA
This sequence comes from Pleurocapsa sp. MO_226.B13, assembly GCA_030064795.1. Next base: position 26,781 of record JASJEI010000045.1, on the reverse strand, counting down.
ATCCGAGCGGTAATTTACAGCAGTTTTGGCGATCGAGCGACTACATCTTAGGATTATATAGGGAAGCTAGGAGGGGGTGAGGAACAAGGAACGAGGAAGAAGAAAGATAGGGGAGATGAGAGAGGTGGGGGACTTGGGGAATAACCACTAACTACTAACAAATAACTCCGAATTCCGAACTCCGAATTCCGAATTCCGAACTCCGAATTACTAACTGTGTTCTATTCAACTGAAAATCGCTGTAACTTTAATTCGAGCTTGAATTCTTATTAAATAAACGATAACCAATATACAAAACCAAGCCAACCAAAGCGATATTAAGTATACTACTAACAACGTGCAGAACCGCACCGACAATGGAAAATCCCAACCAGACTCCACCAATAGCTACCGCAGCTTTCCCAATTTGGGGTAGAGTCCCAAACCAAGCCTTCGCAGAATCTATCCAGCCTTGCACTTGAGGAGATGGATTGATTTCAAATTGAGAAAAAACCGACTTAGATGAAGACTGTTGAGAATTATAAGAATTAGAAGTAGACTCTTGGTTGATTTCTGCTTCTATTTCCTCTAGCTTTTTTTGTAGATCGCGCTCTGAAAAACTCATGATTATATAATTCCTTGACGCTAATTGCTCTTACCTTTTAGATTAGCAAACAAAACAGGACTGAAACCAGAGAATTTTCACGCCATAATTTCTGGCTTATACTACCAAAAGATAACTGTTCAATATATAGAAATATTTCTTATTAAATGTTAATAGTAATTACGGTGCAGATTATCACAAGGGATAAATGTTAGAAGCGATATTGTTTGATTTGGATGGGACTTTAGCCGATACAGACTCGATTCACTTTGCTGTTTGGCAAGATATATTAGTCAGATTCGAGCTGGATATCGATCGCGCTTTTTACCGTCAGAGAATTTCTGGGAGAACCAATTCTAAGATCATTAAAGATATTATCCCCCAACTATCTCTGGAGGAAGCTTGGAAACTAGCGACAGAAAAAGAAGAAACCTACAGACGCATTGCCAATTCTCTACGTCCAACTCCAGGCTTAGATAAGTTAATTCGGCTGACAGATGATACGGGAATTAAAAAAGCCGTTGTCACCAATGCACCCGAAGATAATGCTATCTATATGCTCAAGGTACTGCGCCTGACTGATACCTTTCCCACAGTGATTATGGCAAAAGATGCCCCTCCAGGAAAACCCGATCCCGCACCATATCAATTAGCTTTAGCTCGTCTGGAAGTGAAAAGCAAAAATGCGATCGCTATTGAAGATTCTGGTGCTGGTATTCGCTCTGCTGTTGGTGCGGGAATCTACACTATCGGAATTACTTCCAGTCACCCCGCAGAAGATTTAATCGCTGCGGGAGCAAGTATGACCATCGAAGATTTTAATAATCCAGAACTATGGGAACTTATAGAATCTATGGGTATTGCTTCTGCTTCCTATTCTAATTTGTAATCTTAAGATTAGAGATTAGTAGAAATTGCTGCCACAGGACAAGTAGGAATGCACTGTTCGCAGACAATACAATGCGATCGCCGAAATTCTAATCTGAAGGTTTCTGGGTTCATGACCAAAGCCTCAGTAGGACATACTCCCGTACACAATCCACAGTCTACACAAAGATCTCGGTCGATAACAATCTCACCGCTAGCAGAAAACACCCCAATATCTTTCATTCTCATCCATTCAATTGCAGCATCAATTTGATCGATGTCTCCCTGCAATTCCACCACTAATTTACCCACTTGGTTGGGGGCTACCTGGGCGCGAATAATGTTAGCTGCAACATTGAAATCTTTTGCCAAAAGATAGGTGATTGGCATTTGAACCGCAGTTTTAGGAAAATTAAGGGTTACCCGTTTTTTCATGGCGAGGAATTGGGAATTGGGAATTGGGAATTCGTAGAGACAAGGCATGCCTTATCTCTAGGGGGTTTGAGAATTAGAAAATAGCCAAGGAGAAGATAATTTGTATATCCTTGATAGAGAGTAAAGAGTTTTAATTAAAATTGTCCTTACACTAATACTTATAGCCAAATTTACTAATGACAGAACAACAAATAGAATCAAATAATAATAATTCAGTTAGAAACATTATAATTGCGATCTCAGCAGTTATTTTGAGCGTCGCTTTATTTGTCGGCTTGCAAACCGAAACTAGTCCCCTCTCATTAGAGTCTCAGGTCAAACAGTCCACACCTTTGGATATAGCTTTAAACAATAATAAGCCTACCTTGACAGAGTTTTATGCAGATTGGTGTACTAGCTGTCAGGCGATGGCGGGAGATCTAGGGCAAATCAAACAAGAATACGGCGATCGCGTTAATTTCGTAATGCTTAATGTTGACAATACCAAGTGGTTACCAGAAATGTTACGTTATCGAGTTGATGGTATTCCCCATTTTGTGTTTATGGACTCTCAAGGGAATGCGATCGCCGAATCGATTGGCGAACAACCCAAGGGAATCTTAGAAGCCGATCTCGATGCTCTAGTTGCCAATAACCCGATCCCCTATGCCAATAAAAAAGGACAGGTTTCCCAAGTTGAACCTAAAGTCAAAGTAACGAATAATACTAATACCGATCCTCGCAGTCATGGTGGTTAGCTGAGGAATCAGAAATCAGGAAAAGAGGAACCTTATGACTACAATTGTTAGACACAAAAGAACGGGCAACGAATATATTTTATTAGGAATAAACGGAGAAGAAAGCAAAACTAATCCTTCTCGTTTTATCAATGAACTATTTACTCAAGAAAAATCCGAAGTGTCTTTTTCAGCTACGGTTTGTGATGTTCGAGGAAATCTTTTCTTAGCTTACATTGACGAATTGATGGTAGTAGAAATAGACGGTAAGAAGCCAGCGGATCTTTTACCCGAACCCGAATTAGAATCGACCCCAAACAATTCTTATCCGCAACAAACCAGCGATTTTGATGAGGAAGAACTAGAAGACGAAGATTTTGAGAAAGAGGAGGTTAATCGCGATCGAGTCGAAGCTATTAAATCCGAACCTCCTAGTCCTAGTCAGGGTACTTCTAGTCAAAGCGATTTTGATGACGACGATGAAGACTGGATTTAAAAGCGATCGCGCCTTTAGGGTGGCAAAATATAACTAGAGTGGTCTGTCAACATTGATTTGAGGGATAAATATTGATAAATATCTCCCCCTGCTTCCCCTGCTTCCCCTGCCTGCCCCAACCCATCAATTAATTATTGACAAAGCACTAGGAGCGATTATCGTTTTGCCGAATAACTTATTGCCCACCAAATCTACTAATCAATTTTGCTCTTAATTCTGATTTAATCCGATTTAAAATTGATTCTTCATCTAAGGAGTCGAGAATTTTTTGGACGACTACTTTGGGACTTTGTTCGCCCCAGGATGCCCCATTTGCCAAATAGGTTTTGGTAACTTGTCCGATCGCATAGGAAGACACTCCAGCCACTCCACCTTGGGCGATCGCCACTGATAAATAGGGAGCGAGGGATAAACCTCCTGTGGCGGGAATAGATAGCCCTAAAATGCCTTTAAGAGAGCTTAGACCTAAAGTGGCAATTAGTTCGCTGGCACTAATTCCCCCCATACTCAGGGCGATATTTTTGAGTAATTTTACTGCTCCCGATTGAGTCATAGCAATACCATAAAGACGAGATAGAGAGATGATTATCCCCACGTCAATAATCGCGCCAGAGAACAGATCGATCGCCGTAACGGGGTTGAGAGCGATGGTCATTGCCTTGACCATCATCCCTTTGTTGATTAGCTCGTTAGCAGCGCGATCGCGAATGCTTAATTTACGCTGTAATAATTGCTCGTTCACCTCATCGGCAAACAGCATACTATTGAGAGCCACTAAAGATTTGCCCTCGCGGTGGAGTAATTCTAAAATTTTTAACTTTAAAGAATCTACCTGGGGTTTTCCTTTAACTCGCTGTACTTTCAGTTTCCCCGCTTTATCTTTAATTCCCCGAACCTCAATCGGTGATGCAGCCACCATGATAATTTCATCGGGAGAAATTAATTCTTTTACTCTTTCTTCTTTGATTTTTTGGTAAATAGCCAATCTGTCTGCTTCGGGATATTGGTCGATTTTATTAAACACCAGCAGCATCGGCTTTCCTGCTTCCCGCAGTTTAGCTAAAGCTCGATATTCAACCTGAGTAATATCCCCCGACACCATAAATAAAATTAGATCGACTCTTTTAGCCAAATCGCAAGCCAAAGCTTCCCTGGCTTCACCGCCTACTTCATCGATTCCTGGGGTGTCGATTAATTGAATTTGTCTTCCTTGTTCTCCAGTAATAGTCAGACGCTGCAAGCTATCTGGAGTATTGGCAATTTGTTCGGGAGTTAATTCCCAATTGGTTGTGTTGACGGCACGAGTTACACCATGGAGTGCGCCTGTAGGAAAAATATCTTGTCCGACTAAAGCATTGAGTACGGATGATTTTCCCCTACCTACCATGCCAAAGGCAGCAATTTGCACTACAGAATGCTCCAGCTTATCGAGCATTTGGGTGAGGCGATCTATTTCTAATTCCAATCCAGTTTGTTCTTCGGCAGTTAGATCGATATTACTAATCAGATCTCTGAGAGAGTTTTGTGCTTTACGATAATTTAGTTCTGCTGTAATTTCCTCAAAGCTAAAGACGGTTTGAGCTAATTCTTGTTGACGATCGGCTTGTTGGGACAATAGCGAATGCCTCCAGTAATTTATCGGGTTAGAGATTGTGTCGATTGAAAGTAGATAACTGAATTTAGTCTTGCTTATCTGGTTAAGATTGCATCTTCTTACCAAAACTTTAAATAATAATATTTTTATCTAAGGTCAAATTGTGAGCTAATAGAGCTAATGAAGCAGCTATACAATCTTTGTCTTATTTTTGTTGAAAATTAGAATATGAACACCATTGAGACTGATACCAGCACTACTCGTATTTTAATAGTTGACGATCAAAATTTAATTCGGGAAACCATACAGGTGTATTTGGAACAAGAAGTAGATTTAAAAGTTGTCGGTTATGCAGAAGATGGTGCCGAGGCATTAAAGCAAATCGAACAATTGTCTCCCGATGTGGTAATTCTAGATTTAGAAATGCCTGGTATGGACGGACTGAGTACCATTCAAGCAATCCGCGATCGCTTTAGTGCTACAAAGATTTTAGTGCTTAGCAGTCATGACGAGCGAGAGAATATCGACAGAGCGATCGAAGCAGGTGCTAAAGGTTATTTGACCAAAGGAACTCCCGCTAGGGAATTGGCTAGTGCTGTTAGAAGTGTTAGTCAGGGATATTTTCAACTGGGGCCGGGATTGATCGAGAAACTGGTTATTTCCCTCAGTAATTCGGAGCAAAAGAATTCGATAACTTTAGAAGAAAAATTAGTTATTGCCTTGAAAAAATTCAAGCAAGATACCAATCAACAGTTAGATAAATTAGTCAAGACCAAATTTATTGAAAGTAATAGAAATTTGGAATATGAATTAAAATCACAGTTAAATAACTTTAAGAGAAATCAGAACGAGCTTTATGACTACGCTAGAAAAATTGAGTTTAAACTGTATTTATTCCTTACATTTCAGGTTATATTTATGTTAGGCTTGGCAATTTATATAGTCCTGGTCTTGTAAAGATCGTAATAACAAGGTTATTGGCAAGAAAATTTAAAATTAATGATTAATCGATTAGCCCTGGGTACGATATGAGTTGACGCTCGTTTATTTTAAGATATATTTATAGGCGATTGAGTTGTTAACAAAATGCCAAATTTATCTCAGGAATTAGTAAATGGTGTAGCTCAACTATTTCCTGATGCTATTTTTTATAAAAAGACGAGAGAAAAGGTAGTAGCATTAACTATTGATGATGCACCCTGTCCTCTGGATCTAGAAGATTATGGTACTCGACTGATTTTAAAGGCGATCGCCAAACACAATCAAAAATACAGCAAACTAGAACCAGTTAGAGCTACTTTTTTTATCATTAGCAGTCATATTAATCCAAATTCTCGGATAATCTGGGAAATTATGGCTCAAGGTCATGAAATAGCCAATCATGGTGTAATTGACGAAACCCACGCCTTATTGACTCCCCAAAAGTTTGAGAAACAACTTAAGGAAGCCCACGAAAAACTATTAGATCTTACAGGTAGCAGTCGTATTCGCTGGTATCGTCCAGGTCGGGCTTTTTATAATCAAACTATGTTAAAAGCGATCGCCAGTTTAACCGCAGAAGCTGATTACGATCTGAAGTTAGTCCTCGCTTCGATGATTCCCTTCGATACTTTCAACTTTACCAATCATCCCTGGCTGACAGCGATGTATACCAAACAGATGATTTTTCCTGGAGCGATTTTAGTCTTTCATGCTAATTCGATCGAGGTAGCTCAAAATACTGCGATCGCTTTAGAAATAATTTTAGAAGACTTGAGACAAAGAGGCTATCGTATTGTCACCGTAAGCGAACTGTTAGATCTTGATTAGGATAAAAGAAAAGCGATCGCAGGTAATACCATTTTTCAAAAGTAGTGAGAGACTTGGTAAAATGACAAAAAAGCAAAATGCTAGACAATGGCTGGAGTACCTAAAATAGAGATAGCAGAATTAGTAGAAGAATTAAAATCTTAGTTCATGGGTATTTTAATTTCTTTCCTCATTATCTTTTCTGAATTAGATTATTGCGATCGCATTTAACAAAGTTATTAGTTATACTTCGCAAGCAATTGATAAACTTTTTGCTAGAAAAAAGCGATTTCTACTATCGAAAATGCGCTCATCTTGTGTACTCAAACAATTATTAAAAAACAACTAAATTTCTTATCTTATTCAACAAGGCCGATTTTCGGTTTAATACCTTGGGTGACCTGATGGATCCACCAGTGGCTATCAGTACGAACAGAGTCGAACCCAGTAGTTCTGAGCCAATCATCAGTACTACACTGGGCATAGGCATTGATGTAAGGTTCTTCAAACAGATTGGCAAGCTTGTCTGCTGCCTGCCGAACTATAGCCTGGTTGACATCTAAAATCAACATCTCGCCCCCTGGCTTTAGTATCTGAAAGGCTTCTTGCAAAATGATCTGGGCAACTGTTGGTGGGGTCTCGTGAAACAAAAGCGAAGCCGTGACCAAATCGAAATAGTCATTGGGAAATAGGGGATGCTCTGCGTTGCCATGGAACCAGATGATATCAAGCTGTGCCTGGGTGGCTTTGTGGTTAGCCATTACCAGCATATAGGGGGATAAGTCGAGTCCCACCACTTCCGCATCGGGGAACTTACGTTTGAGTAACTGCGTGCTAGAACCCGTGCCACAGCCTAGGTCTAGAATACGGTGTGGGTGACCTTGGATGCGATTAATCAATCCCTTTCTTACCCATTGTTCATTGGGTAGCAGAAGGTACGGGCTAATCATGTCGTAGGTGACAGCAGCATAAGCGCAGTGATTGAGGTAACCTCCTTCAATCCCATGAAAGTTTTGGGATTGGTAGTAGGCAGGATAGGTCAACTTGGGTTGGCAAATGCAATCACACTCGGCTTGCCAGTCAATGCTGCCCAGAAGTGCAACCAACTGCTCATACCAAAGCACACTTAATAGCAGACCAAACCGTTCAACCAGCGTATGGGCACTGTTAGATCTTGAAAAGGCCTTACGAGCAAATTGTTTGCGTTCTAGTATAGTGCAATCGTTGTTTTTTTCTAGCAAGTTGGCCACGGATTTATCTGAATTAGTTCAAAAGATTTGCAATTGTTCGACGTGATATCATTTATAATAATCGAATAAATATTTTGTTTTTAAACTTATAGAACAATTTAAAACATATGTCGTTTTTGTATATTTATAAGTAATGTAAATCAATTTTTTATAAAGTTATTTTTAAAGTAAAATTTATAATAGGTATCAAAAATTATAATTATTTAATATATTCAAAATCTAAAAATTAGCTAAATTAATAAGTTATTGAAATGGCATAAAATGAGCGAATAAAGAATAAAAGATAAACGCTTTTGGGGGGATTCAGGTGACGAAAAAAAGCAATTCAAAAGTGCAAACTAGCGCACCTTGACAACTATGAAGATCGATTTAGCCTTACTTCATACCATTTTTACGATCGAACCCAGAATTTAAATACAATTTCAAGTGGTTTAAAAAAAACTTTGCAGGTATTTTCAATGTTTGGTGGACGACTCCAAGGTAAGCTAAATGAAAAATATTTAGATTGCCAAGATCGGGGAATTTTATGCGAAGAACATTATTTACGCCAATCGATGCAAACCTTTTTTTGAACATGGATTGCCAAAATTAGGTACTCAATCTCTAGGAATGTCGATGACCGTAGAGTGAATGTAAATCCAATACAGATGCTTTTGGAGCAACTTCTTGGTCGAAAATTTAATCTTGATTCCAAATAATGTGGAACTTATTTTATCGCAATACTCGACTTCTAATTCTAACTATCTGCCTGATCTTAGTTTGGGGGCTTTTTTCCTTACAAGCCTTACCTCGTATGGAAGATCCTCAGCCCAGTCTGTGGGTGAGTCAAATTACTACCCAATTCCCTGGAGCTAGTGCCGAGCGGGTAGAATCTCTAGTAACTGAAAAAATAGAACAAGAATTATTAGAAGTCGAGGGAATTAAATATATTACTTCCACTTCACGTTTAGGCAGTTCGGCAATCACAGTTGAACTTCAGGAAACTGTGAGAAATATTAATGAAGTCTGGTCTCGCGTGCGCGATCGCCTAGGTGATATCACTTTAGAACTGCCACCAGGAGTATCTGCTCCACAATACGAGGAGCTACATATTAAATCCGATACCCTGATTGTTGCTTTAACCTGGGAATTAGAAACTCCTAGCAACCCTGCCATCTTACGTCGTCTTTCAGAACAACTCAAAACACAACTCTACGCCCTAGGAAGTATAGAGGAAATCGAGTTTTGGGGAGCCCCATCTGAAGAAATATTGGTTGAAATTAACCAGGCAGACCTAGCTGTATTAGGTCTTACCCCCCAACAAGTTTCCCAACAAATCCGCCTCAGCGATGCCAAGGTATCCTCGGGACAACTCCGCAACAGCAATAATGACCTCCTGATTGAAGTAGAAACCGAGCTGGACTCTCTAGAGCGAATTCGACAAATTCCCATTCGCGTCGGCAGCAACTCAGAGCAGTTAGTTCCCTTGGGAGATATTGCCACAGTTACCAAAGGCATCCAAGAACCTCCCAGGGAAATAGCTATAATTAATGGACAAACTGGCATCGCCCTGGCTGTCCGTATTGAATCGAGGCAGCGCATTGACCAGTGGATGAAGCGGGCTCACCAAACTCTAGAAGAATTCCGCCGCAGTAAGCCTCCAGGTATTGGTCTGCACCTACTTCTCGACCAGAACCAATATGTAGAAACCCGCTTGAACCGCCTGTTCCAAAACCTCTGGCTCGGTACCTTATTGGTTGTTGCCTGTACTGCCTTGCTCATGGGGGGAAAATCTGCCTTAGTTGTCGGTGTTTCCCTTCCTCTCTCGGTTTTAATCGTCTTTGGGGGGATGAATGTGCTGGAGGTTCCCTTAGATAATTCATCTGTCACTGGACTAATCATTGCTCTGGGAATGTTGATTGATAACGCCATTGTTGTTGTCGATGAAATGGAGCATTTACTGAAAAAGGGTTTTTCCCCTCTACGGGCAATACCCAAAACAGCAAGCTATCTGGCAATTCCCTTACTGGCATCAACCTTAACGACAGTTTTGACCTTTGCCCCAATGCTTCTTACTCCTGGGGGAACGGGTGAATTTGTGCGCTCCCTGGCCTTAAGCGTAATTCTAGCCCTTCTCAGTTCCCTACTGTTGTCCTTAACCGTCATCCCAGCTCTCAATGGTTGGATGAGTCCCAGAACAACAAAGCCCAGCAGAAGAAGAGTCAGTCAGAATCAAGTCCTTGAAAATAGACCTCTTGCATCGCTGAAACGCTTTTGGTCAAGAGGCTTTTCTCTGGGCAAATTAACTAAAGTCTATCGGCAAACCCTGGTTGCTATTTTGATGCGCCCTGCCTTAGGAATACTGCTCGCTCTAGTTTTGCCAGTCACTGGATTTCTGATGGTTGGTAATGTGCCACAGCAGTTCTTTCCTACAACAGAACGGGATCAACTCTATATTGAGTTAGAGTTGTCTTCCTCTGCTTCCCTAGAACAAACCAAATCCGTTGTTGAGGAAGCAACTGAGGTAATTAGACAGCATCCCGAAATAGCGAATATTTACTGGTTTCTAGGAACTCACGCCCCTGCCTTCCACTATAGTATGCTCTCAACTGGAATCAAAGGTGGTATCAGTAATTATGCCTCGGCTGCGGTTCAAACGACTTCTGCTACGGAAAGCCTGCAAGTGATTCGTAGCTTACAACAAGAACTCGATTTAGCCTTTCCTGCCGCTAAAATCTTGGTGAAGCAACTTGAGAGCGGACCCCCAGTCCCCCCGATTGAACTAAGGCTCTACGGTCCAAGCCTAGACACTCTAAGAGAACTAGGTAGTCAAGTCCGGGCAGAACTGGTGCAAGTAGCCAACGTGACCCACACCAGCACTAGTTTGGGCGCGGATCTGACCAAACTCGCTCTTTCCTTGGATGAAGAAACAGCCCGACTGACTGGATTGGATAACACCCAAATTGCCCAGCAACTAGATGCTAATTTGGAAGGGAATCTAGGGGGTTCTATCCTAGAAGAAAATGAAGAACTGCCCCTGCGAGTTCGTCTAGACCAAAGCGATCGCGGTAACTTCAACCAGATCGCGACCCTCGATTTACTGCCAAACAACCCATCATCTCCAGAACCCTCCTCTCCCATACCCCTGTCAGCCCTCGGTAAACTCACCCTGGTTCCCGAAACCGCTACTATCACCCGACGCAACGCTCGGCGGGTCAACACCATTCAAGGTTCTGTTACCGCTGGTACTTTACCGTCAACCGTCTTAGCAGACTTCAAAGAGCGCCTTTTAAACAGTGATTTTCAAATCCCTCCAGGCTATGAACTGGAGTTTGGGGGAGAGGCAGAAGAGAGTAGTCGGTCAGTGACTAACCTGATGGCTTGGGTAGTGCCCGTGCTGGTATTAATGCTTGCCACTCTCGTGCTCTCCTTCAACTCCTTTCGCTGTGCCGCGATCGTCTACCTAGTAGCCATTGGCTCTGTCGGTTTAGCTCTAGCATCTCTGTGGTTCTTTGGTTATCCTCTCGGGTTCATGGCCATCTGCGGTATCGTTGGTTTGATTGGAGTGGCAATTAATGACTCTATAGTCGTCCTTGCTGCCCTGCGCGCTCATCCCCAAGCTCGTTACGGAGAGCGCAAGGCAATGGTAGAAGTGATCGTCCGTTCTACTCGTCATGTACTCACAACAACCATCACCACTATTGCCGGGTTTATTCCCCTGTTTCTCGATGGTGGCACATACAGTCCATTGGCTATCTGTGTTGCTGGAGGAGTTGGTGGTGCTACTCTTTTAGCATTATTCTTTGTTCCCTGTGCCTACTTATTGCTTACAGGTCGAAATAATCTCCCTTCTCTCAAACTTTTTGCTCAACAAAAATCATCTCAATTGTCAAAAGTAATGAGAGACTTAGTAAAAGCAAAGAATTAAAGAATCAATAAGCTATTTAAAAATTAATCCTAATAATAAATTTTCTTCTATTTATTTCTATTTTTGCTAAATGCTCTCATGAATAACCACTCGACTCAGAACCATAAAAACACCGAGTTAGACCAATCTGCCTTTAGCTTCAAACACAATTCTGACCCCGAGCCAGAAGTGATTTTACCTAGATCGAGTTTAACCACAAAACCCCAAAAGACAATTAGGGTTTTAATTGCTGAAGATCAATACACCTGTCAACAAATTTGGCGAAGCTATTTAGAACCAGAACCAGATTTAGAAATAATTGGCACTGCTATTGATGGGCAAGAAGCTATTGAATTAGTTGAAAAACTGAAGCCAGATGTAGTACTTATGGACATTAATATGCCCAGAATGGATGGCTTGACTGCGACAGAAATAATTACTAATCGCTATGTTGACACCAAAATTTTAATCTTGAGCGTTTCCGATCGCGATCGAGATATTAAAAAGTCTTTACAAATAGGTGCCACAGGTTACCTCCTCAAGAGCACCCATCCGCAAGAATTAGTTACTGCCATTAGAAGTATTTATAAAGGATATTGTCAGTTAGGACCAGGTTTAATAGAAAAATTGAATTTAGATACTTCCCCTGTTCCAAAGCAGCAGTTTGACCACGCCTTTTCAGGTGATAGCCCCTTGGGTGTAGGGGAAAATAGTCCTGAGGAAATGGATCTTGATTCTCGAATGGGGACAAAAGAACTCCTTAATGAATCAGAAAAAATAAACGTTGAACAAGCAGATGAGACTTCATCAAATTCTGTTGTTGTCTTGCCTCAGAGGAAAACTAAGAAACTAGTGGCTCTGAACTTCAGATTGCCCCTGCTGCTGCTGTCAGGACTGTTAGTTTTTTTGTTGACACCTTCTGGTCGTAACTGGTGGTCAAAGCTACCCATTCTCTCAACTCTCCAGCCCGAGCGAGCAGCAACTGCTCAAGATTCCTCTTCAACTACTATTCTTCCCGTGGAAACCGTCAAGGTCAACTTAGTTGACTCCTATCAAGTAGACCGCACCTACATTGGTACTATTGTCTCTCGTCGTAGTAGTTCCCTAGGTTTTGAGCGAGGGGGTAAATTACTCAACCTCACAGTAGATCTAGGAGAACAAGTTGAAGTAGGTGCTCCCCTTGCCGTCCTCGATACCAAAAACCTCAAAGCCAAACAACAAGAACTCCTCGCCGAAAGAAAACAAGTCAAGGCACAGCTACAAGAATTACTGGCTGGCTCTCGGAGTGAAACTATTGCTGCTGCTAAGTCAACGGTTAAAAGTATACAATCTCAACTGAAACTAGCTCAAACCAAAGGTCAACGTCGCCAAGAACTTCATACCTCTGGAGCTATTTCTCGCGAGCAACTCGACGAAGCCACCACTGAAGTCAACACCCTTCAAGCTCGCCTGAATGAAGCCCAAAGTCAACTTGATGAATTATTAGCGGGTACACGCCCCGAAAAAATCGCAGCTCAACAAGCTTTACTCGAACAATTAGATGCTAAGTTAGCCAGTTTAGAACTGGAACTAGAACAAAGCACCCTCAAGGCTCCTTTTACTGGAAGAGTTGCCAAGCGTTTAGTTGACGAAGGAACTGTAGTTTCTGCTGGTGAATCGATTTTCACTCTAGTGGAAGCGAGCAATCTTGAAGTCCATGTTGGTGTACCTGTCAACACCGCCAGCCAAATTCCTCTCGGTAGCAAACAACAGTTAAAAATTGGTTCGAGGATATATCAAGCCCAAGTGTTATCAACTCTCCCCCAACTAGATTCTGCGACTCGCACCCTAACAGTTGTTCTGGGTTTGGATGAATCCGCAGCTAGCGAAGTTCGAGCTGGACAAGTAGCTCGGTTAAAATTAAGCGAAAATATTGCCGATTCTGGCTATTGGCTACCAACTACAGCCTTAGTAAGAGGAGTACGGGGTTTATGGTCATGTTATGTCTTGGGAGACTCAGAAAATGTTGCTAATAATCCTAACAAAGCCTTCCGTGTCGAACAGCAAGAGGTAGAAGTTCTCCAGACCCAAAGCGATCGCGTTTTTGTTCGCGGTACACTGCAAAATAATGACCGAGTTATAATTAATGGAAACCACCGCCTTGTTCCCGGTCAATTAGTCCGTCCTATTGAACATCTTCAAGAATAAGAACTCGCATTAAATCCATAATTTTGTAGGTGCAATGGGTTCAATATCTTCATCCCAACCGCCTACCTGATAGGTTTGCAATAGCCACAGACTCGCACCGCGATCGAGGAAGATTTCGGCTAAGATATCGTTGGCTAAACGAGGTAAAAGCGATCGCCAGCTAGTCAAACCATTGACTATCGTCGTTACGGGACGATCCGCCAGACGAGTACCGATTAGTGATTGATAGGGATCGACCCAGTCAGGGCGGGTTTGCCAGGTTATCAGTTTGGCTTCTATGGCTTGGTTGAGGGCAATGAGGCGGTGTAATCTTTGAGTTTGAGGATGATTGGGGTTAGCTGCAAGCCAGTCTTGAATTTGGGCATTATTAGCGATTTCGGTCAAGGTCATATTAATCCCCTGATAAAAAGCCTGACAAGAATCCTGCACGCAAGAATTTGCTGGGCCGACAAAGGTAGCCCCCGTACCATCTCCAGTACGGTAACGCGCCATCATGCGGTCTAATTGGTAGGCTAAGGCGTTGAGGGGAAAACGACGCAAACCATCAAAGTTGTATTCGTCTAAAACATCCAATTTGACGATAATATCAGTAATCGGACGACTTCCGAGCCAACCAAACTGGCGATCGCCGACAAAATTCGTCCAGTCTAAACTCCCTGCAATAATTCCTGTAGTGTTTTGAGTATATACCTGAGCGTAGGCGATTTTGAAACGCAGTTCTTGGGTGAGGGGTTCGCGGACTACCCTGGCTAAACCAAAGGAAAAATGTCCAAAAAAGAGCCCTAATGGGGCAAATTCTTGTTTTTTACCACCAATACCGCCATAGGTATGCAAAAGTAACAGGCGATCGCCTTCTTGAAATGAATCGATTAATTCTGTGTCTGGTAAATTATGAGGGTTCAACAGAATTGAATCGATCTGACCTTTCTTTTGCTTGACTCCCTGCCAATATCGATTGTGGATATAGTTGGTAGTTTTACCTAATCCTGAAATAACTTTAGCTGGCTTGAGTTGAAATAAAGCACGAGGAGCGATCGCCCTGACGACGAACATCCCCTGGTGGTTTTTTTCGCCATAAATATACCAACCAGTTTTATTTAAAGGTGATTCGTTAATCTTGTTAGCAGTAGCGGGGAGAACTCCGTTGCGGTCTGGTACTACCTGGGGGAAATAAACTCGGTCTTCTCGACCATCAAACTGTCCCGAAGTAGAATTATAGTAGCGGACGACCGCGCAATTATTGGGGAATAACTTAGTAATCGTCACTAAAGCATAATATTTACCCGTAATTACGATTGGTTCGCGGTTAATATACAGACTAATCTCTGGTTCTCTCTCTAACTCTACCGAACTCAAGGCAACCATCACATCATCATTCTCTCTTGCACCAGCCAAAGATTCTAAAGTCTGTACCTGTCGCCAGTGGTTTAAACGGATCGGGTGGACTATTCCCTGAGTGATACTTTTGTAAGCCTGTTGGGAAAAATCAATCCTAATTTTTACCTGATTAACATAAGCTTGAATGTCGGGGCGACTGCTCCAGCGCAAGTATACTTTTTTACCAATCAAATCTTGCTCTGAAGCTGGTGCGTGATGCACTTCCAAGTAGACTCCATCCAAGCGAGAACGTTCGCTAACATCGGGTAAAATCAAACGCCCCAGCCACTCAGCTACGGGGAGATATTCACTAGAGTAAGATTGCTGGATGGGATAGTAACTGGGTTGATTGAAATCGGCTCGAACATAATTAGCATAGTCGCTCGCCACCTGAGACAATGTTGGTTGATAGTCTGGGACAGCAGCAGGATAGGGTTCATAACCATCGACACGGTTGAGAATACGCAGGATGATAGTTAAAGTTTGTTCTAGGTGATTGCGACCATCTGGAAGTATTGCCATCTCATCCAAAGGACCATTTTTGGAATCATGTCCGACTTTACCCAAACAGATAAAGCTAATTTCTCCCCGACTCTTAGCTAGATTCCAATTTGACCAAGTAATTATCGACCATCTTCGAGGAAACAGCCAAGGTGTAAAACGAGCCACCCGATCTTTTTCGCCGACTAAATAGTAAAGGTGTTCTACTTTAGCGACTTCATTGTTACCGCTGATTACTCCCGCGAGAGAGATTACCTCAATGGGGGCGGCCAAAACCTTTTTGAGATAAGGTACTGCGCCTAATGATATTTGTCCGCCACCGCTATAACCAATCAAGGTAATCAACGCCCCGCTACCTGGTTGGTAGCCACGACTGAGTAAGCGATCGATAATTATTTGTGCCGTACCGCGATTGTAGATCGGGCCATAACGACTGTCTACCGATACCGCCACTTGAAACATATTGCGAATCAAGACTAGCACTTCTAACCTAGATGTACCCTCGATCCATCGCCAAAATCGAGCTAAAGGTCTTCCAATGGTTAGGGGTAAATTAATTACTGAGTAGGGAATAATGTTTTTAATTAAAATGCGATCGCTCGGTAGAGATTCCTCCAAACGTTGCAGAAATTTCTTCCCCCTAGCGGAATATTTAAAAGAGCTTTTGCCAATACCATCGAGATAAACTATGTAGTGTGGTGCTGTTGCAGTTGTTTTTTTGATTGGTAATTGAGTTTGATTGACGGGCAAGCTAAGCGGATCGCGATTATTACCATACCATCCCGCCCACCAGCCCAAGGCTTCAAAAGGGGCGAGTAAACCCGCTAACACTAAAGCAATGCCAACGATCCGTCCTCCATCGAGCAACAGATTGAATAATTGATTTTGCACAAAAGCATACCATTGCACCCACCAAGCATTAGCAGGAGAGAGAAAAACAACTATGCCTAATGCTAATAAAATTAATCCCGTTCGTTTTAACATTAATTAACCCTGTAAGCTCGCTCGGCAAATCATCTTGCAGGCAAATGTAGGCAAGATCCGATCGATTGTATAACTTACTATATATTTGGTTGAGATAGAACAAGTAGAAACGAATTTAAGACTGTGTTTTAAGTTCAATGACGATCGCTTAAATATAATTCAAGCACTTCTAGAAACAGGGGCAAGCAAGGCGAAGTATTTTGCGATCGCCAGCTATAAACTAGTTTTAACTGTGGAGTTAATCCAGTTAAAGGTTTATAAACAACATCTTGACCGCACAAAGAGCATAAGGACTGAGACAAAAAAGTTATGCCCATTTCCGCAGCTACCAGGCCGATCGCATTAATTCGTGGAGAGACTTCTTCGACAATATTTGGACTAAAGCCTACTTGCTGACATATGGCAACAATCTGGTCATAAAGATGGGAATTGTAAGTTCTAGGAAACAAAATAAAAGCATCATCAGCAAAATCTACCAGTCTAATTTTTTTTCTGGTTGCTAATGGATGAGATTTGGGTACAACTATACCTAGTGACTCGGTGAAAATCTCTTTAATTGTCAGGTTAGGGATGGCAACTGTTGGATGAAAGAAACCACAATCTGACTCTCCAGTTGTTAAAGCTTCTATCTGAGCAGAGGTTGGTAATTCAGTTAGAGTTATCTTTACTTTGGGAAAGTTTCTTTTGTAGGTTCGCAGGATAGAAGGTAAAACAGTAGACATAGCCGGTGCGGTAAAAGTTAATTTTAGTTCTCCCCATTCTCCCGAAGCTGCTCTTTGAGTCAAGGAGATAGCATTATCTATCTGCTTAAAAATCGCTTTTGCTTCACTGTAAAAAACTTCTCCCGCTTTGGTAAGAATTACCTTGCGATTGGTTCTTTCAAACAGTTTAATCCCAATTGCTGCTTCTAACTGTTGAATCTGTTTGCTCAGTGCGGGTTGGGCAATATGTAATCGTTCGGCTGCGCGACGAAAGTGGAGTTCTTCTGCCACGGTGAGAAAGTAACGTAAATGTCTTAGCTCAAAAAAAGTTTGATAACTTTGAGGCATCATTTGAGATCGATTAAGTATTTTACAGATCTTAAAAGCTTATCTAAGATTTTAAGTGTAGTAAGCCAAGTGTTTCTATCTCAACACTTGAAAAAATTATCTGTAGGATCAAAATATTTTGCGATCGCAGAATTTGATTTATAAATTATTTACTTATTAAAGACAAATGACTAATTATTCCTCTTTAAAAGGCAAAACAGCTATTGTAACAGGAGGTGGAAGTGGTATTGGTCGAGCTATTTCTTTGGCACTAGCATCCCAAGAAGTTCGAGTTGTTGTGGCAAATCGTCGCGAAGCTTTAGGACAAGAAACTGTAGACATAATTAGAGCTAATCAAGGTGAAGCAATGTTTGTCAAGACAGATATTGCCGAGTCTGCTTCAGTTAAAAACCTCGTTCAAAAAACAATTAACTCTTTCGGAAGTCTAGATTTAGCAGTAAACAATGCTGCGGGAATTGGCGATATGGCTTTACTCGCCGAACAGAATGAATCAAATTTTTCTCGTTTAGTTGATGTGAATCTAAAAGGAAGCTTCTACTGTTTGAAACATCAGTTGTCAGCTATTATTAGTACAGGTTCAGCAGGGGCGATTGTCAACATTTTATCAATCCATGCTTTGCGTACAGTTGTACCTGGACTTTCTCCCTATACGGCAACTAAACACGCAGTCCATGCTCTAACTAAGGCTGCTGCTATTGAATATGCTGGAAAAAGAATTCGGGTCAATTCAGTCGCTCCAGGCCCTACGGATACAGAAATGCTGAGAGAGGCTGCCAAAGGTAATACCGCTCCGTTTGCAGCAATGTTACCAATGCAAAGATTGGGAACTCCTCAAGAAGTCGCGGATGCTGTTTTGTGGCTTTGTTCGGATGATGCCAGATTTGTCACAGGACAACTTTTAGCCGTAGACGGTGGTTATCTGGCGACTTAAACATACTAAAAAATTAAACTGTTATTTCTAATGTAGATTAGAGTAAAGTAAAAAGTCAGGAATCGTCTTCCTCAGAGTTACCCAAAAGATCGGGAATATCGAAGGTTTCAGGTGGTATGGGTAGACCCCGATAAAGCATTTGTTCTAGGTAGTCTGGTTCTGTGACTAATTCAACTCCAGCAACCCAATCGACTATTCTGCTGGTAATACGGGCGATCGCCTTACCAAAAACTCGTTGAGAAAGTTGCAGTACTACCCAACCACCCAGACAACATTCAAACGCCTGCCAAATTCCCAGATCGGAGATTACTCCCAAACCAGTGGCGATCGCCATCAAAGTCCAGATTGACAAGACAATTAAGATTGGCATTCCAAAATAGGGAATCACGATTAAAAAACCGAATAGTAAAGGTGCATAGCTAAATCCCAATGTTTTAACGACTTCCACCAGAGATAAATTAACCCTAAAAAACCAGCCTGCAACTAGCCAGGTACTTAAAACCCAAAAATTGTAGTTAAAGACGAAGATGACTGCTGCGATCGCTACTGAGAGCAAAAATCTTAGGGGTTGCACCCGATTGATAAACAGCATCACGCTTTGACCAAAAGTTTGGGACAAGCCAGCGAGTAAAACTACTAAAATACTGGCAGTTAAGCCCGAAGGTAGCTTGTTAATCGTGGCAAAAGTCTCGGAATTGAGCATTAATACTCCAGAAACTAAAGACCAAAACCGATCTAAATTTATCTCTGCTGTAGTGGCAATGGTTAACATTATTTGCTGGTTATAGTTAGTTCGGAGTTGGTCGTTAGTTGTTAGTTGTACTTCCCTTCCTTCCTGTTCCTCGTTCCTCGTTCCTTCTCCTCTGCTTCCCCATCTCCCCATCTCCCCTATCTTCCCTCTGCTTCCCCTACCCCCTCTGTCTCCTACTTTAACTGATAGCTAAAACTCCATCCATGTTGCTGAAAACCCAAAGATTGATAGAATTTGTGAGTGCGACTGCGTTGAAGATTAGAAGAAAGAGTTACCTTGTAACAGCCTGCATCAGCACTAATTGCTAAAGCCTTGGCAATCATTTTTCTTCCCCAACCTTGTCCGCGATAAGCAGAAGCGATCGCCACCGCATCGAGAATAGCAGCTTGATGAAAACCTCGATGCATCATAGTCGGCATCAACAATAAACTAAAAGTACCAATAGCTTTGTCTTCTAAATAAGCAAGGTAAATATTATAATTAGGGACTTGTTGTATTTGATGCCAGATTTCAATTATTTCTGTCTCAGACATCAAGGGCTTATTGTCCATATCTGCATAAAGATGATTCAGGATTTTTAAATCTTCTTTGGTCGCAATGTTGAGTGTCAGATCTTTCATTTAACAAGCTATGCTTAGTTACGTTGCCAAATCATAAAATCAAAATCATAAGGACAACCTAAAATTAATGGGATGCTCCCAAAATTTAATAAATATACTTGTAATCAAATATTTACTCAAAGATTATAAAACTGTTAGTTAATTCACCTAGTAGCGATCGCAGCTATTCATGCAAGAGATCTAATATTTTTGGGGAATACTAAGTGCAATTGTAATTCTTAGAATCAATCGCATTTGGGTAATGAACATTTTTGTTTTGTGTGCGGGCTTAGCTACTATTGCGATCGCTGTAACCTTTTTGATTAAATATTATTTTGTCAAGTTAGAAATTCGAGCGATTAAAGCTACCGAAACTTCCAAGATTGGCGATTTAAAATCTTTAAGAGATGAGATCGTCAACGAACTAGGACAAACAGGTATCTGGCGCGAACAAGTTGAAGTCAAAGGATATGTCTCGTGTGATAATCACCTATTTGCCCAACTATCTCAACGTCCTTGCGTTTACTGTCATACTGTAATTGTCGAAGAGTATGAACAAACCGAGCAGGTTACTGATGATGAAGGTAATGTTAGTACTTCTACTAATAGTGGTAGTAAAACCATAGCAGATAATAAAATCAAAACTAACTTTTTTCTCGAAGACGAAACTGGAAAAATTGCGATCGATCCGACAAGAGCTGAAATTGATGGCTTGACAGTAGTTAATGATTTTGAGCCTAATCGAAACAAGATGTACGGTGATTATCGGGTTTTAGGCTATCAAAAAACCGAAAAAATTATTGCACTTCAATCTTATGTTTACATCCTGGGAGAAATCAACGATGCTGACGATCGATTGAAAATATGTGCTTCCCCAGACAAACACAAGCCATTTATTATTAGTTATAAATCCGAAGTAGAATTATTGCAGTCCAAACAATCTATTTTAAAACAAAAATTATCTTGGGGTATTGGTTTGTTAATTTTGGGATTGATGATGATAATTGTTTCTTTATGAGCGATTTTTAGTTGAATTTGTTTTGATTAATTGCAGCGATTGCTTTTGATTAATTAATAAGCAAAACTATAATTATCGCTCGAACTAGGCAGATATTCTATTTTCTGACTAAACGGATCGACAACTTCTCTAATTCTACCCAGACAAAAATTAATAGGCTAAAACCCAAACAAATTAATAATTGTTGTCCCGATAAAACCTCCGTACCAAAAAAGCTGCGCAGTGGAGAAAGATAAATTAGTAATAACTGTAACAGCGTAGTAAGGACAACTGAAGCTAAAAGATAGGGGTTAGAAAAGGGATTGAGTTCTACGGTTAAGCGATTGTGCGATCGCACTGCCATGGCGTGTCCCATCTGGGCAACACAAAGGGTAGTAAAAACCATAGTTTTCCAGCTATCGGGATTGTCGGAAACTTGGGCGGAGTTATAAGCCCAAGTCATCAAACTAATGGTAATAATCGCAAAGATAATCCCAATCCGAACAATATATAGCCCTAACCCCTCAGAGAAGATACTGGCTTGAGGATCTAGGGGCGGACGTTGCATGATGTTGGGTTCGGCTGGTTCGACTGCCAAGGCTAATGCTGGTATGCCATCGGTAACTAAGTTCATCCAGAGAATTTGCAAAGGAGTCAGGGGAACATCGGGTAAACCGAGTAGGGGTGCTGAAGCAATGACAATCACTTCCCCGACATTACTACCGAGGATATATTTGATAAAACGACGAATATTGCTGTAAACAACTCTTCCTTCTTCAGTCGCGGCTACGATCGTAGCAAAGTTATCATCCAGCAACACCATATCACTAGCTTCTTTACTCACATCTGTCCCTGTAATGCCCATGGCGATACCAATATCGGCTTGTTTGAGGGCGGGGGCATCATTTACCCCATCCCCCGTCATCGCTACAAATTTGCCCTGAGTTTGCAAGGCTTGAACGATGCGTAGTTTGTGTTCGGGAGAGACACGGGCATAGATACTGGTATCTAAAACTGCTCGTTCTAATTCGGCTTGAGAAAGCTGTTGTAATTCTTGTCCCGTCAAGACTGGATCGTTTTCTTTAGCAATTCCCAGTTTTTGGGCGATCGCCCTGGCAGTTAACTGATGATCTCCCGTGATCATAATCGGACGGATTCCCGCCCCCAAACACTCTGCTACCGCTGCTTTGACCTCGGTTCTGGGTGCATCGATCATACCGACTAAACCCAACCAAATCAGCGTCTGTTCGGTGGTTTCGGCACTGTTTTCTGATGGTATTTCGGTCAGGGGTTTATAAGCAATGCCCAATACTCTCAGGGCATTTTGCGCCAAGCGGTTATTGGTGGCAAGAATCGTCTTGCGGAGGTTTTGATTTAAAGCTAATGTTTCTGAATTATGTTGATAGGCACTACATCTGTCGAGAATTATTTCTGGCGAACCTTTAATAAATAAAATTAAATCATTACCTAGGGATGAATAACCGTTTGCCCGAACTGTTCCCACATTACAAACAACGCTCATCCGCTTGCGATCGCTATCAAAGGGAAAATCGACTACCCGTCGGGTTTTACTATTAAGAGTAGGCTGCTCAAAACCTGCTTTTCCTGCCAGAGATAATAACGCCCCTTCCGTCGGATCTCCTAAAATCTCCCATTGTGCTTCCTGTTGAGACAAGGTAGCATCATTACACAAAACACAGGTAATTAATAAAATTTCCAACTCAGGATGATTTGCTAGTAGAGAAGAGTTGCGAATCGTCTCTGCTTTCCTCTCTGGTAAAAACTTTCCCACAGGTTCGTATCCTTCCCCCGTAACCGTCCAGGAATCATTAACCGCTGCCACCTGTTGTACTACCATTTTGTTTTGGGTTAGCGTCCCCGTTTTATCAGAACAGATCGTGTTAACCGAACCCAAGGTTTCTACTGCGGGAAGTTTGCGGATTAATGCCTTGCGCTTGACCATTCTCTGCGTACCTAAAGCCAAAGTAACGGTAATCACTGCGGGTAAACCTTCTGGTACTACCGCCACCGCCATCGAGAGTGAAACCTCTACCAAATCTCGTAGATGCGTCCAACCACTCCGAATCACGCCAATGGCGATCGTCAACCCCACCAGAATCATAGAACCAGTCACTAATACCCGTCCCAGTTGATTCATCCGCTGTTGCAAAGGGGTAGCTTCTGTTTCTACCGACTGCAACATTTGGGCGATTTTACCCAACTCCGTTGCCATTCCCGTAGCAGTGACGACTGCTTTAGCCCTACCTTGCAGTACCTCTGTACCTGCAAAAACCATATTCAAGCGATCGCCCAAGGGTGTATCTGCGTCTAATCCTGACTCGGCAGACTTTTGCACTGCATTTGCCTCACCCGTGAGGGCTGATTCTCGAACCTGTAGGTTGGCAGCAGAAATAATTTGTCCATCAGCACAGATTCGATCTCCTGCTTCGAGAAAAATAATATCTCCAGGGACAAGTTGGGGTGAATTTACTTCTAGTCTTTGACCATTGCGGATTAGCTGTACTTGAGGAGAGGTCATATTTTTTAAAGCAGCTAGAGCTTTTTCGGCACGACTTTCTTGCAGGTATCCCAAAAGACCGTTAAGAAAGACAATGGTCATAATCGCAATGGTATCTTTAAAGGGAATTTCTCCCGCAGCCAAACCTGATTCTCGGAGACTAATTAGATCTAAAATGCCCGATATTATGGCGACGGCAATCAACATCAACAACATGATGTCTGTAAACTGATCTAGGAAAATCTCCCAAGAATTACGCCCTTTGGTTTCAACAATTTCGTTGCGACCATAATGTTCTAATCGTTGTCCTACTTGAGTATCAGTTAGTCCAAGATCGCGATCGCTTTGTAGTTGCTCTATAGTGCGATCGGACGGGAAGGTATGCCAGGGATGTCGAACATCGGGCAAGGTTGAAGATTGAGATAAATTCACGGGCAGATTTTGAGTTAATGACTACTGATAGCTGGTTGGGGATCGCCAATCGCTGATACTCTATCTCCATTGTTCAATACCGACACTTTGATTTACAAAACAAATATAAAATTTAAAAAATCGCAATTTTTAGACTTTGCTTAAATTAATGTGGAGCGAAAAACTCCAGCCTCTAGCGAACGATCGACACCGGCTAATACTCAAAAGTAAGCATGAATAAGCCAGCAAAATCTTTGGAGACGTTAAATCCAGTCAGCGATCGCAAAGGTCTGAGCTTGCTTTTGAGCTATTGATAACTGTTAAATGTTAAATGTCAAATGAAATGTCTGATTATATGATCCCCAATCAAGCTTCCGTTGTTAACGCGAAAACTATTAGACCGATCGCAGCCAGTTCTATTTACGGTATTGTGTTTCATGAAGGCTTTATTTGGGCGATCGATTCTCAAAATGGTTATTTATTACAAATCGATCCCGAAACCAACAACACTACAATTTTAAACAATTACTATTGGTCGGATTTTATTGGGGCGACGGGTTTAGCTATTACCGATAATGTTCTCTGGTTTACCAACAGAGAGTATGTTTATTGTTGTTCTTTAGTAACTAAAGATTTTGAACCGCAGTTGTTTCTTCGTTTAGATGACGATATAAATGGCATTGCTGTTTGGCAATCAACCATCTATCTTACTTGTCAAAGGCAAAACAAAATTTTGATTTACGATCGCGATCGCGGTACTCGAATCACTCACTTCTACGCCCCTGGTATTGGAATAGAAAATATTACCGTCAAAGGCGAAGAAATCTGGCTGACGGATACTTTGGAGCAAACTGTCTATTGTTTAGATCGGGCGACGGGGGAAACGATCTTTAGCGTCTTGACTCCCTTTGAATCTCCTACGGGTTTGGCTTTTACTACCGATAGCACCGATCGAGAGATATTATATGTAGCCTACGCCGATCGCGAACTTTATATCCGCGATAATCCCAACACCGAACCAAGCCATGAATTGCAGTACCGCGATCGCACTTTTATTCATCCCCTTTATTTTCACTACTACCGCGATCGCAAATATGCTCTGTCTAACGGCTATTTGATAGAGATGTCTTATACCGAAGAAATTTCTCCCCTCGACCCGATTGAGATTAAAGACCTTGCTTGGCGCATAGCTTTACCAGCGGAAACAGATAGACAAAAAATTAGAGAAGTTAGCGCGATCGGTTTACCCTTCACCGAAGAAGTCAAAGACGGACAGCGAATTGCAGTCTTTAAGTTTGATAACTTTAATGACCGACAGCGTTATATCTTTGGCTGGAAAGCGATTTTGGAAGTCTGGAGTATTAAGTATCAGATTCAGCCCCCCGATTGCGAGAACACACCCCAGCTTAGTGACGAATATCGACAAAAGTATCTCACCGATAACGACAACTTGTCAATGGATACCGAAATAATTCGTCAGGCTGCAATTAGTGCCATAGGCTCAGAAACCAATCTACTACGTCAGGTTTACAGCATTCGTAACTATGTCTACGACAAACTGTCTTATGGTATCAAACCCCATATAGATACTCCCGACATCGTGATCAAGAGGGGGGTAGGTTCTTGTGGCGAATACCTGGGTTTACTGCTGGCATTATGTCGCCTCAATGGTATTGCTTGTCGCACCGTTGGCAGATATAAATGTCCTGGCGATCCGCTCAAACGCAATATTCCCCTACAACCAGACTTTAATCACGTCTGGATGGAATTTTATCTTCCTGGTTATGGCTGGCTACCAATGGAATCAAATCCCGACGATATGTTTGAAGGTGGCCCCTATCCTACCCGCTTCTTTATGGGACTATCTTGGTATCATGCAGAAATGGCAAAGGGTACTAGTTTTGAGGTGATTACTCGCGAAGGAGTCAAAATAGAGAAGGAGACTGTCTCGATTGGAGAATTAGCCCTCAATCATATTAATTTTGTAGTTTTGGAAGAGTTAAAACCAGGTAGTTCTATTGACGATTGATAAATTAAAAAAGTTTAAATGTAGGATGGGCAATGCCCACCCTACTATTGTTACCTATGAAGGTTTCTCTGTGTAAGTCATATAATCCTCTCTTAATTAAGGGAATTATTCTGCTGATGGTCATTGGTTAGATTCACCAATGACTTCCCCCTTCTGTCACAAGTTGTCACTAGTCTAATAGGTCGGGATTAAAACAATAATAACGGCGATCGGTATTACCCCTTGCAAGGAGTAATTTTTGCTCCACCATAGTTTTAATGTCTCTTTGCAGAGTTCGCCGAGACAGATCGGCAAACATTGCCTCGCAGTTTTGAATAGTTATTTCTGGGTGTTTAACTGCGTATTTTAAGATAAGGCTTTGACGATGATTGAGTTGATGTATCTGGGCTAGTTTTTCCCAAGCTTGGGTTGAATTGCGCTCGATTATTTCATCGCCAAGATCGTCTTCTAAATAGGCTTTGAGTATTGCTTCAATCTCAATAAAAATTTCCTGGCAATGAGCTTTATCGCTACGTAACGCTAATAAAATTAGGGTATTAATACCGTGAACGCAAATTTCTGCTAAAAGATGACTGCGTTTATCGCTTAAAGCTGGATTGCGAGCCTGTAACAGCTTCGCCATAAACTGAATTGCTTCTTGGGTAAAACTATTATCGATATTCTTAAAAATAGTTGGCGAAGTAAAAAATTGTACAAAAATAATCCTGGAAGTTGGTTGCTCAAATAGTTTTTGAAATTGAATTCTAATAGTGTGTATAAAATCAGCGAAGGGTAATTGAATAACTTCAGGACGCAATAGTTTATCCCAAATGACATAGACGCGATCGATGTG
>JASJEI010000218.1 GCA_030064795.1 Pleurocapsa sp. MO_226.B13 | reverse complement strand
CATCATATCTTGTTGAGATTCCATCTACTATCAACTAATTGGAATTCATTTTCGACTGTTTTATTTTCAAAAATCGGGCTGGAAATGCCCCTTTCTTTTGCTTCTTATGTCAAGCTAATTTAGCTGCAATTACCCTGTTTTCAATTTTCAACTAGATTTTGATAATTTCGGTCAAACAAATCTGTTGACTAGACAACAAATAAATTTTAATTTATACAATCTAGATTTTATTTTAGATACTGGAATTAATTTATTCAAGCAGGATGAAATTGAAACAGTTAGCAATGTTCCTTTGTATTTATCTTGGGAGACAAAACTAGGAAAAATAGATTTAACTATTACTGATGGAGTAGATTTCTTCGATCACCTTTTACCTAGAGTTTTGAACGAGATTTGGGGAGTGAAAATGGTTATTTTTCTCCCGCAGATTTTATAGTCTATAATGGCGAACTTGCCTGGAAAGGTTCAATGTTTAACGAACTTTTAGATTGTAAGTTATCCGCTGCTTTTGGTAAACAAAGTATTGCTGGTGCTACAGATAATGCCTGGACATATCAAGCCTTGTGTGAAGCGCAATTATTACCTAAGTAGAATTAGATCTTGGCTATATCTATTCCAATGTTCGCGATCGCACCACTGGCAATACTAGTTTTGGCAATCAAACGATCGAGGGAAATTAAATATTGAATTCTAAACTTTAATTTTGTTTGGTTACAAGATAAAAAAAATTAGATCTATTCCCTACGTCTAGCAAATCTTAACTTAGCCGATCGCGATCGCGGATTAGCTCGTTGTTCGTCCTGTTGAGCGGTAATCGGTTTTTTGGTAATTACCTCAAGCAGTTCGCTGTCACGAAAACGATGTTTGACAATCCGATCTTCTAAACTATGAAAACTAATAATTCCGATAATCCCGTCTGGTTTGAGCCAGGTAGGAGCAACCTCAATCAACTTTTCTAATGATTTTAATTCCTGATTTACTTCAATCCGTAAAGCCTGAAAAGTACGGGTAGCTGGATGAATTCTACCATGACGATATTTGCCTGGCACGGCGGAAGCGATCGCTTCACTTAAATCTGTGGTAGTTTTAAACGGACGTTGCTGGACTATTGCCTTGGCAATACGACGGGAAAATCTTTCTTCGCCATATTCGTAGATCAAATTTGCTAGCGATACCTCTTGCCAATGGTTGACAATTTCTTTGGCCGTAATTCCCCCAGAGCGATCCATTCGCATATCTAGAGGTGCAGTCTGACGAAAACTAAAACCCCGTTCGGCTATGTCTAGTTGTGGCGAACTGACTCCTAAATCGGCAATAATGCCATCAAATAATAAGCCATCTGGCTGATAGTCGGCAAAGTTCCCCTGCCATAATTTGAGTTGCTCTGGATAATAATCGGCTAGTCTGGTTTTCACTGCTGCGATCGCGGTTTCATCTCGATCTATTGCCACTAATTTGACATTTTCTTCCCCAGTCAAAATCAGTTCGCTATGTCCACCACCACCTGCGGTAGCATCTAAATATTGACCGCCTGGGGTAATCTTCAATCCTGCAATTAACTCGCGACTCAGCACAGAGCGATGATTAAATGTACTTGTTATCTGTGCTTCCATTAATTTAGCTTTCCCAAGTCTTAATTAAGATTTTATAACCTAAGTTATGCTAGATACCAATTCAATTAGAATTTGAGGTTACAATTATAAGTAAGAATTATAAGAAATGTTTAAGTTTCTGCAATTCTAGTTTATTTGAAACGTATACCAAAGTGAAGTCGAGTTTATCATATCTATATGGAAGTTAGCCAACGCCCAGGAAAAGCAGAAGACTCTCCTGGTCATAGGTGGGCAGGTATCTTAGGAACAGGAGTTGCGGTTGTCACCTTGACTGTACCTATAGTCATGATTGCATCCTCCTCTCCTATTGGAAGCAATGCACAGCCCGTCCCCCCAAGAATCAATCAACTTCAAGAAATGAGAATTAACCCGATGAATTAAACAAACATTACCGCGCTACAGGTTATTTTCAATCAAAGCTCAAAGTTCTAGACTTTAAGCGATAGATTTAAGTGGAAAAGGTACTAAGGGCAACTATCCGTTATCCAGTTTAGTACCCGCTTCGATTCGCATTCCGTTAACAAAGTCCCAGCCAGACTGAGAGCGTTTTCCTGCCAACTGTACCTGGGATAATAATAGCAATCCCGAACCCGTTTGTACTAGTGGGCCGAGATTTTTGACATTTTTAACTATCGTTCCTGGTTTGTTGTTGGAAGTGGCTAGTGCTAGACATTGCTTTAAAGCACGATATTCTTCGGGCAATTCCTCAAGAGTATCTTTTGTAACTGGAACTGTGGCACCAATTTTTAACTTCTTATCCCCTAGTGTGGCAATGCAGTTCGGAAAAAAGCCTCTCACTTGGTTGTGTATTTCTAAGGTAGTTTTAGACCAATCAATGACAAAGTCAGCTTTATCAATTAGGCGTGCATAGGTAACCTGGCGATCGTCTTGAGGGATGGGAGTAATTGCTTGCTGTTCTAGTTTCAATAAGGTTTCTAATAAGAGATCTGCTCCCTGTTGCGAGAGAGTAATGGCTAGATCGAGGGCATTATCTAACAAGCCGATCTTAGTTTCGGACTTGAGCAACATATCACCAGTATCCATACCTTCATCCATAAGCATAGTCGTAATTCCCGTCAGGCGATCGCCACTAACAAGACTCCACTGTATCGGCGCAGCACCGCGATATTTTGGCAACAACGAACCATGAACGTTGATACAGCCTAATCTGGGCATCGATAAAATTTCCCTCGATAAGATTTGTCCGTAAGCCACTACCACAAAAGCATCTGCCTTGGTTGCTGCCAGCTTATCTAGGGTTTGGCGATCTTTTTTAATTCTCTTAGGTTGCCAAATTGGTAAATCGTATTCCAATGCCAGTTGTTTGACTGCTGATGGTAGAGTTTTGTTTCCCCTACCTCTTCTTTTATCTGGCTGTGTCACCACTGCTACCACTTCAGTAGCGGGATTTTCTAGTAGTTTAGACAAAGTAGGGACGGCAAATTGAGGCGTACCAAAGAAGAGGATTTTCATCTGGTGTTGTTCTAAAATATAAAACTGTTTACAGCTATTAGCTTTTGGCTATTAGCCATTAGCTTGGGATTAATTTTCAATTCCTACTCAAATATACGACTTTAAGCCAAAATCTGAGAGGATGTAACTGGCAATTAATTGTATAAATCTATGCCTTCTCAATGGAATTATTTTCTCAAAAATTTGGGTGAGTGGCACGGCTCGTTTACCCGTTTTTCGCCTCAAGGAGAACAAGTAGCCGATACTCCCACTATAGTGACTTTAGAGGGACTTAATGACAATCAAAATGTCCATCAAGTAGTCCGCTATCTTCCCCCAGACGAACCATCCCGCGATGTAGTGGTAGATTATGATTCTCTCAATCGTAGTATTCTTTTTTTTAGTAACGGGGCTTTTTCCCAAGGAAGTATGCAATGGGGCCCTTACAGTACTTTTGGGGGGGAATTTGGCTTGATTGATAATGATTTTGGCGACGGTTCTCGTCGCTTGCGAATGGTGGAGCTATACAATAGTTCTGCCAAATTAGAACGGGTAGTATTGATTCGAGAAAAACTACCTCATAGCAATGTTCCCGAAAGAGCAACTTTAACTGTTGACAGCTTGTTAGGAGAATGGCAGGGAGAAGCAACTACTATGTATGCCGATCTCAGTAAAGAGACTACCTTTTCTAGTCGTCTGCAAATAAAACAGCGCGACGATAAGCATATCGAACAAACACTAACTTTTGGGAATCGCAAGATAAGTTCAGTTGCCAGAATCGAAGGCGCGAGATTATTATTTGAAAATAGCAATTTGCCGACACAAGTTTTGTTATTGCCCGATGGTGCATCCTGTAATTGTCCTTTGTCAGTCAAATTAGGTCACAATTTTGTTCTGGAAATGGGCTGGCTGTTGCAACCTAAGATCAGACAGCGAATTATTCGCAGCTACAATGAAAAGGGCAATTGGGTTAGCTGTACTCTAGTTACGGAGAAAAAGGTTGCTTGAGCAGTTAGGAGTTGGGAAGGAGAGTATAGGGAAATAGGGAAAATAGGGAAGAAGGGAAAAGGTAAAAGGGTAAAGGCAGAACTAACCCAAGACTAATGACTAATAACCAATGCTCAATCTTCAATGACTAACCTAGAAGGTGGGCAAATTTTTCTAGCTAGCAACGCTCAAGTGACCATAAGTTATTTTTGCCCACCCTACCAGCTAATGACTTTGTTTGGAGCTTCAGGTGCAGGGGAAGCAGGGGAGGAATAAGGAACGAGGAAATACAACTAACTACTAACAACCAATGACCAATGACCAATGACCAATGACTAACTACTTCACCTAAGCCTTTTCAACCAATTAGTAAAATTATTTCTTAATTCGGGTTCGGTCAAGATTCCTTGAGTGGGGCTAAACAGAAAAGCCAACCAGAAAAAGCCAAAAATTACCATGACGATCGCAGCACCCGATGGAAAATCGAAATAATAACTAACATACATTCCTGTAATACTGGCAACTGCACCGATAATTGAACCGAGCAACATCATTTGATGTAGTTCTTTGACTAACAGATAAGCAGTGATTGCAGGGCCGACTAATAAAGACATTACCAGCAGTACGCCTACGGTTTGCATACTAGCAACGATCGTTAAAGTAATGGCGCAAATCAAACCAAAATAAAGCAGGTTTACAGGCAAGCCACAGGCTTTTGCTCCCAAAGGATCGAAAGTATAAAATTCTAATTCTTTATAAAAGAGTTTGGTTAATACCAGAATAATTGCAGTAATAATTATAGTCCGCCAGACATCACCACTAGTAACCCCTAAAATATCTCCGAATAAAATCTCATCTAAGTTTATTCGATCCGTCTTGAGTGAGGTAATTAAAATTACTCCCAATGCCAAAAAGCTAGTTAGAGTAAGAGCCATGGCAGCATCAACTTTAATCCGCGATCGCTTTTGGATGCCCATTACGACCAAAGCACTCAACACTCCCGCCACAAAAGCACCAATTGCCACGTTGATTTCTAAGAAAAAAGCAATTGAAATTCCTGGTAACACCGCGTGAGAAATTACCCCACTCATCATGCCCATCTGCTGCAAAATTAGGTAGCTACCCACCACTGCACCCAGAATTTCCAAAGATAAGCCAATGGCGATCGCTTGGCGCATAAATTCAAATTCTAAGGGTTCAGTTAACCAAGTTAACATTTGCTAGTTGCTGAATTGTTGATGGTCGAGGGTTGAAGGGATATCTGTTATAAGTTTGATTGATATTTTCGTTGGTTAATACCGATTGAGTCGGGCCAAAGGCGATCGCGCTTTTATTTAATAATAGCAATTGGTCATAATTAGCTAAAGTTTCGTTTAGATCGTGACTGATTACTAGTAGAGTCTTTTGTTGGGCTTTTAGTTCGGCAAAGATCTTGAAAATAATGCTTTCTGTTTGCTTGTCTACATTATTAAACGGTTCGTCAAACAAGAACAACTCCGCTTCTTGAGCGATCGCCCTGGCTAACAAGACTCGTTGTTGTTGTCCTCCCGAGAGTTCGCGAATCTGACGCTGACGATCTTGCCACATTCCTACTTGTTTGAGAGCATTGCCTACTAACATTCGAGAATAGCGACTATGACCCCTAAACCAACCCGTAGAAGCGACTCGTCCCATCATCACCACTCTCTCGACAGTGACAGGATAATCCCAGTCAACTTGCGATCGCTGTGGTACGTAAGCGATTTGGTTTAGTTGCTTGGTAACTGGTCGCTCTTTCCAGTTAATTGTGCCTTCTCTAACTGGTACTAGTCCCAAAATCGCCTTAATTACCGTGCTTTTGCCCGCACCATTTGGCCCTAATAGACCCGTTATTTGTCCTGGTTGTAGCGCGAACGAAATATTTTTAATTGCCCAACTAGAGCGATAACTTACACTGAGGTTACGAACTTCTAACATCAACTAATAATAATGAGAGTCGTTATCATTTTATCCTAAAATAATGAGAATCATTATCATTTTCGCTCACTGAAGATGAAATGCCCAAAATCGCCAGTGAAATTGTTCTTAGCCATTAGTTTTAAATGATTTTCGTGGCGATCGATGATTAAGTATTAAGTTAGATGTCAAATAAGCATAAAGTTAAAAATATCTTGAGTATCGCTATTCTAAGCTGCCTAACTGGTTTGGTTGGTTACAACTTCAAAAGTAGCGATCGCCTTGCCCAAGCACAAGACAAACCCAAAATAGTAGCCTCCCACAACATTCTTTGTCATCTGGTTGAAACAATTGCCGAAGACACTGTAGATCTCACCTGTTTAATTGATGCCGATCGAGACCCCCACACCTATCGTCCTACCCCTTCGCAACGCAAAGCAATGGAAGAAGCGCGACTAATTCTTTATGGTGGCTACCAGTTAGAACCGCAGCTGATCGACTTGATTGAGGCGACAGAAACCCCCGCACCCAAAATCGCAGTATACGAACAGGTGGTTGCCGAACCAATTCTTAGCGAACACGAACATGAAGAACATTCACATTCAGAAGCAAAACATTCAGAGACAGAACATTCAGAGACAGAACATTCAGAGACAGAATTAGAGCCAGACCCTCACGTTTGGCACAATATTGAGAATACAGTTGCTACGGTCGAACTAATTCAGACAATATTTCTCCAGCTTAACCCAGCCCAGGCAGAACTATATCTAAAGAATACCGCTGCTTTAACAGATAGACTCTGGCAACAGGATGCTTGGATCGACGAGCAAATTGAAACTATTCCCGAAGGACAACGAGTTTTAGTTACGACCCACGATTCCTTTAACTATTATGCCGAAGCCTACAATTTAGAAGACTACAAAGCTTTACAAGGATTGAGTTCGGCTAGTTCCCCTAGTGCTTCTCAAGTAAAAGACTTAGCAGCAGAAATCAGACAAACAGGAGTACCGACTATATTTACCGAATTAACCAAGAGCGATCGCGTGATGAATAATCTTGCCCGTGCTGCTAATGTCGAACTTTCCCCAGAACAACTTTATGCTGATGGCTTGGGAGAAGCCGATAACTACATCGAGATGATGTCTCATAATACCTGTGCGATCGTCAACGGTTTGGGAGGAGAATGTCAAGCTTTTGGTCAATAAGTTAATTTCGGTAGCAGCTTATCAAGAATATTCAGATAGATTGACGGCTGAAAATTGGCAAAAAATGAAGCAAAGCTTAGTAAATGTTGCCAAAACAGCTAATGATGCTGATTTTATTCTGGCAGAAGCTGAAAACGAAATTGTAGGCGCGATCGCCTATTATCCCCCTGGTAAATCTAATCCTAGATTCTTTGCCCCTAACTGGGCATCTTTGCGATTATTGGCAGTTACACCAAATTATAGAGGACAAGGAATGGGTAAACTATTAACCATAGAGGGTATTACTAGAGCTAAAAAAGATAATGCTAAAGGTGTTGGATTACATACCAGTGAAGCTATGACAACAGCCCAAAAAATGTATGCTGCTTTGGGTTTCCAATGCGATCGAGAATTACCATCAATGCTTGGTTCGCGCTACTGGCTATACTTACTACCGCTGGCTTAAGTAAATATCTGGTTCTTATTCCTTGGTTTGCTTATCCGAAGGTAAAGACGAGTTAGAAATCTCAGGCTCGTTGTCTGGCAAAACTTTGACTTCCTCCATCAGAGTAGCAGTCTGAGTTAAGACATCGGGAGTAGTTGAATCTTGCCGAAATAAACCCACAAGTCCTGATTCATAATTAGAGGCGATCGCCAAAAATGCCCCACCTAAGATATAAATTGGCAAAGGTAAGATAAATTGTTTGAGCCAAATACTAAACTCCGTTAAGATAAACAAAATTCCCACGCCAAACAACCAAGCTCTAAACATTCCCCACTTCCTTTTGATACTAAGATTAACTTCAACTACAATCTTATTCTAGCCGTCCTTACTCCTTACTCCTCCTTTCTCATTCCTTAAGACTTACCATCCCCAAGTTCCTCTACCTCCTTTAAATGGGCCAACAATGTCTTTGGTAATCCAACCTCCATAAAAGTCACCCTCTTGGGCTTTGACTAGTTCGCCATCAACATAGCAAGCATCCATTTTACTGGGATAGAAAGCGACATAATTCTTAATTGGGGTAAAATTATCAGTAGGCTGAGGATAATACCACCCTGCATTGTTTACTTGTTTATCTTTTACCGTCAAATTATAGTAACTGGCAAATCCTTTCCATTCACAAAACGAACGTTGAGAACTAGCTGGTTGTAGGTATTCAGTTTTAAGATCTTCTGGAGGAATATAGTAAACGGGAGGATGGCTAGTCTCTAATACTCGATAGGTATTGCAACTATCAGCGATCGTCACGCCATTAAAAATCACCTTAATTGGCTTTGGCGATCGCTCCAAACGTGGTGGACGGGGATAGTCCCAAACGGATTCTTGTCCTGGCTGTGGTGAGGTACGCTGTCGATGATTCATGGAATTAATAATTACTGATAACTGACCGTTGTCTATCCTTGGACTATTTGCTTGACGGTAGTAAAAGTTTCGATACTAATCAAGCCTTGACGATATCCTTTTTGATTAGACATTCCTAAAAAGATCCCTTCTCCCCCTTCAGGATTGCGAGAAAATTTAGGAGAAGTGTTGATGTAAACTAAGGCACTATCAACACCTTGAACGAACTGACGACCTTCTTGATAAGATTCGGTAACAATACAGTCTGCATGACCGCTGCTGTAGCGATTAATCCAAGACACAGCCTGAGTTAGATTGTCGATCGCATGAAATGCCACTACTTTACCCAAATATGGTCTACGCCATTCTTCGGGTTTCATTGGTTTTAAATATTCGGGAAATGCTTCCAATAAGACCGAGTCACCCCGTAAACTAAATCCTTGTTGTTGCAGACTGTTGAATAAAGCTTGTAGAGGGGTAGATTTGATATTGCGATTGACCAACACCTTTTCGATTGCGTTGACTGCATCTGGTTCGCTATCGTGACTATCAACAATTATCTCTCGAATCAAGTCTAAATCGCCACTGACAGACCAATATAAATAGCAATTACCAATAGTAGTCTTCAATACCGTTGCTGTAGCTTTTTCGGCTACTTGCTGAACTAGGCTGGGACGACCATAGGGTATAACCAGATTTAGATAACGGTCTTGGGTAACTAATTCCTGAACTGAAATGCCCAAATCGGGAGAAATACTGATAAGAGAATTTGTTGGTAGCTCGGTAGCAACCAAGGCTTTTTGCAAAATACTCGTAATGACCTGGTTAGAGTTGCTGGCTGCACTACAACCCCTAGCAATCAAACTATTTCCTGTTTTTAAACACATCCCCGTAGCGATCGCTGCCAACTCTGGAAAAGCTTCATATACTAAAGCAATTGTTCCGAGAGGAATTAGTTGACAATAGGTTTGAGACCGTTCTAGCTGATAGGGAGCATTAATCAAGCGTCTCGTGGAATCGGCGAATTTAGATAGCTGTTGCAAAATAGAAACAGTCATCTCTAGCCTTTCTGGAGTTAATTTTAACCAATCCACAATTGGTTCGGAAATCGCCATTTCACGACTCATTTCTAAGTCTAAAGTGTTGGCTTCAAGTATTTCATCAAAACTGCTTGCCATCGCTTCTGCCAGTATTGATATTCCCAGCCTCCTTTTTGCTGCTGATGTTTGAGCTAGTATAGTAGCTGCCTTTTTTGATTCTCGAACTATTGTCAATACTTGGCTTGATGAACTTTGCATTGCTTTTTTGTTAATGCCGATAGACTACAAACAGCGTCATTACCAACAGTACTATCACAATTAAAAATAGTACCGCCCAAAAAATGATACTCTGCGCACTCAACCAACGCAATAACAAAGGCAAGATAACGATGACAAAAGTAGCTGAGACAATAGTCAAAATCGCCATTGTGGACAGATAGCTCTGTGTCCAACGAGCATAGGCATTTTTCCAGCGATTTCCCGTCCACTGCCAAGATTTTTTTTGATAGATAGAAGACAGTTGCTCGATTATTTGACCATCTTTTTTGACCACGAAAATTTGTTGACAGCGATCGCACCCTAGGGCTTCAGTCAACACAATTGGTTTTAAATTTCCTTTCCTTCTACAAGGGCAAGGATATTCGCTGCTTAAGTCGATTTTTTGTATTTTGTAAGAACGCACAGGAACTGATTGAAGTTATAAAAAATTGACAGTTAGATCCAGTTTGATAATTATTTATAGAGATAAATATATTATCGGTTTGTTACCTTCTTTGCACACCCCAACTTAATTTTAATAAAGCTGTAAGGTTTGACAACCCAACCTTAATTTTAATTTATTCAATCTTTATATACTTTATATAAGCGGGTGACGCGATTCGAACGCGCGACATTCACCTTGGCAAGGTGACGCTCTACCACTGAGCTACACCCGCATTTCATCGAATTTGGTTTTTTGACT
Organism: Pleurocapsa sp. MO_226.B13; assembly: GCA_030064795.1. The sequence continues at coordinate 10,521 of JASJEI010000218.1, read as the reverse complement.
GACCAACTGATGAGACACACAGCTAAAAGGCTGTGCTATGTTTCTTGCCATTTATTAGTATGCCAGATTGTTGAAGTTTTTGCAAACTTTTCTTGAGATCGCTGACAAATAACTTGTTATAAGCGTTTAACGTAGATGGTAGTGTTCTAGATGTGTGGAAATGATGCTATACTGCTCGGAACATTAGCAACTGCTAACAACATACGCGGGGATGGTAGCTAGTTGAAATCTTGACGATATTGGCTAGGAGTAGTTCCACAAGTTTTGCGAAAACTGGTTGTGAAGTGAGCCTGATTAGAAAAACCTGTCTCTTGAGCGATTTCTGCAAGCGACTTGTGAGAATTCTTCAGCAAAATCTTCGCTCTCTCGATTCTTTGCTGAATGACAAACTGATGAACTGATTGACCAACAGAATGCTTAAAAACGGCACATAGATGATTGATGCTCACGTTACAGGCAGAAGCGATCTTCGCCAAAGGTAAGTCCTCGCCTAAGTTAGATTGAATAAAATCGATCGCACAACAGACATAGGTATTGTCAGGTTTTGACAACGCTTTACTATCTCTAACTTTTGCAGTTGAGTAATGCACAACTAAGTACATGACAAGGCTGTGAGTCAAAGTATCAATGTAAGTTTTGCCAGACGGTGAACCTGCTTCTAGTTCAGACAACAATTCGGTTGCTAAAGCGGAGAGAAAAGGTACGGCGATCGCTTTGTTGTGTTCAATTAAGCACACAGAATCTGGATCGCCTTTGACAAGATCCTTGCTGATTTCTTGAATTAATGAAGGTGGAATAAACAAATTTACCGCAGCAAAAGAGCTTAGCCATCGCCAGTGTTGTGAATAACCTGCGGGTATAATTGCAATATCTTTTTGACGCAAGACTCTTTGTCTAGGGCGGGGATCGTTCAGGTTTTCATACTGAATCTTGGGCAATAAACTGACAAACAGAAGATTCTCAGCTAGTCCAGGAACATCAACTTCACCTGGTGGCAGTGAATACTTCAGTAAAATAATGTCTTGCCAACCTGCCACTCCGCTATTTTGAGTTGGAGCGTGAGGAAATCGATCGATGAATTGTCTAATTGAGACAAGGTTAGAAGCTGACATAAAAAGTCATTTACAAAATCTCACTTGTGATTATATTAATTTTTTGAAAGACAGGGATTTGGCTTAACGCTAAATTTAAATTTATGATTTGTAATCTATTGAATAAAAACCATTATGACGAGTCGCGATCCCTTTGCAGAGCCATTGACACCCGACAACGCTGCAATGCTCCTAATTGACCATCAAGTGGGTCTTTTCCAATTTCTGCCCTCAGTTGAACCACTGAAATTGAAAAATAACATTATCGCACTTGCCAAGATTGCTAAGCGTTTTAACTTGCCAACATTATTAACCACTAGTTGGCCCCAAGGTCCTAACGGGCCAACTATGCCAGAGTTGGTCGAACTATTTCCCGAACACGAAATTATTGAGCGAGATACCGTAAAGTTTTGGGATCATCCCCCTTCTGTTGAAGCAGTCAAAAAGATGAATCGTCAGAAGTTGATCGTCGCTGCGCTAGACACTACAACTTGTCTAGCTTTTGCAGCAATTTACGGGGTTCAACAAGGTTATGATGTCTATGCCGTAATGGATGCCTCTTCAACCTTTGACGAATTGAATCAACAGGCCGCGATGATGCGTATGTCTGCTGCGGGTGTAGTGGTAACAACTTGGGTTCCAGTGCTGGCTGAACTTGCCAATAACACGGTTAAAAACGGATTTCACATTGCTGATTTACTAGCCGAACACACGGGTAGCTATCATGGTGCCTGGAGTAACTACATTGCAACTGCTAAAACAGCAGATCTGGTGCAATCGCAGTTGAATGAGGCACGGAAAAAAGCGGGTTAAGATGTTTCAGTAAGGAACGGCATCGTAATTTCGAGCGATCGCCCTATATTCCTCTTTCAACCCGTCCGTTCTCTTGAATTCAAGATAAGACTAGGTAAGGAGTTTCATTAAACGGACTGAATTTGTTCGAGTATTTGCTCGATACTAGTAGCAGGTTCGAGACAAGATAATCCCTGACAGACTAGAGCAATCGAATTTTCGGGTAAATCTGTTTCAATTCTAAAGACGGTTGTGGGTAAATATCTCGAACTCAACTGCTTGATATTTTCCAGGCTAGTTTTAACGCTCGTACCGTGTAAAAACCAATCCAGAGCGGTAAATAAACTGGGACAAGCAGTGGGTGATTTTTCCATCACGACGGCAAAAGCCTGTAAGCCTCGTTCGGCTCGATCGCGATATTCTAAGTTATCAGTAAGCAGACTCAGACGGACTAAATTGGCGATCGCAATGCCGTTGGCGGAGGGGGTAGCATTATCCATGTAGCTACGTTCGCGCACTAGTAATTCTCGTTCTGTATCGGTATTGTTGTAGTAACCTCCCGTTTCAATACTCCAGAGTAAATCGTCAAATTCTGCTTGAATGGCGACTGCTCGTTCTAGCCACTGGGGAGCGTCGGGACAAGCAGTCTGAAGATCTAGTAAGGCTTTGATTAATAAGGCATAATCTTCAGATTGTGCGGGTACTGTCGCCTCCCCATCATAATTGAGGCGTTGCAGTCTACCTTCTAGCCATTGGTTTTGGAGGATAAACTGTACTGCGTTGACTGCTAAATCCAAATAAGACTGCTCTCTAAAGACTCCGTAGGCTCTAGCCAACCCCGAAATCATTAAACTGTTCCAAGCTGCGATCGCTTTGGTGTCGGTTACGGGGGGAATGCGTCCCGGCCACTCTTGGGTTTTGGCTTCCTGGTTGTTTTTGGCGGGAGGAAAAATATCTATTTCTGCTGCGCTTTGACCGTAGCGTACTGTAAATAACTTATCTAAAGCGCGATCGAGATTGTCGGATAATGCCTCGCTTCCCAAGCGTTGTAAGACATTGTTACCTTCAAAGTTACCTGAAGTCGTAACTGTAAATTCTTGCGGTAATTCGGCTAATTCTGTCGCGCTCAATCTAGATTCTAACTCTGCGTAGCTCCAGATATAAAAAGCTCCTTCTTCTGGTTCGGCTTCCTCTGGAGTCGTAAAGTTATCCGCATCTTGTGCAGCATAAAAATAACCCTTGGGATTAGTCATTTCTCGTTGTAGCCAGCTTACCGTAAGAGCGATCGCTCTTTTAATGGCAGGTTTTTCTAAACCACTACTCCACAAATCGGCTAAATACTCGACAATTTGCCCGTTATCATAGAGCATCTTTTCAAAATGGGGAACTGTCCAGGTATTATCTACGGTATAGCGATGAAATCCTCCCGCTACATGGTCGTAGATTCCCCCCATAACCAAATCCAATCCTCGTCGTTGAGCCAAAGCTTGAGGATCGTAAGTATATTCGCCCTGCAAACGACTACCCTGTAAAGCAATAGTAGAATAGGGGATCATCGGAAAGCTAGGACGACCTAAATCGTTAGGCTGTATAGCTGCGGAATTGGCGTTGATGCCTCGATTTAATAAATCCTCTGTCAAACTATTATCACCCTTGACGGGTAACAAAGCCGACTGCTGAAGATTATTTAAAATTTCGCCTTTAAAAGCCGTCAGCTTTTCTGGTTCGTTATCGTAGAAACGTCTTATGGCTTTGAGAATTTCTAAAAACCCAGGACGACCGTATTTAGGTTCGACGGGAAAATAAGTACCGCCATAAAAAGGGATGAGGTCATCGGGAGTAAGAAAAACATTGAGGGGCCAGCCACCTTGACCAGTCATCATCTGCAAAGCCTGCATATAAATACTATCGATATCTGGTCGTTCTTCGCGGTCTACTTTGATCGGCAAAAAATTCTCGTTGAGATAATCGGCGATCGCGCGATCGCTAAAAGCCTCTCCTTCCATCACCGTACACCAATGACAGCTAGAATAACCAATAGATAAAAAGATGGGCTTATCGTCTTGTTTTGCTTCTTCTAGAGCAGATTTACACCAATACCACCAGTTAATAGGATTTTCCGCGTGCTTGCGCAGATAAAGACTTTGACTCGACTCAAGATGATTAACCATTTTTTTTAATCTTTAAATACTGACCATTAAGCGGTTATAGTTCGTGCGATCGCGCGTTCTCTTTCCTCTCTCCTCGTTCCTCATTCCTTCTTCCTCAATCTAGTAATTCTCTGGCTTTGTTGTACGTCAGTCGTTCTTCTGGAGTTGCAGCAGCTAGAGATTCAGCGTGAATTTGTTTTAAGCGATCGAGATATTCTTGATTTTTGCTGAGAACTGAATTGGCTTTTGTAGAGGTAATAGTAGCCAACTGCGCTCTTAAAGGGAGTTGACGAAAGATTGCTAAACGTTTTTCCAGAGATGACATTAAAAACTTCAAAGATTTTCTAGATTAGGCTGACGGTTGTCATGTATGAAGCTCCCATAGCAGACTGGGATAGTTCGCCAACATCACCAACAATCGATGACCATAAGCAAAATAACTAACTTTCGCCCTGGGGATCGAATTGCTATGGCTTGTAGCTCATACAATAATTCTATTAATACCTTAGCAAGATTCGTTCTCTAGCTCCCCTGACTTCTATGAAATCCCCAATACTACTGCTAATCAATTTAGTGATTTTACTAAAGCCCAATCTAGCTTTAGCTTTACCACCGCCAGAAGACATACCAGAAGAAATCTTACGTACTGAAATAATTCTAGAAGGGCGATCGCCCATAGACGGAAAACCCTTGTCAGCCAGGGAATATGAAGAATTACAACTAGAATTAGCTCAAAGTAGCAATAGCCCCAAAATTCAGTCCGATATCAAGCATCTAATATTTTTGTTGCAGCTGAGAAAGCTATTCAAAACTATAATTCCCTTCTATTGATAAATTCATTCAAAAAGCAATATTTTTTTATATATTGCCTAAAAATAGCTAAAGTATGTATACGAATAGTTTACAAAACTCAATCATCGCTGTTTCGATACCGAGTCATTCGACACTCAAAAAAAGCTATTAGGTTCGAGCTAGCGATCCGATAAAGATGTAGACTCCAATAAGAGTGTTGAATACTCTTTTAGAAAGCATCAATATAGATCGAACTTAGCTCAAAACTTAATGTTATTGCTTGTAACTAATTATCAAACGGCACTCTCTTTTAAAAATTCACTGCTACTAAATATTTGGATATTGGTACATTAATGTCTTTAACTATTGCTCCCGAACAAGTCAATCAGATTGTCCACAATCTTCATCACGATCCCTTTGAAGTCTTGGGTTGTCATCCCCTCGAACAAGACGGAAAAGTAGAAAGTTGGGTAATTCGAGCTTATCTTCCCGATGCCAGTGCAGCTTGGGTGATCTGTCCCGAAGAAAGAACTGAGTATCCGATGCAGTCAATGCACAATCCTCATTTCTTTGTTTGTGTGGTGCAAAATCCTCGACTAGCTAATTATCAGCTACGAATTAAAGAAGGAGATAGTGAAAGAGTTATTTACGACCCTTATGCCTTTCGTTCGCCAAAATTAACAGATTTAGACATACACCTATTCGCTGAAGGCAATCATCATCGTATTTACGAAAAACTGGGCGCACATCCAGCCAAAATAGATGACGTGACTGGGGTATATTTTGCTCTTTGGGCCCCCAATGCCCGTAATGTTTCGTTACTCGGAGACTTCAACAGTTGGGATGGTAGAAAGCATCAGATGCGCAAAAGTGGCAATGGTATTTGGGAACTATTTATTCCTGAATTAGCTGCTGGTATGGCTTATAAATATGAAGTCAAAAACTGGGAAGGTCACATCTACGAAAAGTCCGACCCCTATGGCTTTCAACAGGAAGTCAGACCGAAAACTGCATCGGTTGTTGCCGATCTCGATACCTATGAGTGGCAGGACGCTGACTGGATGGAAGAGCGTCGTCATAGCGATCCTTTGGCTAAACCGATCTCTGTCTATGAAGTTCATTTAGGGTCTTGGTTGCACGCCTCTGCTGCCGAACCTACTAAATTATTATCTGGAGATTCAGAACCAGTTCAAGTCTCAGAATGGAAATATGAGGCTCGTTTCTTGAGCTATTACGAACTGGCCGATAAGCTGATCCCCTATGTCAAGGACATGGGATATACCCACATCGAACTTTTGCCCATCGCCGAACATCCTTTTGATGGTTCTTGGGGATATCAGGTTACGGGATATTATGCCCCGACTTCGCGCTATGGAAATCCTGAAGATTTCATGTATTTTGTCGATCGCTGTCACCAAAATGGCATTGGTGTAATTGTAGACTGGGTTCCCGGTCATTTTCCCAAGGACGGTCATGGTTTAGCCTTTTTTGATGGAACTCACCTTTACGAACACGCCGATCCCCGCAAAGGCGAACATAAAGAATGGGGAACCTTAGTCTTTAACTACAATCGCAACGAAGTTCGGAACTTTTTAGTAGCTAACGCGCTATTTTGGTTTGATAAGTATCATATTGACGGGATTCGGGTAGATGCAGTCGCTTCCATGCTTTACCTCAACTACTGTCGTAAAGATGGAGAATGGATTGCCAACGAGTATGGCGGTACAGAAAATATTGAAGCTGCCAATTTCTTGCGTCAGGTTAATAGTTTGTTGTTTAGCTACTTTCCTGGGGTACTCTCTATTGCTGAAGAGTCAACTTCCTGGCCGATGGTTTCCTGGCCCACTTATACTGGTGGTTTGGGCTTCAATATGAAGTGGAACATGGGCTGGATGCACGATATGTTGGATTATTTCCACATGGATCCTTGGTTTCGCCAATTTCACCAAAACAATCTGACCTTCAGTATGTGGTATCACCACAGCGAAAACTATATGCTAGCTCTCTCCCACGACGAGATCGTCCACGGTAAGAGTAATATTATTGGTAAGATGCCAGGGGATGAATGGCAGAAATTTGCTAATGTCCGTTGTTTGTTTGCCTATATGTTTACTCACCCAGGTAAAAAGACCATGTTTATGAGCATGGAATTTGCTCAGTGGAGTGAATGGAACGTCTGGACAGATTTGGAATGGCATTTACTCCAATACGATCGCCATCAGACTTTAAAACAATTTTTCACCGACCTCAACGGTTTATATAAGAATGAACCTGCTTTATACACTCGTGACTTTGAAGAGCAAGGTTTTCAGTGGATTGACTGTAGCGATAATCGTCATAGTGTCGTAGCGTTTATTCGTCGTGGCAAAGATCCCAATGAGTTTGTCATTACAGTTTGTAACTTTACCCCCCAACCCCACAGTCACTATCGTATCGGTGTACCCGAAAAAGGTTTATATACCGAAATCTTTAACAGCGATGCAAGTAAATATGGCGGTAGCAACATGGGTAATTATGGTGGTAAGTGGACTGATGATTGGTCTTTCCACAACCATCCTTATTCTTTAGATCTCTGTTTACCTCCTTTGGGCGTTTTGGTCTTTAAAATCGATCGCGCCAAGACTCAAGCAGCTTTACAAGGTCGTTAATTAGAATTGCCATAGATAATTGAAAAGGTGGGCAATGCCCACCAACCTGCTGAATGTAGGCTTAACTGAAGCAAGCCTGTCCTACTTTGTCTATGTTTTCTCTCTGGTTCAAAAAAAAGGTGGGATAATCCCACCATAACCAACAAATAATTTAGAGCTAACAGCTATTTCCTACACAAAGACAAAGTTAGCTTCATCAGCAATAAAGTCAGCATTGGCATTACTAAGAATAGCCAAGTCGCTCCCATTAGTAGAGATAACTGCACCGTCGTCGCTATCGGAGAAGCTGAGGTCGTCAAAACCAATACCCAAACCGGCAATACCAATTACGTCTTCACCACTGGTAAAGTCATTAATGATATTGGCTGATTCAGGAATAGCAGCATCGGCAATCCAGAATTGGTCTGCACCTAAGTTACCGTTGATGCTGTTGCCACCACCACTAGTTGCAAAGAAGCGATCGTCGCCGTCGTCACCGTAGACACGGTTATTTGTACCTAAAATATAAGTATCATCACCAGAACCAGCATAGGCGCGGTTATCACTATCTGCACCAGTCAGGTCGATCGAATCGTCACCTTCAACAGCAAAGACGAGATTTTTGCTACCTTCAACCTCGATTATGTCTGCGTCGGTAGAACCAAACAGAGGCTCGAAGTTTTCTTCTTCTCCGTCGTCGGCTACTTCTTCAGGCTCGACTCCAAACAGGGTTTGATACATAATCCGATACATATCGGTGTTATCTACTGTATCTTCAATTAGATCGGAGTTTAAACCATAACCTTTGGAAACAATGCTACCCGCGACATCAGTGGTACTAACGTAACCTACGCCAAACTCGAAATTGTCGCCATCGGCATCGGGTGCGCCAGTATTAAAGGGTTCGGTATCGTTGCCTGTTTGTCCGTCTAGGGGAACGGGAATGCCATCGGCATCGTCACCAAAAGCAGCTAATTCTGGCTGAACGCCAATTTCGCCTACGGTTTCGCTATCCTCATCGACATCGATTACTTCTAAACCGCCAGCATCGCTATCAGCAGCAGTCAGAATCAAGGTGTTGGGATCGACATGATCTACAAAGTCTTGAGCTACCCCAATTGCTTCATCCGCCCGTAAGGTAGCTTCAATTGCTCCCGCTGCGTTATTGTCGTTAGGGAAGTTATCCGATCCTTCTTCTTCGAGAACGACCATAAAGCCATCTTCGGCATTGGCAAATTTATCCAAACCTAAAGTTACATCCAGCATTTCGGCAACTGTAGGCGGATTTTCATTTCCTGGCTGTCCGTAAAGAATCAGTTCGCCATTTTCATCGACAAAACCTTCTTCTTCTAGAGTCGCTTCATTTTCGTCATTGTAAGTATCTTCCGCAGCAAAAATTCCGATAACTTTCTCTGTATCGGCAGGAAGACTTTCTAATTCCTCGCGAGTATAAACAATAGTGTAGCCCATTGCTTCGGCTTCTTCGATCAGGTTGCGTCCGTCTTCGCGGATCCCTTCTTCACCAAAACGTCCTACCATACCTACAGGTAGATATTGAATTTCACCACCACCCATAATTACGTCTGCACCAGATTCGACGATTTCGGCAGTGATTTCAGCCACGTTGCTGCGGTCTTCAGCAGCAGAAAGAAATACACCAGTACCAGGTTCGGCGATAATGCCAGAGTTAATCACCGCTGTAGGTTTACCAGCAGCGATCGCCTCCTGCATGATCGTCGTACCTTCTTGACCAGAAAGGGAAGTGTAGGGGTTACCTTCCTCGTCTAAGCCATAACTACCAGCAAAAGGTTTGATCCCATAAGCATGAACTACCGCACCACCGTTAGAAGTCCCCACAATGCGATCTTCCATATGTCCGAGATAAACCCCTGCATCGGTCATCTCGTCCCAATTTAATCTGCCATCGGTACCTTCAGATGCAAATCGCGCAGCACCATAGTGAGAGGGACTTGTTCCGTCTGGGTGAATAAAAATAACGTTACCAGTATCCTGAGTCGGTTCGGGTGGTGGGATAATACTGAAATCGTCGGGTACGCCTTCTGGTGGTGCTAACTCTTCGTCGAACAAAGTTTGGTACATCAGACGATAGATACCAGTATTATCTACCGTTGCGGGAAGTTCTTCCGCGTTTAAACCGTAAGTTTTGGAAACAATACTACCTGCAAAGTCGGGAACACCAGTCCAAGTAACGCCAAAATCAAAATTGTCGCCGTTTTCATCGGGCGCGCCAGTAGTAAAGGGTTCGGTATCACTACCTGTTTGTCCGTCGTAGGGAATTTCAGTATCGAAAGGAGGCTGTACTTCTGTAGTACCTACGGTTTCTGCGTCTTCGGATACATCGTCAACTTCCAAACCGCCACCATCGCTATCAGCAGCGGTAATTAAGAGGGTGTCGGGGTTAACGTTATCAATGTAGTCTTGGGCTACACCGATCGCTTCATCAGCCCTTAGTACCGCTTCAATCGTACCGCCAGCATTATCATTATTACCAAAGTTGTCTGTGGCTTCTTCTTCCAAGACCACAAACATTCCATTTTCATTATTACTAAAAATCTCTAATCCTAAAGTTGCCTCTAACATTTGAGCAACGGTAGGAGGATTTTCGTTACCTGGTTGTCCGTAGTAAATTAGATTGCCGTCTTCATCGACAAAACCTTCTTCTTCTAATGCCCCTTCTGGCATATCGTTATAGGTATCTTCAGCAGCGAAAATCCCCAAAACCTTTTCGGTGTCGGCGGGAAGACTTTGTAATTCTTCTAGGGTATATACCACCGTATAGCCCATCGCTTCGGCCTCTTCGATTAGGTTGCGTCCGTCTTCGCGGATCCCTTCTTCGCCAAAACGTCCTACTGTACCTACTGGGAGATAGTGAATTTCACCACCGCCCAAGATAGCATTAGTACCAGACTCGACAATTTCTGCCGTAATTTCAGTCACGTTGCTGCGATCTTCGGCAGCCGAGAGAAATACACCAGTTCCAGGTTCGGCAATAAAGCCAGAGTTGATTACCGCCGTCGCTTTACCAGCAGCGATCGCCTCCTGCATGAT
>JASJEI010000217.1 GCA_030064795.1 Pleurocapsa sp. MO_226.B13 | reverse complement strand
CATTTTAGATTTATTTTCCCTGCACTTATCTATAGCGATCGCTCGTTCGGGGGGCGTAATCGCTATTTAATTAATCATCTAAAACTTTAGCAAAAAATATACAATTAATTTTGCTAAAGTACTTAACTGGCAAATTTAGGCAATTTCCACCTCAATTGTGACCCGCCATTTCCAGGTCAATTCTATAAATACTTTCATAATTTTATTCTCAATCTAACTGTTCTAGGCGGGCCCTCCCGCCAACCAACTAATTAATAAAAACAATCAATCAAACTAACGATAGGAATTAAAACAATGAAACTAAGAAATCTACTAGTAGCTTCTTTACTGACCGTATCTAGCTTATTCGCTACAGCACCAGCAAATGCTATTAGGCGTTGAGACAGCAATCGGACAAGAAACAACGCTCGACGTATAAGATGATCGAATCACCCAAATCGTTAACTACAGCGATCGCCATGAACTTACTGACGGTGAGGTGATTAACTATACTCCCAAGGTTCGCGGTGCTAAACAAGACCATCACCCCAAGAAACTTTGGCTTTTCGTATTAGCTTTAATGACTAACAACTAATATTGGAGTTTTAGGGCGATCGCCATTTATTCTTTTACCTGATATTAAGAATCTGCAAGTATGCTGACTCTATGTAACGCTATTTATAGCGTAAAACTTGGCGGACATACGATTAAATTAGTTGGCGAGATGATACTTTATACATTTTTAGGCTTATTAGCGGGAATTCTCAGTGGATTGATTGGAATTGGGGGTGGAGTCATTATCGTTCCCTCTCTTATCTTTATGTTTGGCTTTTCTCAACAAGAAGCACAAGGAACAACTTTAGGGCTATTAGTTCCGCCCATCGGAATCTTAGCTGCGTGGACTTATTACCAACAAGGATATGTCAATTTAAAAGCAGCAGGTTTAATTTGCTTGGGTTTTGTTTTAGGAAGTTTATTGGGAGCTAAAATTGCGGTGGTTTTGCCTAGTAAAGTTTTAGAAAAAGTTTTTGGTGTGGCACTACTGTCGATCGCTTTGAAGATGATTTTTAGCGATTAAAACTACTCAAGAAACTAATTATTAAACTGAATGAGAAATCTTTAGTTAATTCTGGGAACAATATATTGAGAAAGGCAACCGCATAATCTGCGGGGCTAGGAGCGAGCAGTCGCCATGAACCAACTATTGACCTCAGCGATCATTTTCCTATTTTTTCTTGTCCTTCCTGGTGAAGCTAAAAATTCTGGAAAACAAGAAAGATTGGAAAATGCCCCCGTAATTACTAAAGTACGAAATAGTATTATCTCGAAGGGTATTGCAGCCTGTAAAGCAGAAAAATATCAAAAAACAATTCAGTTACTTAGCTCATTTCTAAATCCCAGAAAAGTAGTCCTTTCCTCTTGGGAAATAGAAGGACTTAATTGTTTGGCTTTAGCATATCAAAAAGTGGGAGAACCAACTCAAGCTAGAAAAACAATTCTTCGAGCCATATCAATCATAGAGGGATCGATTTCTCAGCAGCAGGGAAAACCTAATGCATTTGAGTCGTCTGCCATCAAAAGCTTACAACTAGCAGATTTAGAATATACCGCTGGTATTATTGCTTACCAGCAAAACCAGAAAGCGATCGCCAATCAGCATTGGCAAAAAGCCCGCCAGTTATATTTAACCCATAAATTCACCAAAGATTGGGCAAAAACGACTCTTAATTTAGTTAAGAATTATCAAGAATTGGGTAACATCCAGAAGTCTCAGCAATTATTAGAAGAACTGGAAAAAGAGACTCAAAACTAGCTCTTTTAAATTCAGCTTCCTACGTCGGTCAGTGACATCTCAATTTAGTAGGATTCTCAAAATATTGGCAGTTAAATTGTAATTTTCTAGACAGAATAACCGCCAAGAAAAGGTTGGGTTTTCCTCATTTTAGCTAGTAGGCAAATATCTTTTTCTCGTTTATACTAATAGTAGAAAACAAAAAACAAATCGTTCATCTCTCTAGGAAAAATAATTTCCGAGAGACGGAAGTAGGGCAAATATCCCGAAGGAACGCGCCTCAAATTTCACCACAGTCATTGGAGGCGAGACTATGAAACTTACTTATCGCGGTGTTAATTACGAATACAATCCACCTGTTGTCGAAACAGTAGAAGGAAAAATTGGTGGCAAATATCGGGGGCTAGACTGGAGATTCCACAATCTTAAAAAAGCACCCGTACTTCAACCGCCCGTTAATCTAACCTATCGGGGTGTAACTTATGCCAATCGTCCTACAGCAACTCCCGAAACAGTATCGACAGGACTCAACGTTCAACAACAAGCACGCTGGTTGATGTTGAGTAGAGAAAAAGCAGCCAGAAAACGTGCTGAATCAATGTTACGTCGTTCGGCTGATGAATTAGGTCTAGTGTAGATTAAATTAAGCTATTTAACTCTACTATTGGGCAAAAAATAAATATTACTTGAAATAGATTGACTAAGTTCCCAGTTGCATCATTAAAGCGACTGGGTTTTTTTTGCGATCGCTACGTTTATTAGTTATTTTACAGTACACTCTATTTGGCGTTGAGATGCTTTCTTAATGTTAATTGGAAATATTATCTAAATTCTCAGATATTATGTCATACAAAGCACTGGCAACCGATTACGATGGCACTATAGCCACAGAAGGAAGAGTATCACAAGCTACCTATTTGTCCCTGCAACGTTGGCAGCAAACAGGGCGATCGCTAATTATGGTAACTGGTAGACGACTCGATAATCTTTACGATGTATTTCCAGAGGCTAGAACATTTGACTGTATTGTGGCAGAAAACGGAGCGTTACTCTGTTTTCCGATTTTAGGAGAAACTACTTTACTGGGTGATTCTCCTCCCGATGCTCTAATTGAAACTTTACAACAGCGACAGGTAGAACCACTTTCCATTGGACGGGGAATTGTCTCTACTCAAGTACCTCACGATAGAACTGTCATGGAAGTCATCCAAGAATTAGATTTAGCTTGGCAGATTAGCTATAACAAAGGTGCGGTAATGCTCTTGCCAGATGGTGTTGATAAAGACTTGGGTTTAAGAACCGCTTTGAAGAAAATGAACTTATCCCCTGAAGAAGTGGTAGCTGTCGGAGATGGAGAAAACGATCTACCCCTCTTGAAATTGAGCGGTCTATCTGTATCCGTAAATAATGCTCTCCCCTCACTTAAAGAGGCTTCTGATTGGGTAATGAGTAGAAATTGCGGAGATGGGGTTGTGGAGTTGATTGAAAGGTTACTTTAAAAAAGCAAACTTGGATTGGTTTCCTCAAACTGAAACATCAAGATCAGGCTTACTAATAAAGCCAAAACAACCAACCAAAAAATAGTCGCAATCTTGGTTATTTTAAGAGCCTGAAATTTTTGCCACCACTGTTGGGGACGAATATCCTGCACCCAAAAAGTAGCGATCGCAGCTAAATTCAAACAAACAATATTAGTTAGCACCAAAACTGAGGTTTCTAAGGCAGGCCCCCATAGCTGAGAACCAATTAACATTCCTAAAACTACCAAAGGAGGTAGCAGTGCTACTGAAACCATAACTCCCACTACTGCTTTTTGCTCCCCAACTGCCAAGGAAATTGCTCCAGCTACCCCCGAAGCAAAAGCTAAGATCACATCGGCAAGATTGACGCTAGTTCTGATGGCAATCTCGTTCATACCTAAATTAACTGGCACGAATATGCCGATTAAAATTGACAAGGATAGAGATATGAAGATTTCTGTCAAACCTACTCTGATGGTTCTAATTGCTAAAAAGTATTGGAATTATCTGGATGTTTGGTAACTATAGATGCGATGGGAACTCCAACCCAGATAGCGCAATTAATCCAGGATCAAGGTGCTGATTATTGTCTAGCACTAAAGGGAAATCACCAATATCTTCACGAAAGGGTGATTCAACTATTTGACCAAGCTGAAGCGATTGATTGGTCGAGAGTGGAACCTGATTTTCATCGCACTATTAGTAAAGGTCATGGAAGGACTGAAATCCGTCGTGATTGGACAATGCCAGTGACAGAATTATTCTTTGACCAAGACCAATGGGTTGGGCTTCAAAGCGTGGGTCTGGTGGAATCTGTTAGAAAAATCGGCACCGAAACAACCACTTCTAAACGTTACTATCGAGGGTAGCTTTACCAGTAACGCTCAACTATTTGCTAATGCTGTTCGCAGTCATTGGGTCGTTGAGAATAGTCTTCATTGGATCTGAGATGTGGGGTTTGGGGAGGATGATTGTCCAGTTCACTCTGACCATGCCCCTGAAAACCTCGCTCAATTAAGGAAGATGTCTTTGAATCTTCTTTCCCAAGAAAAAACCGCCAAAATAGGAGTCGCTAATAAACGTCTCAAAGCAGCTTGGGATAATAATTATCTGGCTCAAGTTTTAGGGATTTAAAAGTCATATTTGTTTTGAATCCTTGTTTCTAATCAGCGCAGTACCTTACTGATGGCTGGTGAAAACGATCTCAGTATGGGGTCAAAATAAAGTGCTGTTGATTTTTCTAGTAAATCCCTTGGTTAAGGAACTTTTTGGCTTCTGGGAGAAGTTTTTGAGAAGAATTTTCAAATTACCAGGTAATTTGAAACCTGGAACTCATTTTAACCCAGTTTTGCTGATATTTAAGATGCGTTTGCCCTGGATGGATATCTATTTTGCGGTGGGAATGTTGTTTTTACGTTTAGATAACGCTGTAATATCTAGACCTACCCACTTACCGTTTTGGTTTCAGCCTGTCAGGAGTCATTTGGCTGATTTATAAATCACGCAATTTACTCAATATCTTTATTTGACCCTTGGGTTTGGTAGAGAAGAATTTAACCTCTATAGAATTATGAGTTATGAGGAATGTACCTCACAAGGTTTGACGGTAATGTAACATTACCTTTGACCTTAACAGGTCGCACTTTTACGTACATGAGTATCATACAACAGGTGAAACTATTGCTGCGTAAAGATTTCATGAATTCTAATTTAACTGTTTATCTGAAACTGCCAGCCCAAAATTCATCCCATCGACAAGTCGAGGGACTTCTTTTGGGAAAAAGTTAAATTTTTCCCAAGGCGCGATCGCCATTAACGCCATCAGGATGAACCGTACAGACTAACTAATTTAGAGAGGATTGCTATAAATTCTGGGTAGTCGATGTCTAAAACTGCAAAGAATTTCCCAGGAAATAGTATCGAGCTTATTTGCCCAGTCTTCGGCAGTAATACTCGAATTGTTATCTTGACCAATCAGAGTGACAATCTCTCCTGGTCGTAAATCGGGTAGACTGTCTACGTCAAGCATGATTTGATCCATGGTAATAGAACCAATTTGAGGTACTAGTTTGCCCCTGACAATTGCCTGTATGCGATTGGATAAATTGCGAGGGATTCCATCGGCATAACCAATTCCTACCACTGCAACCCTAGTATCTTTTTGCGTAATAAATTTACGACCGTAGCTGACCCCTTCTCCTGAAAGAATAGTCTTAACCTGAGTAATCTTGGCTTTGACTTGAAGGACTGGTTTAAGGTCGATCGCCTGACGAAGATGTGATGCGGGATACAAACCGTATAAAGCCAGACCAACCCGAACTAAATCGTAATGACAAGAGCGATCGCTCAGGGTAGCAGCAGAATTAGCTAAATGTATTTGTGGGGGAACATAACCAGTAGTTTTTAATTGAGCCAAAGCCTGACAAAAGCGTTGATGTTGCAAATTCATTACCGTGCGATCGCTTTCATCAGCGGTAGCAAAATGGGAATAAACGCTGGCTATGTTTAGGTTAGGCAAGGTTCTTACTAACCCTACAAAAGGAGTTGCCTCCTGCCAAATTGTCCCCAAACGAGACATTCCCGTGTCTAACTTCAAATGTACCGCCAAAGACTCCCCAATTTCAGCCAGGGTAGAATCAAAAACTAAAGCTTGTTCGCAATTACAAATGGTAGGTTCTAATTGCCAAGCAGCAACGGCTTTAATATCTTCTGGAGCGACGATCGCCCCTAAAATTAGAATTGGTGCTTCAATTCCAGCTTGACGTAGTTCCACCCCTTCAGCTAGAGTAGCGATCGCCAGACGATCGGCACCATTGGCTAACGCAGTTTTAGCTACAGTTACCGCGCCATGACCATAAGCATCCGCTTTGACTACAGCCATCAATTTTGTCTGAGGAGCAAGAAATCTCTTTAAAGCTCTGACATTATCAGCCAATGCCGTCAAATCTATTTCTACCCAAGCACGCTGGCGATTGACCAACAATGATAGAGTATCTTTTTGCCCTAAATTAACTTTGCTTTGTTGCTGCCAACCTACCATATCTCAGTTAATTTTGTGATTTTCTGATTTGTTGCTCGTATTATTCACAAATGTTAGTCCAGAAATAGATAAGGTCAAGTCTTTATCAAAAATAGTTTGCTACTCTATGATATAAAAAGCCTTAGGTAATAATTACCGAACCGCAGTAATTAGTTCAACTGTGTTACTATCTCTGATAAATAAAAATTATATAAAATCCTGGTTATGGGTAAGGTTTTAGTCTTGAATGCTTCCTATGAACCCCTAAACATTACTAGCTGGCGTAGGGCGGTGGTGTTGCTTCTCAAAGGAAAAGCAGAGCAACTCGAACATAGGGGACAAGTAATTTATACCGATTTTCCGCTGCCAACGGTAATTCGCCTCCGCTATTATGTCAGAGTTCCCTATAAAGAAATCCCTTTGACCCGCCGAAATATTTTAGAAAGAGATGCTAACACCTGTCAATACTGCAAGGCTAAAGGCGATCAGTTGACCATCGACCATGTTGTTCCGCGATCGCGTGGTGGTGGAGACACTTGGGAAAACCTGGTAGCAGCCTGTGTTCGGTGCAACGTAAAAAAGGGCAGTCGAACCCCCAAAGAAGCAGAAATGATGCTCTTGACCAAACCCCGTCGTCCCTATAGTAGTTTGCATTTTGAATTAATCAAATATACCAGAGGTAATTCTAACCAAGAATGGAAAAAGTATGTGATTGGTATTTAATTTTTTAGACAGTCCCTTATCATATAAGTTAATGATAAACTTTTAGCTCTAGATCGATAAAAATATACAATCATTTTATAACTTGGTATTTGGCGATCGCCAATAACAATTAACATATGTCTTCAAATCTCAACACTTCTCTGGAACACCCTCTGGCAAATAAAAAAACAGCTCCTAAAAAGCAGCTAGAAGCAGTTGACAATCCTCAATTTGGCTCGGATAAAAAAAATAGTGAGTTAGCTCCAGTAGTGCAAAAATTTCGTCAAACCCTCGAACAGCACCGAGGCGAGAAGCAAATTGTGGTAATTCAGGATTTTCCCGACCCTGATGCCCTTTCTAGTGCCTGGGCTTATCAACTCATTGCTGCTAATTACGATATTATTTGCGATATTGTCTATGGTGGTACTTTATCTCATCAAGAAAACATCGCTTTGGTCAGGCTGACAGGTTTACCAGCCAAGAGAATAGTTAATGGTGGGTTGAAGAAAGATTTAGGGACATATCAAGGTTGTGTTTTGGTTGACAGTCAAGGGACTAATACTCAGCTTTATCCCATAGTAGAAGAAGCTGGTATTCCTTTGATTGTAGCGATCGATCACCATAGCAAACAAAAAGACCTAGAAGCCGAATTTGTCGATTTGCGCCCTCAAACTAGAGCAACGGCAACTATCCTGACTCAATATATTAAGCAGGGAATGTTAGAATTTGATAGTAGCGATGACAATCATGTTAAATGTGCGACGGCACTGATGCACGGTCTGAGGTCAGATACAAATCGTCTGATGCAAGCAAAAGAAGAAGATTTTATGGCAGCTGCCTACCTGAGTCGTTTTTATGATTCTCAGTTATTAAATGCTGTTTTGCAGTCAGCGCGATCGCGTCGAGTTATGGACGTAATTGAACGGGCATTAAGAAACCGCATTATTAAAAAGAATTTTTCTATTTCAGGGGTAGGTTATTTACGCTATGACGACCGCGATGCCATTCCCCAAGCAGCGGATTTTCTGGTAACAGAAGAAGACATCCACACCGCAGTTGTATATGGCATTGTTCACAATGAAGATGATGATAAAGAGTTAGTCATTGGCTCGTTGAGAACTACCAAACTGACTTTAGACCCCGATGAGTTTATCAAAGAAACTTTGGGTCAAGATAGTCAGGGAAGATTTTTTGGTGGTGGTCGCTATATGGCTGGAGGTTTCGAGATTCCCATAGGTTTTCTCAATAGTTTTAATGATAACTCCGAGTACACTAAGCTCAAGTGGGAAGTATTTGATACCCAAATTAAGCAAAAGCTAATGCGTTTAGTAGAGCCTGAAGATAACGTTATCTCAACTGATTAGATCTTGCTCTAGGTTGGCGTTATTTTAGCTGTGGTAAATACTCGATAATGGAAATATATTTGATTCGTCATGGTATTGCTGCTGAAAGGGGAACTTATGCTGATGACGAACAGCGTCCTCTAACTAAAAAAGGGCGCGATAAAACTACTAAAGTTGCTGAAAGTTTATTGGCAAGGGGGCTTAAATTCGATTTAATTTTAACCAGTCCCTTGGTTAGAGCCGA
Source organism: Pleurocapsa sp. MO_226.B13 (assembly GCA_030064795.1). Next base: position 12,527 of record JASJEI010000217.1, on the reverse strand, counting down.
TCGAACCGCAGAAATTCTCCAGAAAACTGGCTTATCTTCCAAAATTACTACCTTTGTCCCTCTAAAACCCGATGGCGAGATAGAAGAGTGGTTAGAGTGGCTACAACAATGGCAGGGTCAGCAGCAAAATAGTACATTGGCATTGGTTGGGCATCAGCCAGATCTGGGCAACTGGGCAGAAATGTTAATCTGGGGAACAGTAAAAAGACAAATAGTAGTCAAAAAAGCTGGCATTATTGGAATCGAGCTTCCCAGTATCGGTACGCCTATTGCTCGCAGTACTTTATTTCTCTTGACCTCTCCTAAATGGATGATTTAGTCGGTCTAATTTTTAGCTAATCGCTAACAGCTAATCGCTCAAAAAAATGAGAATTTATGGTAATCGTCAATTAAAAACCGTCCCTGGACAAAGAACTCGTCCTACTGCTGCAAGAGTAAGAGAGGCACTATTTAATATCTGGCACGATCGCATTACTGGTTGTCGTTGGTTAGATTTATGTGCGGGTAATGGTTCGATGGGTGCAGAAGCTTTGTGTCGCGGTGCAAGTAGAGTAGTCGCCATCGAACAGTATCCTAAAGCCTGTAAGATAATCGAGCAAAACTGGCAGCACTTAGCCCGCCCAGAACAATCCTATCAAGTGATTAAGGGTGATGTGCTAGTCAAAATTAAGGGTTTAGAGGGACAACAGTTTGATTGGATTTATCTCGATCCGCCTTACGACAGTCATGTCTATTTACCCGTACTGAAGGCGATCGCTACCCTAAAATTGGTTACTCCCGAGGGTGCGATCGCTGTCGAACACGATCCTAAATTGTGGCAGGCAAAACAGGTATTGGGGTTAGAGATATATCGCACCAAAACCTATGGCAATACCACTCTCAGTTTTTATGCTGTATCCGCTTAATTTGTAAAATCTCCCCATCTACCTATTTTCTGCGATTAATCAGTAGACAACACTAGCCATCCTATGCCACAGCTGCTTCTTTTTGTGCCGATCCTTGTGTACCTAACTGAATTAATTCAATTTTGTAACCGTCGGGGTCTTCGACAAAAGCAATTACGGTGCTACCGTGTTTCATCGGGCCTGGTTCTCTACTGACTTTGCCACCTTGAGCTTTAATGCGATCGCAAGTAGCGTATATATCATTAACTCCCAAAGCAATATGTCCATAACCCTCACCTAGGTTGTATTCTTCTACGCCCCAGTTGTAGGTAAGCTCAATTACAGTATTGTCTTTTTCTTCTCCATAGCCAACAAATGCTAAAGTAAATTTTCCTCCTGGGTAATCTTTACGTCGTAATAGCTTCATCCCCAAAATATCGCAATAAAAGGCAATGGATTTGTCTAAATTACCCACTCGCAACATGGTATGTAGCATGCGCATATTTTTAATTCTCCTCTGGAAAAGATTGTCTGGTTAACTTCTTTAGTTTATTACTGGAAAAGATATCAACAAGATCGATAATCTAAACAGTCTAGTTAATAAAACTCAAAGGATACTTTTTTATTTTCTCAAATCATGTTTTAATTCTGTTTAAGCAAGATTCGAGGGCGAAACCAAATACATTTTTGTATTATTTAAAAAAATATTTTTACTACAAATAGATAAGAGATTAGTACTCTTATTCTGATATAATCGAATCTTTTCTGATTCGATCTTTGATTTGTATTGTCATAGTTTAGATAGTTACTTGTTGATATTAGGAGTTTAAATAATGAACCTAGAGTCGAATCAGTTGTCTTTAGAACAAGAATTCATGCACGAAGTCTTTATCGCTAAAATTCAAGATTTGTCTTACGAAGAGACGAAAGAACTGCTGATTAAATTTCACAAGCAAACCTTGTTTAAAGATAATTTTTATAAAAAGCTATTTCGCAAACAGAAACAACAGAAACATTAGACTATTAGTAGATCGGATAAATGGTAGGTTGATTTACAATTTATACAATATAGACCTTAAAATACCATGAGCGATCGCAACTCTTTTATCCGCTCCGATCTAGCCCAGCTAGCTGCTTATACGCCCCATCCAGGGGGAGAGACTGCTGGGATTGTAGATCGGCTGGATACTAACGAAAGTCCTTTAGATCTACCAAAAGAAATCAAGTCTAAATTAGCTTGGATCTATCAAGAAGAGATCGAAGCCAACCGTTATCCTGATGGCAGTCATCAAGAATTAAAAAGGGCGATCGCTGAATACATTATAGAATCGGCAAGCATAGCTGGCGATCTGACTGCTGCTAATATTTCCGTGGGGAATGGTTCGGATGAGTTGATTCGCTCTTTATTGATTGCTACTTGTTTGGGAGGAGAAGGTTCGATTTTAGTTGCAACTCCTACATTTTCGATGTATGGCATTTTAGCTAAAACTCTAGGAATTCCCGTCGTTAGTATTGCCAGACAAAAAACAGATTTTTCGCTAGATTTAACAGCAGCTCAGCAGGCTATAGAAACGACTAATAATCCACCAGTTCGGGTAGTATTTGTGGTGCATCCCAACTCGCCAACGGGTAATGCCTTAGTCTCAGAAGAACTAGATTGGTTGAGAAGTTTGCCCAAGAATATTTTGGTAGTCATAGACGAAGCCTATTTTGAATTTTCTCAGACATCTGTAGTAGGCGAATTAGACCAACGTCCTAACTGGGTTGTCTTGCGTACCTTCTCTAAAGCCTTTCGCTTAGCTGCTCATCGTGTCGGATATGCGATCGCCAATCCCGATTTAATTAGAGTCCTAGAAAAAGTTCGTTTGCCTTATAACCTGCCTGGTTTTTCGCAAATAGCAGCCAAAGTAGCTCTAGAGCAACGCCAATTACTACTGCCATTGGTGAGAGAAACTATAGGAGAAAGAGAGCGAGTTTACTCAACTCTACAAAAAAATGACCATTTTCACGTCTGGCAAAGTCAGGCTAATTTTCTCTATCTTCGACCTCAAAATATCTCTACGAGCAATGACGATCTCCTCGCCCAAATAACTAAAGACCTTAAAGCTCAAGGAACTTTGATTCGTCACACAGGTGGGGGCTTAAGGATTACCATTGGCACTCCGCAAGAAAATGACCGTACTCTAGAAAGATTGCTTCAGATTGCCAAAAATAAAATAAACTTCTAGATCGAAAGCTAGTCACTAACTTCACCTGCTTGAAAAATTTGTTTAACAGTCAGGTCGAGATTGGGAAGCAAGTTAGAATTAAGGCGATCGCCTTCTCTAAATCTCGTTAGTAGTTAGTAGTTAGTAGTTAATAGGGTTAGAGTGGATTTTATCTTAGTTACTCATACCTATGGTTTCTATTTGAAATGACTATAAAATGTAGGTTAGGTTGAGGTACGAAACCCAACACCTGTAACTTTTTGTTGGGTTGCGCTGTCGCTCTTTCCCAACCTACGAAGTCTCTCATTACTTTTTCTAATTGGTATTATCTTATGTTATTGGCTATATACAATTAGTTTTATCTAGTAGAAAATTGCTTATAATCGAGCAAATCGCTCTCAATCTTTCAAGAAAACATTAATTTTCGCATCACAAAAGCGATCGAACTAACCGTACAAATTAACGCTAACTGTCCTGGAAGGGGTTGTAGAGAATAAATTGCTATACCCTGTAAGAGAGAATTAATTTCTGTTCCCAGACCTGTCGTGTAATATAACCCTATTAAATAGACAATACCCACCAGATGGACAACAATTAACCCGATCGAACAACTGGCAATTAATGAAGAAAATCGTACTCTGGTTTGAAATGATAGCCAGCCACAAAGCCACGCACCGAGGATAAAACCTAAAAGATAGCCAAAGTTGGGTTGTTGCAAATAGTCTAGACCACCACCGCGATCGAAGATAGGTAGACCACTCATACCCAAAAGCACATAAGCAATTTGAGATAATAGGGCTGCATTTTTACCGCCCAAACAGGCAGTCAAAAATACTGCGCCAATTTGATAGCTAACTCCCAAAGGTTGAACTGTAAATCCATTGTCAAACCACGACCAAGGTGCAGCGATCCCATAAGCTGGGATAAATGTACCAGCAATAGTCAACATCAAACCAATGACTGCCCAAAGCAGTACCTCTGGTAAAGGAGGTACATAAGCTCTATTTGGTTTGTCTAGCCTAAGATCTAGCTGTTCTCTTAGCCATTTGTTTTCTCGCTGTAGATTATCTAAATTTTGCTGCTTTTGTTGTACTAACTGCTGCAATTGCTCGATAATTACTTTAACTGGGCGGGGAGTGACACCCCATTCATAATCAGTAATGTCTGAGTCAGGCTTAGGTAGTTCTTTCAGATTAGCCATAAACTGAAGCTATTGAGGGCATTTTCCAGTGTAGCTTTGGATTGAATATTTGGTTATAGTTATTGATTATTTACGCTCGCTCATTCCTCATCGGTTCTAAGCGCGATCGCCAAGCTTATAATGTCAAATCAAAACTTTCCAGGAATCGATCGAGATCGCCATAAGCTGCTACCGTTCCAAAAACCAACATAATTAATAAGCTACCAATAATTCCTTGAAGGAAGGAAATATTTACGTAGAAGAAAATAGTATATGCCCACAAAATTCCAGCGAAAAACATCCCACCGATGCTGCCCAAAATAAATCTTCCGATTTTTCCTTGGGCAAATAATTCTAGAAGCGAGAAAAAACCAGTCAAAGAATCCAAAAGCGATCGCCATTGTCGGTAAAGCCAATTCATTGCCGTCATCCTTTTTAAGTATTCGATCTAATCTTAGCAACGCTAGTTTTAAAATAGCCAAAGGCCATTCGCCCAGGGTTCAAATAGGCGATCGTCTATTTTGCACCTGCTTGAGAGGCGATCGCAGCTTCAACTGGGCTATAAATAGCCATAACAGAACAATCTATTTTCTATCTCATCTAATATGTTCAAACGCTCGATTGAATATCAGTATACAGTCGAGCAATACCAGTGATGTTATTTTGACCATATCCGTGATTAATTGCCTCAGCACAAATCTGTTGAGTAGCTTGTACTAGAGGTAAGGTAACATCACAAGCTTGAGCGGTTTTGAGTGCATAAGTTAGATCTTTTTCTACTAGCTCGATGGGAAACAGGGGGGCAAATTTACCAGCGATCATTGCTTCTGCTGCTATCTTAGCTGCGGGACTACATACAGGAGTGGAAGCTAAAATTTTAACTGCTTTAGCTGTATCCAAACCAGACTCGCGCATCAAACCAATCAACTCACCCAAGGCTGATACTTGAATGGCGAACAAAGAATTAACTCCTAACTTAACAGCCATACCACTACCAATAGGGCCAACATGATGGATTACCTTACCCATCGTCTCTAAAATTGGTTTTGCTTTAGTCAATGTGGCTACATCACCCCCCACAAAATAAATTAACTGTGCTGCTTCGGCTTGTGGTCTGGTTCCCGCTACGGGGGCATCGAGAAAGGAAATACGATGAGCTTGAAACTGCCCTGCCAATTCTTTGAGCCAAGTTAAAGTTAAAGTAGAGCTTTCAATAGCGATCGCATTTTTAGGTAAGCCAGCTAAAGCACCAGTATCAGAAGCTAGCCACACCTGTTTTGAGGCTCGATCATCTCGTACCATGCTAATTACAAACTCTGCTTCTTCAACCGCAGCACGAGGTGTACCCATGAATTTTGCTCCAGCATCAACAATTAAATCAGCTTTACTAGAACTACGATTCCAGACCGTTACTTGGTGTCCTGCTTTAATTAAAGACATCGCCATCCGCGAACCCATTGCACCCATTCCCAATACAGTTATTTTTGCCATGGTTTTCCTATTTGATTTGTGTATTAGATTTAAATATTTAAATTGCAGAGATAGTATTGAATATTGCTTGCTTGATTTCCTGTGTATTTTGAGCAACAGTCGCTTCATCCTCTGTAGTCCCCTCAAGATTAAAAAAGTGAATTTCTGGGATGCCCAAAAAACTGAAAAGACCTCTGAGATATGGTTCTAAAAAATTAAAAGCAGCAAAAGCTTTTCCTGCTGTGTATCCGCTTGCACCATAAGTACAGACAATATAAGCACGTTGAACCTTCACTAACTCCGTAAAGTTGGTACCGTCATAGGCAAAAGTACGTCCAATACGAACAATTCGATCGATCCATGCCTTGAGTACAGAAGGAACAGAAAAGTTGTACATTGGTACAGATATCAAGAGAATATCTGCTGTGTGCAGCTCATCGATTAACTCATCAGACAAAGCAGTAGCCATCTTCATCTCTTCAGTTTGTTGTTCGCGAGAAGTATAAAATCCTGCGATCGCCATATCGGAAATATGGGGCAAGCTTGTTTTGGCGAAATCTCTGATTAATACTCGATCTTGAGGATGTTTTTCTAACCAAATAGTTTGGAAATAGTCAGCAAGTTCTCTAGAATGAGAACCTTGTAATCTAGAACTAGAGTCGATTCTAAGTAGGTGAATCATGTAGAATCCTTATTTGTTGAATATTAATTTAACTGCATCATAGTTAATGTGAATAAAACAATAAAGAGTATTTTAGGAATAACTATCGTGTAGAATCTGCATTAATTTCTCGAACCGAAAGCTTAAAGCTGAGAACTTAATAAAAATGGAAATATCGGTCTTAAAAATCTTTGTGGAAGTTATGAGGCAAGGAAGCTTTGCAGCAGTCGCTAGAGAACGAAACCTCGATCCTTCCTCTATATCTCGTGCGATCGCTAGTTTAGAACAAGAACTAGGTATCAGACTGTTTCAAAGAACCACCCGCAAATTATCTCCGACTGAGGCAGGAATTATCTATTTCAATCGTATCGAGCCATTACTAGAAGAGATGCAACAGGCAGTAGATTTGATAACCGAATCTGCTGGACAGCCTCAAGGAACACTACGGGTAACTGCTTCTGTGGCCTTTGGACTAAAATGTATTATTCCTTTGCTACCTGAGTTTGAACAGCTATATCCAGACCTCACGGTAGATCTATTGCTGACAGATTATCGACTGGATCTATTGACCGAAAGAATCGATTTGGCCATTCGTCTGGGTCAACTTCAAGACTCAACCCTCATTGCACAAAAGTTGATGTCAACTTGCTATTATGTCTGTGCTAGTCCCAATTATCTCAGACAATCCGAACCAATAAACCACCCCCAAGATATTACCAATCATAACTGTCTCCTCTTTCCCATAGCTGGCTTTAGATCGCGCTGGCTATTTAGAGATAGTAGAGGCAAAATTAGCAAAATAGCCGTTAATGGGCGTACAATTATTTCTAATGCGATCGCTCTTCAACAATGTGCGATCGCGGGAATGGGTTTAGCATTGCTTCCCGACTGGCTGATAAATGACGATCTCGAATCGGGTAGACTAATTAAAGTCTTGCCTGACTACAGGGTGACTGCTACAGACTTTCAAACTTCAGCATGGCTAGTTTATCCTTCTCGCAGCTATGTTCCACTCAAAGTTAAAGTTTTTCTAGATTTTCTCAAACAACATCTGACTACCACAAAGTCGTAAACAGCTATAACTCGACTGCCAAAAGTTCCGAACGAGAAACGATAGAATAAGATATAAGCAAAAATTACCATTTCCGCTACAGGCAATGACTCCTAACCCGAAAATCATGAAGTCCGTTGAAAAGCTAGACTATCGCGTTACTGTGGGCGATGTGGCAGCACAAGCAGGACTAGAATTAAACTTTGCTCAACAAGGACTATTAGCCTTGGCTAGTGAGGCTGGAGGGCATCTCCAAGTTGCAGACTCGGGTGACGTGGTTTATCTGTTTCCCAAGAATTTTCGCTCGATTTTACGTAACAAATATTGGCAACTGCGTTGGCAACAAACCTGGTCGAGAATTTGGAAGGTTCTATTTTATATAATTCGGATTTCTTTTGGAATTATTCTCATTGCTTCGATTCTCTTGATGCTGGTGGCGGTGGTGGCAATTATAGTTGCCATCAATTCCAGTAATGACGAAAGAGAAGGGGGTAGAAGTCGCAGCTACGGCGGTGGAGGCTTTTTCTTCGTGCCTCGTTTTTGGATTGGAGATCTATTTTGGTGGTTCGATCCTGGTTATAATCAACGCCGTCGTCAACGTAGAAGACAAACTTCTGGTGATTATCAGATGAATTTTTTGGAAGCCGTTTTTTCCTTTTTGTTTGGAGATGGCGATCCCAATCCTAACTTAGAGGAAGAGCGTTATTCAGCCATTGGTTCGCTGATTCGTCAGCACCAAGGGGCAGTCACGGGAGAACAAATTGCTCCTTATGTGGATGAAATGGACGAAGATGAAGATTATATGCTGCCAGTTTTAAGTCGTTTTAATGGCTATCCCGAAGTTTCCCCCCAAGGAGAAATTATTTATTATTTTCCCGAACTTCAGGTAATGGCAAGCCAGAGACAAAGCCAGAAAAATTCTCCCTTTGGCTATTTAAAGGAAAATTTATGGCGTTTTAGTCAGGCAAATAGCGGTCAAATCACCATGGCCGCTGGATTGGGCGCAGTTAATATTATTCTGGCTTTGGTTTTAGGCTCTCTGTTGCGAGATGGTACGATCGCTGCTCAATTGGGCGGTGTTGTCGCCTTTGCTGCCTCAATTTACTGGCTCTTGCTGGGTTATGGTGTTTTATATCTCTTAATACCTTTAGTGCGCTATTTCTGGATTCAGGGACGCAACCCTAAGATTATCTCTCGCAATCAAGACCGCGAACAAAGAGCGATCGCTCTCAAACAACCCAGTCAATCTCTACGTCAAAAAATAGCCTATGCCAGTCAGTTTGCTCGACAAAAAGTAATCGGTGAGGGCGATATTACCTACACCACCGAAGACGACTTATTAGATCAAAATCTCAAAGACCAAGAGCAAATCGATCGCGAGTGGCAACAAAGACTAGAATCAGGCTCTTAAATTCAAATAAAAGATATTTTCATGCCAAATTAACAAAATGTCTCAGCTATCGGTAATTACAGAACACATCGAAATAACTCCTGGTATATGTGGGGGAAAACCTCGCATTGCGGGGCATAGAATAAAGGTACAAGATATTGCGATTTGGCATGAACGAATGGGAATGTCCCCAGACGAAATCGTATCCAGCTACCCTAGTATCACTCTGTCAGATTTATATGCTGCCTTAGCTTATTATCATGACCATCTTGAAGAAATTAGAGGACACATACAAGAAGATGAAGAGTTTGCTAAAGAGTTAAAAGCAAAAACTCCCTCTTTAGTAAAGCAGAAACTTAAAGATTTAGATGGCAGAAAAAATTAAATTTCATTTAGACGAAAATGTTAGGAATGCCATTGCTGAAGGACTCCGTAGAAGAGAGATTGACGTAACTACTAATCCAGAACAATCTTTAATTGGTGTCTCTGACAAAGCACAATTAAAATTTGCCCGATCTCAAAATAGGGTTATTTTTACCAAGGAAAAAAAATCCATCAGTGAGATAATTAAGGGTCTAATCTTTACCGTTGTTTACACTGAACGAGAAGCAAGAATTAGGATTATTTCAGCACGCAGAGCTAATAAGCAGGAAAAGCGATTGTACTATGACTATTGTACGCAAACCTATTGATGAAATACCAACCATGAGTGAGGAAAGAGCGAAAGAAATTGAAACAATGTCTGATGAAGACATTGATTATTCGGATATTCCTCCCCTCGATGAAGAGTTTTTCAAAAACGCTAAGTTGGTAAAGCGTAAACCAAGAACAGAACAAATTAGCATCAGAATTGATACAGAGGTTTTGGACTGGTTTAGAATTCACGCTCAAGAAAAAGGCTACCAGACTTTGATTAATGATGTGTTACGAACTTACGTGAGTCATAATTCTTAGTGACTTTATTTAGATCAAAGAATGCGATCGCGTTCTTTTTTCTATCCATTCAATCGATTGCCTTACCTGAAAATTCCAAGTGAGATCGCCCTACCTATTCCATTTTTTATCAATAACGCGATCGCGTCTCTGTAGGTTGGGTTGAAACATGAAACCCAACATTAACTATAGATAGCCCAAAAGCGATCGCATTATTGGAAATAACTGAAAAGCGATCGCTCTAACTGAAAAATCTTAGTGCGATCTACCGAAGGCAGGGGCGGAGCGATCGCAGATGCTAGCGAGCTTTTTGTAGAAAATCTTCGGGTGTAATATTTGCTTGCTTCAAAATAGCTTTTAATGTTCCTTCAGGGAGATCTCCTGGATGTTTCGGTACGGTTGTGTATCGATTTGTCTCAGAATTAAACCAAATCTCATGACTGCCCGCAGCCTGACGGTGAAACTCAAATCCGAATTCCCGTAAAACTTTAATAATTTTGCGATACTTGAATCCAGCAAGTCTTCCCACGATTGATTATTGACCAACTACCAAAGGATAGTCAAAGGATTCAGCAACAGGACTCAGAATTGTATCTGCCTGAGATTCAAGCAGTTTTTGGGCAACATCACGAGCAATTTCTAAAGTTTCGGTGATTGTTTTACCTTGAACAACAAGTCCTTGAATATCTTCTGTCGTTGCTAAATAGTAACCTTCTGGGAGTTTCTCGATGTGCAAGTTAATAATCTTTTCCATTCTTTATGTATTCTATTTAGTTAAGCACCCTGTGTTATTTTAGTCCGAATAAGATCGACATCAACTATCATTCCACGCTGAGCCTGAAAATATCGAGCTATTGCGCGATCGCTTTTAAAAGAGTAATGGGTAAACATCTTTTTAATTGTGGGCGCGATCGCTCTTCTTATTCGATTTTTAAAAACAGCGATCGCAGCGAGCAATCTATGAAGGGGAAACGGCAAGAACTTCTAAGTTAACATTTAGTTGTTTGCGTAAAACAATAAATTTCTCCCAACTTGACTGCCAGTGACATGAATGAAAAAGAACAACTGATCGGAGAAATAGAACAAGCTTCTGATTTTTTAGTCAAAGAAGTTTTAGATTTTCTATTATTTACTAAAAATAGAACAAAATATCTTAAGCCGAGTAGCGATAAGCCTGCCCTAAAGGATACACCTTCGGCTAACGGCATGGCTTCGCTACGCTATTTAGAAACACAATTACGAGAAATGGCTGAAGATCGAGAGATTCAGGCAGAAATAAAAGCCATTAATCAAGAATTTTTAGTGACTGAAATGGATGGTTTAAATTAGCTAAATCTCAAGTTGAAAGTTAATTGTGGGCGCGATCGCATTATATTGAGATCTTATCAAACTGCGATCGCCAAAATCTAGTATATTTCAAAATAAAATAGTTTTCCTAAGCATAAAGTAAACGACCTTTCTATTAAGATTCAGGATTCATAATTACTTCTGCTAAGTCTTGACGAGTAGCTCCAGTAGTTAACAGTGCGCGGAAAATTAGATCTAAAGACACAGATGGATCGCCAGACTCTATCTTAGCTACCCGCGATTGGGAAGAACCCATCTTTTGTGCTAGAGCGTCTTGAGAAAGATTGTGTATTTTTCTTTGTTCTTTAAGCAGTAAAGCGAGTTGTACCTTAAGCTCAATTAATTCAGCTTCAGCAGGGGTTAAACCGAGAAAATCACTGATATTACCTACTTTCCAACCAGCAGTTTCTAATCGTTTCCGTTTTTGAGAGTCCATAACTATATCCTCTATTTATGCTAAATCGCGTCATATTGCTTTAGTCTTTTTTGACATCGCTTGATAACTGCGTCTGGGGTTTTATTCGTTTTCTTGGCAAACACATCCACAATTACTATGGCATCCTCATCTATACGGTAGATAATCCGCCAGGTTTTATCCTCATCGTTGATTCTGAGTTCATAGCATCTAGAACCAATGCTAGGCATTGGGCGAGATTGAGGTAGTGATAACGATTCGCCTTTTTGAAGTAATCGAAGTAGATAACCCGCTTCGATACGAGCCTCAGTGGAAAAAGGAGGAGTTTGAACTTCACCTGAGAACCAAATAAGTGGTTTATCGTTTGGTGGATTTTGCTTGTTTTTATTCATGATTTTATGTCAAATGTGACATATTTACCATTGAATAAACTTACTACAAGAGAAACGAAATATCAAAAATACGAGAGGATCATTAGCCAAAGTTTTTTATACTGGATTTTGCCCCCTAGCCCCCAAAATTGGGGGATTTAGCGATTGTCTTGAATGTAATAGATGAGACTTCTTAGACAAGATCTCAAATTGATGCGATTACGAAGTGACAGGCTTCGCCCGATCGCGCAACCCACAAGATCGGCGATCTACTAAAAAAGGATTGCCTAAAGGGGTTCGGTTTTTTACAATAGCGATCGCCAAAATTAATTTATGAAAGAGAAACCGTATGAACTTCTAAGTTAACATTTAGTTGTTTGCGTAAAACAGAAAAAATAGCGGTCAAATTATTCATGGTTGGATTACCTTTTGCCGATAACATTCTGTGTAAACTTTTACTTGGTAATGAAGTTTCACTGGCTAGTTTCTCAAATCCCGTAGTAGCATTCACTTGGACTTTGGACAAAAAAACGAGAAGTTCGCGAGTGCATATCGCGAACTAAATCCCCAAGGAAGGAGCGACAGATAATGAGAAGATTGAGCCTGTGTTTGGACAAA
>JASJEI010000216.1 GCA_030064795.1 Pleurocapsa sp. MO_226.B13 | reverse complement strand
CAAACTAATCTGATAGAGATTTGAATCGGTTCTAATATTTAGAGATTTGCGAGATACTTTTACTCCCACTGTAGATAAATATTGGTCGCTAAATTTATCTTCAACAAAACGCCTAATAAGACTAGTTTTACCGACATTAAAATCTCCTAATAGACAAATTTTTTTGGTGATTACTGGCATTGGTTAGGCTTTAATTAAAATACTTCTTAGGAATAAACGGCTCAAAACCCACGTAGCGGGTTATTTGGCTGGTAAATCGATCTCGTTCTGAAGAAAAACGAAGTTGTTGGCAGTCAGTCACTAGTCTAGCTGGGTCAACTCCTCTGGCGACTAATTCTGCTCTAACATTAGAACAACGTTCTTGGGCTAATCGTTGATTAATTTCATCCGAACCAATTCCATCACTGTAAGCAATTAGCTTCAAATGTAGCTGTGGAAATTGATTCAAAAATTGCATGATCGATTCAATTTTACTAGAATTATCGGCAAAGTTTAAGTTATTTGAATCGACCTCAAAATATATACGTTGTTCGACTACGGGCAACTGACTAGCTAGATTAAAAATTACTTGTTTAATTCCTGGTATTTGGCTAAAAGCTCGATTAATTTTCTCTTGCTGAGTTTTATCCAAGATAAACCCATCTACAGATAAAATATGAGACTGATAGTTAGATTGGATCGCCACTTCTGGCTGCTGATTTAATAACTCTGTCAGTCTTTCAATTTCCCCTGAAATTGTGTTGGAGTCTGCTGGAACATCGACGGCAATAATTTGACTATCTAACTCCAGCTCGTTTTGAGCAGCAATTTTCTCAGTAATCGTAGTTGCTTGTTGACGTAGTTCCTCACTGGGAACTCTACCCGTAATTGTCAACACGCCGTCTGAGACTTCAGGTTCTAAACGATAAACCGATAATTCTGGTGCAGCGTCAAGCTGTATTGCCGTGAATTGCTCGATATTGCGAGCAACTTTAGAACGATAGCGGAGTATTCCCCAGGGAACGAAAATAATAGCGAGGATCAAAGCAATCAGCCATAACAAGGTTGTCGGTGAAGAAGCTTGTTTTGACTCTTCTTGTTCAGACTCGGTTAACTCAGATAACTTCGGTTTAATTGCTGGAGGAACAGTTGTAAAATCTCCCTCAAATTTTTCGATCGCGCTACCATAATTGAGAACAATCTCGCCGAAGACGTGACGAATTTTGCCGATCGATTCCTTGGTAGGTTCACCCCGCAAGACAACGGCTAGATAACAATATCCTGCTACTTCTAGATGAATTTGCCAGTTACCATAATCGATGGTATCCAATTCTGAATCAGAGACAATGCAATCATTAGCAAAACTACGGATAGCAGTGAGCATTCCCGCAACCATGTCAGAATCTAATTCTGGTTCGTCTTCCCCTTGCTTTTGAAACTTTTCAATTACGATCCCCGAATCTTTATCAATCAAAAATACCGCCTGTACGTGACAACCGACAGACTCTTGTAAAATTAACTCTGCCTCTGATACGCCCTGAATTTTGGCTCGTATTTTCCGTTTAAATCCTTCGGGACTCAGGGTATTTTCGACCTTTCTGTTGATCTCCTGAACTACTTCCACCATGTACTTAGAAATAGTATTGCCAATGACAGGATAAAGCGCGTCTACCATTGCATCTCTTTCTAATTCGATTTGGGCTTTGATCGCCTTGCCCATTTCTGGCCCTAAAGCTTGAGAAATAGCATCTTCATCCAAACGAATTTGTTCTCTAATCGATAAGGCTACTTCAGGTGCGATCGCTTTAGCAATGGCTGCGGGAGAAAGATTGATTTCTTGGGCAATTGCTGAGGGTAAGATTTTGGCAACCGCTATTGCCACTTTTTCGGGTTCTTCTACCGAACGCTGCTCGATTAGCTGTTCTATTACAGGAGTTACCGCCTGTATAATTCCGTCGCGAGAATTATTGATTTTATATCTGAGTAATTCTACCATCAGGGGAATTAAAGTATTGATGTACTCAATCAACTCTTCTGAAGATGCAGATTCTGTTTCGATCGCTAAAAGCTGCTTTTGTTGTTCTGCGAAGCTGATTTTCGATCGTCCTCTAGCTGAATTCTGCTTCTGGTTCGGTTTGGTGGTTTCTTGCCGAAATGCCTTGTATTCTAATTCTTTTAGAGTTAGTTTGGCTTTTCGATCGTCTATTTCTATCTCAGGCTCGAAAGAATCACTATCAATAGGATCGGAGTCTTTATCTGGAGATTTTTCTGGCTCAAAATCGATTTCCAACTCCGATACTTGCCTTGATGCTGCTAACAAAAGATCGGATCCCTCGCTTGGGGTAGATTCTGATGATGAACTGCTTTCGGACTGTTCTGAATCGAGCAACAGATCGAGTAGATTGTCAATTGGTGCGGTGTCTGATGAAGAATCAGAATATTTTTTAGTTGAGGCGGAAAAATTATCGGAAGAATTCATAGATAGCGTAACTATTTCTAGGACTTTTTTTCTACTTTTTTAGAGGGATAAAAAATTTTCAATTTAAATATTTAAAGACAAAAAAAATACTGGTCAATCAACCTCAAATTAAATTTTCGACTGCTTACATACTATAGTTCACAGAAAACTGTGAGCAAAAATAACCCTGCCAAATCGATTTTTGCTGTTTTTATCTTATCGAAATAGAGAAAATTTAAATATAAATTTAGCTTTAATTAAAGCCAGCAATTTAGAGTAGCACGCTCGATCGCCATTGTTAGTCAATATTGTCCTTTTCCAACCAAATTCTCTGTTGCATAACAGTTAAAGGTACATCATTTTGCTCAAATACATTTTGCAGACGACGACGAAACTCGCGACCAACTTCCCATTGTTTCAAGGGTTCGGTTTTGATCCAGACCCGAACTACTGAACCGAAATCGCTAAATCGATCTACTCCCAATATTTGAGGAGGTTCGATTATTTTGTCTTGCCACTCCGACTCAGCTTCCATTTCTCGTGCTACTCGATCGATCAATTCTAATGCTCGGTTTATTTGGGTTTGATACGCTATGGGAATATCAATTTCGGCTCTCGACCACTGACTAGAAAGATTAGCTACAGTTTTGATTTCGCTGTTAGGAATAGTAGTTAATCTTCCCTGTCCGTCTCTTAACTGAGTAATACGTAGATTAAAGTTTTCCACCATCCCGCTGACCTCTCCGACATTAATTACATCCCCTACGGCATATTGGTCTTCTAAAACAATAAAAAAGCCATTTAAGGCATCTTTAATAATATTTTGAGAAGCAAAAGAAAAGGCTAGACCTAAAATCCCCGCACCTGCTAACAGGGGAGTAACATTAATCCCAATTAAAGTCAGAGCGATCGCTATACCTGAAATAATCCATAAAACCGCAATAATTCCGCCTAGCAAACGGGTGATGCTGGTAAATCGGATTTGCATTCTGCGTCTGACATCCCGACTCAAAACATAGTTTTCCGCTAGGGTTTGATTTAGCTTGGCAAGCAAAACATTACTCAGACGAATTAAAGTATAGGTTGCCAAGCCAACGGCGATAATTCTTACAGGAATCCGAATTAGAGTAATTAGCCAAATCTGGAGCGATCGCGTTTGGGGAAATAAACCCAAAATTACTAAAATTCCCCCCAACCACAAGCTTACTTGAACTACCTGAAGCAGTCGATACTGTAGCAGTCGTAGATTCAGCCGTTGTTTTTTACTGATATAGTCGGCAAAAGGTTGCAGCCAGAATAACCGCTCTGACTGAAGCTCGGTTTTAGCTTGATGAGATTTCTTTAATCTGTCTTGAATCACTAACTGAACTAGCAAAATAATTAGCGCGATCGCTCCTGCTAATTTAGCCTGTCCGATTAAATAAGGTCGCTGACGTTCTTCCTTAGCCCTTTTCAGTCCCGAATTTAGTTGACTGACAATTTGCTGCGCCTGATATTCTAAATTTATGCCCCTGACCACAGTATCTTGAGGATATAGAGTAATTACAGGTTCTCGGAGATCGCCCACTACCACATAGATATCTTCCCGATCGCCTTGTTTTTGATGATAAACTTTTAATTCTTGGTTTTGCTCAAAGTAAACGTTGCTAATATCTTTGAGTCTATCTTCAGTATATTTGAGCCTCTGAACTAGTTTCGGCTGGCGATCGACAATGCTAAAAATACAGCGACCATCAAGGCGAACACAGGCTGAAATGACGTGGTTTTCGGGATTTTGATTAAATTTAAAAGTTTCCCAGGTAATTTGCGGTAAAAATGGCAACTGACCCCTAGCAGGAAGAGCGGAGAGATTGATAACTACAACCAAAACAACAACCATTAAACCTTTGGAGAGTAATTTCTGCCCGAGAGTTTTTAATATATTTTCCATATCTGTAAGAGCGATCGCTCTGTTGATAATTGCAGGAGCGATTCTTCTTAGACCTAAAAGCATAGAGCTTAGAGTTAATAGCTACAAGAATTAAGGATATAATTTGTTACGGAAGCTTTAATCAACTTTATCTCATGAGTAACCCTGTCACTGATGCCTTTTTTTTCGGTAGAGCTTTAGCGGAGGTAATCAGCGAAAAGCTAGAAGAATCTTTTACCAACGCCATGAGCGATTTGGGAAAATTTGATGCCGAACAACGAGAAAATTTGCGAAAATTTGTCGAAGAAGTACAGCAAAGAGCCGACCGAGCAGCAGGAAATACCTCCTATCCTAGTAGCACTAATAGTACTACCCCTTCTAGCAGTAGCATTAATCTCGATCTCAACAATACTAACTCAGATGATTTGCAGGCAATGCTAGATCGACTGAGAGCCGAAATCGCTACCTTAAGATCTGAATTAAAAAAATATCGTGACTGAGATCGATCTTGTCTAAGGCAGATTTACAACCCCTGGGATCTGCTTGGCTATTTTGTTTTAATTAAAGTAAGTAAGTTTTAGGCTCGATCGAGATCGATTACTGTAGTCTGGAACTGCTAGTACAGTTTTTTTGACGATAAGTCGCTACTATTTAAGTTAGTTAATTTTACTTAACCAAAATAAATTTACACTTTAATCTCTATTAAAAACTTCTGTGTCTCCTGCTTTTCCCCATCAAAATTCAAAAGATTACGAATCGCATTCCCAGCGAGTCCAGAAGACTGGCTTAGCTCTTGTCGGTTCAGTTTCCGAAAGTCGAAAAACTGGGCTAATGGTATCAAATAAGTCTTATCGTTGGAATCGCCCCAAATATTCTCGGAATCGTCGTCGAATAGACATCTGGATCTTTGTCTTTTCCTTCTTGTTTAGAAACTGGCTCAATGGTCGTAAGTGGACTTATCGCGGTGGCTTTACTCCAGAAAAACAAGCAGTAAGGCGTAAAGCGCAAGCAATCTGGATTCGAGAAAATTTCCTTGAATTAGGGCCTACTTTTATTAAGCTGGGGCAACTGTTTTCGACCAGAGCGGATTTATTTCCCATCGAATATGTCGAAGAACTCTCCAAGCTTCAAGACCGCGTTCCTGCTTTTCCCTACGAACAGATCGAGGAAATTGTTAAATCTGACCTGGGAAAACCTGTCAGTCAACTTTTTTATAGCTTCGATCCAATTCCTTTGGCAGCAGCAAGCTTAGGTCAGGTACACAAAGCCAAGCTTCACAGTGGAGAGGAAGTAGTAGTAAAAGTCCAAAGACCAGGGCTTAAGCAGCTATTTACCGTAGATTTGGCTATTTTACGTCAGATTGCCCGCTATTTTCAAAATCATCCCAAATGGGGAAAAAACCGAGACTGGATGGGAATTTATGACGAGTGTTGTCGAATTCTTTGGGAAGAAACAGACTATCTGCGAGAAGGTCGAAATGCCGATACTTTTCGTCGTAATTTTAGAGACGAAGATTGGGTGCGCGTCCCTCGCGTCTATTGGAAATATGCTTCACCTAGGGTGCTTACTCTAGAATATATGCCAGGAATTAAAATCAGCCACTACGAAGCGATTGAAGCTGCTGGCTTAGATCGCAAATCATTGGCAAGATTGGGGGCAAAAGCTTATCTCCAACAGATTCTCAACGGCGGATTCTTTCACGCCGACCCCCACCCAGGCAATATTGCCGTCAATACCGACGGGAGTTTGATTTTTTATGATTTTGGCATGATGGGTCAAATCGAAAGTAACATTAGGGAAGGATTAATAGAGACCCTGATCGGAATTACCCAAAAAAATGGCGATAAGGTAGTAAAATCTTTGATTAATTTGGGCGCGCTAGTTCCCACGGGGGACATGACTTCGGTACGGCGTTCGATTCAATTTATGTTGGACAATTTTATGGACAAACCCTTTGAGGAACAGTCCGTAGATGCGATCAGCGAAGATCTCTACGAGATCGCCTATGGTCAGCCTTTTCGCTTCCCTGCTACCTTTACCTTTGTGATGCGAGCCTTTTCAACTTTAGAGGGGGTAGGCAAAGGTTTAGACCCAGAATTTAACTTTATGGAAGTAGCTCAACCCTATGCAATGCAGTTTATGACTAATACCAATTCTAATGGCAACACGATTTTTGATGAGTTAGGCAGACAGGCAGCACAGGTGGGTACAACTGCACTGGGATTACCTGGACGAATCGACGATACAATAGATAAATTAGAAAGAGGAGACTTAAGAGTTCGAGTTCGTTCGATAGAATCCGAACGGGTCATGCGTCGTTTAAGTGCGATTCAACTCGGTACAAATTATACTGTGCTGTTAAGTGCATTATTGATTTGCGCTACTCTACTTTTGGTTAATGAGTATAGAATTGTGGCAGCGATCGCTGCTATCATCGCGATAATCCCCGCTTGGGCATTATTACGGTTATTAAAACGTCTAGATCGCATTGACCGAATGTTCTAAAAAAGATATTAAATGATAAGCACCAAGCTCGGTGTGTACTGTATATTTGGTTTTTATCAGCTTACTGACAAACTGTTTATGAAGCGTCACTTTATAGGTCTTACAGATACTGGGGTTGTGAGGACAGCCAACCAAGATAATTATTTTGTCGATGAAAAATTGGGACGTTTTTTCATAGTAGCCGATGGTATGGGCGGACACGCTGGCGGACAAGAAGCTAGCAGAATTGCTACAGAAATAATCCACCGCTACTTGGAACAACATTGGGATTCTCCTCTTTCCTCAGAAGTATTACTAAAAGAGGCGGTAGAAAAAGCCAATCTAGGGATCGTTGAAGATCAGAGAAATCACCCCGAAAGGCGGGATATGGGAACTACTGTAGTAGTGCTGATATTTCGCGACGACAACCCTTGGTGCGCTCATGTAGGAGATTCTCGGCTGTACCGTCTACGTAACTCCAAACTAGAGCAAATTACAGACGATCACACCTGGGTGGGGATGGCTCTAAAAAAAGGAGAGATCGATGCCGAACAAGCTAAATTTCATCCCTGGAGGCACGTTTTATCTCAGTGCTTGGGTAGAGAAGACCTCCAGCAAATAGATATCCAAGAATTTGAAATTAAATCTGGCGATCGCTTATTGATTTGTAGCGATGGTCTGACTGAAGAGGTATCGGACGAGCAAATTCAAAACGCTTTAAATAATCTAGAATCCTGTGACGCTACTGCTAAAGAATTAATCGATGCAGCCAAGATAGCTGGGGGGTCTGATAACATTACCGTAGTAATAGTAGAACAAGAATAAAGCTCTAAAATAAGAGAACGACAAGCGATCGCCTTTCACACTAAATGCTCTCTGAAATTAAAAAAACTGCTCACAACTTTGCCCCGCGACTGATTGAAATTCGCCGTCATATTCATTCTCATCCCGAACTAAGTGGAGAAGAGTATCAAACCGC
Source organism: Pleurocapsa sp. MO_226.B13 (assembly GCA_030064795.1). Next base: position 13,353 of record JASJEI010000216.1, on the reverse strand, counting down.
TGCCTATATTGCAGGGGTTTTATCTTCTTGTGGTCTTAGTGTCCGAGAATCTGTAGGTAAAACAGGTGTAGTAGGAGAATTGACGGGTTCGGGAAGCGATCGCCGTACTTTAGCGATTCGCACCGATATGGATGCGCTACCGATTCAGGAGGCTGCTCAATTAGATTTTGCTTCTCGCAACCCAGGAATTATGCACGCTTGCGGACATGATGTGCATTCAACTCTCGGTTTGGGTACGGCGATGGTATTATCTCAACTATCAGATAGTTTACCTGGTAATGTCCGCTTTTTGTTCCAGCCAGCCGAAGAGACGGCTCTGGGGGCAAAGTGGATGGTCAAGGATGGGGCAATGGAAGGGGTAGACGCAATCTATGGCGTTCACGTATTTCCTTCAATTCCCGCTCGTCAGGTAGGTATTCGTTATGGAGCCTTGACTTCGGCTGCGGATGAAATAGAAATTATCATTGAAGGAGAATCAGGACATGGCGCACGTCCTCATCAGGCGATCGATGCGATTTGGATTGCTGCTAGGGTAATTACTACCTTGCAGCAAGCTCTAGGACGGACTCAAAATCCCCTGCATCCCATTGTCTTGTCTATCGGTCAAATAGAAGGAGGCAAAGCCCCAAATGTTATTGCCGATCGCGTCAGAATGATCGGTACGGTGCGATCGCTGCATCCTGAAAGTCGCGATAATTTACCCCAATGGATCGAAAACATAATCCAAGGAACTTGCCAAACTTTTGGAGCTAAATATCAACTAGATTACCGTCGGGGCGTTCCTTCAGTACACAACGACGACACCCTAACTAAAATTTTGGAAACAGCTACTCGCGAAGCTTGGGGAGACGAAAGCATACAGATCTTACCAGAACCTTCTCTGGGAGCAGAAGATTTCTCTGTATATTTAGATCGAGTTCCTGGCTGTATGTTCCGTTTGGGGGTAGGTCACGGAGGAACAAAAAACTATCCCCTACATCATCCTAAATTTGAAGTAGATGAAGATGCGATTGTCACTGGAGTCGTCACCATGGCGTATGCAGCTTATCAATACTGGCAATCAGCAGCACCAGCAAACCAGCAAGAGTAGGGCGGATCATCAATTAGAAAAAAGAGCTTTTTTTTGGTCTTTTAACGACCTGCTGCGTCGAAAAATGACCTCCGTAGCCCTGCTATGCAGAACATTTTTCTCCTTGCATCTCGCTAAAATACGCTTCAAAAGCATTCTTCCCTCCAAATGATGACACGCCCTAGAAAGGAAAGAATAAAAAACGCTGCTTGTTGTTTGTACTTAGTTTTAATTCTCCCCATTTTTCTAATTTCTTAGATTCAGAGTAGAAAACAACCCTGACATTTTACTGGGGTGTTTTCTGCAAATCTGGTCTTTCTTCAGGAAGGATCGCGCCTTCTACAGGGCATACTTGTATACAGATACCACAATCGATACAGGTAGCGAAATCGATCCAATACCAGTCTGTTCCTTTGGCGTTTTTACCAGGCCCATCATGAATACAAGCAACGGGACAAGCATCAACGCAATCTGCTACTCCTTCACAGATGTCGGTGGCAATAGTATGAGGCAAAATCAAGTTCTCCTTTAAGTTTTGTTACGATTTGTCTGTGCTTGAAATTCTAGCAAAATTTGAACGGGTAAGGTGAGAAAAGCAGGATACTAATAACTAATAACCGCTCATTATTAATTTTCAGGTGATGAGCTGAAAAAATCAGCTTGTTTACCAGCTTAATCTACCTCTATCGCCGTCTAACTTCACTAAACGTCCTACAGGCAGCACCGCATTTACTCCATCATGACCAAATGGTAAATCGTAAACTAGGGGAAGATTGAGATCTTCTAAGCGATCGCGTAATACTTCTAAGATCGTCCAACTGTTAATGCCTGGATAGGGTTCGCAACGACTAAAGCGTCCCAAAGCAATTCCTCTAATTTGTTTGAATGCTCCCATCATCCGCCACTGAGTCAACATACGGTCGATGCGATAGGGGTATTCAGTAACATCTTCTAAAGCCAGAATTGCCCCCTGGAAATTCGGCTGTAGGGGGGTTTTAAGTAAATGGGTAGCCACGGTTAAATTGGCGGGTAACAAAATACCTGAAACTGCTCCTCCTCCTCCTGGTTTACCCGGCAAAGATCCAACTCGACCAGTTTCTAGATAATCAAACATTCTGGCGATCGCCCATTCTGGTTCGGCTGCCAAAGTGGTTAATACTGGTGCATGAAGGCTAGCAATGCCTACGGTTACCAAACTCCATAACAAACTAGTAACGTCCGAAAAACCAATCAGCCACTTCTTATTTTCTGCTTCCCAAGTCCAATTTTCTAATAATCTCGCTCCTCCATATCCGCCCCTGATAGCGACGATCGCTTTGCATTCTGGATTTTGCCATGCTGCTGCCAAATCTTCACGACGCTGGCGATCGTTCCCTGCTAGATAACCAGAACGAGACTGGTAGTTTCTACCAAATTCAACTCGATAACCTCGATTTTTCCAAACGGCGAGTCCCTTTTCTACCGCTTCAGTATCTTTGAGCGCGCCACTAGGAGCGATCGCCATAATTAGATCTCCAGGCTGTAGCCAAGGTGGTAACTGGCAGGGTTTGAGGGGTGAATCTAATGAGCTTTGCATTGCTTGAACTACCGAATTAAAATTCTCAACAGGATAGAAAATATCAATATATGTTAAGTTAATTTTTATAAAGTTTTTAGATTATTGGCATTAAAGAGAAAAGCATTATGGCGTTAGAAATTCCCGAAGGGATTAAAACTTGGTCGCAATTTAGTCATCCCCTATTGATGTGGGTATTGTTTGGTACTGCTGTCTATGCTCTATATTTAGGAATCAAAAGCTCTAAAGTTCGTAGTGCAGACAAAGAGACTAGAAAAGAATTAATTAAGAAAAATTTTGGTCAAAGACATCATCGGATTGGTTCAATCCTTTTAGCTTTGATGGTTTTAGGTAATATTGGCGGAATGACAATTACCTATATCAATAACGGTAAACTTTTTGTTGGGCCTCATCTAATCGCAGGATTGGGCATGACTGGTTTGATTGCTGTTTCAGCTTCCTTAGTCCCTTATATGCAAAAGGGCAACGATTTAGCTCGTAGCACTCATGTTTCTCTAAATATCATTCTCTTGGGACTGTTTGGTTGGCAGGCAGTCAGCGGAATGCAGATTTTACAAAAAATTATCGATCGCATGACTTCATCGAGCTAGATATTAATTCTAGATACAATTTAGTGGGGTAAAAATTTTACCCCCACGCCATCGAACAGAGGAGGTAAGTTAATTAGATTCATCTTGCTTGTGTTAAACTGAGATCTTGCACCTAGCCCGTAATTCAACTGTGGTATTTGGGTAAAGGGGAAAGGTTAAAGGAAAAAGGGTCTTAAATTCATTGTCAAGCCTCAATTATTCAGTTTTTATGTACTGGTGCAAGATCTCAGTTAAAAGAGGTTGGAATTGCAAGTCTTCAAAAATCTGCTCTTTCGACATAGCGTAAAAGTAAATAGATTCCAACTGTCAGAACTCCTATACCGATAAAGACAAAACCAATTAAATTATTCCCAATGACAAAAGAAATCACTACAGCTATAAGATAGGGAATAGACAAGGAAGCGATCGTAATAATTAACTTACGGCGAGTCCAGTTAATCTCTTGCCAATCAGTAATTATCTCGCCTTTCCCTGTCTTACTTTCAGGAACTTTGACTGGTTGAGATTGACCAGTTTTTCCGAGACGAAGTTGTTTGGGTAGATTGGGTTCTTTCTGTGGCATATTACCTACTGCTATTTTTGACTATTTAGACGATGCTTATTAAAAATTAGCCCAGACAATTATTTTTGACACCCATAAATAATAACTATTCAATTTCGAGTACCCGTCAATTAGAGACTAAATAAAACAAAGAGTTTTCTCGCTCTCAAGTTCGACAGTTTACTTGGTAAGCTAAAGAGGATAAAACATAAGACAAGCGATCGCCTTTTTATAACAAAATGATGATTTTACCTGGTGCAACAGTTAAAGTTAATAATTCTGATGACATTTACTATAACTTCCAAGGTTTAGTACAACGGATAGACGATGGTAGAGTAGCAGTGCTATTTGAAGGGGGGAATTGGGATAAATTAGTCACCTTCAACCTCTCGGAATTAGAAGCTGTGGATTTAACCAAGAAGAAGAAAAAATAAGGGCTATTATTAGTCTGGAGTAATCTTGTTTTAAATAGACTTAAGATCTTGAGGACAAGGCGATCTGAGGAAAACAGTATACTACTGCTCCTCGATCCTTCATCCTTATATCCTTCATCCTTACCAAAATGCGTCTTCCTTTACCCCAGTTTACTGTTGATGATCGCCACCCCAAGCATATCGGCGAGGTGATCGAAACTTCTACTACTCAATATCTTGCTCAGTGTCTCGAACCAGAGGATCTTAAATTTCCTGTAATGCCTCCTTTTGGTAGCTGGATTAAATCTTTTGATGAAGAATCGGGCAATAAAATTTTTGCTGTTGTCACCTACGTCACCACGAGTCCGATAGATTCAGTTCATCGCGCCAGGGCGTTGGGCTTATCTCTTGAAGAACTACGGGAACAGCAACCCCAAATATTTGCGATGCTCAAAACCGAGTTCAAGGCTGCTATTGTTGGCTTTGAAACTCCCAGCAATGTTAACGGAAGTAGTAATAGGTTAGGCAAAGTATATCAGTATTTGCCCCCACGCCCTCCTCAAATCCATCAGTCTGTCTATCATTGCGATCCAGAAGAGGTGGTTCACTTTACCGAGAGTTTAGATTTTCTCAGAACTTTATTACAAGCTAAAGACATACCAGTAGAGTCATTAGTGGCTGCTTCAGTGCGTGAAGTATACCGTCAGCGTCAAGCAAACCGAGATTGGCTAGTTAATGTCGGTCGAACCCTCAGCACCCTCTTAAAAGACGATTATGACCGTTTGCGCTACATTCTCAGTCAGATTCATTGGTAAGAAAGTACATGAGCGATCGCCTGGAAATCGTTTTGGGAGATATTACCAAATTAAAGGTCGATGCAATTGTAAATGCTGCTAATAGCAGTTTGCTCGGCGGAGGTGGAGTAGATGGAGCGATACATAGAGCAGCAGGATCTGAGCTAGTTCTGGAATGTCGAATGCTCGGGGGATGTAAAACAGGTGATGCCAAATTAACCAAGGGATACCGTTTACCTGCAACCTATATTATTCACACCGTAGGGCCAGTTTGGCATGGGGGCAAAAACCAAGAAGCAGAACTATTGGCTCGGTGCTATCGTCGCTCTATTCAAATAGCTATAAATAACAAAATTCGTTCTCTGGCATTTCCCTGTATCAGCACGGGTGTGTATAGATTTCCCAAAACCATAGCAGCAGAAATTGCGATCGAGACTTGTAAGCAAGAGCAACAAAGTAACAATTGTCCCAAAATTATTTTTTGTTGTTTTGGACGAGAAGATTATCAGCTTTACCAACAAATTCTACAGCGAAGTTTAGCTGACTAAACAAAAACAGCCACTAGCTATTTAAGGTTATAACTTGAGAAATAATTAATTTTTAATTTAAGTTAAGCAAACCAATTACCGAAACCGATTCTTTTGAAGAAATCGAGCGGCGATCGCCCGCTCGCATAGTGGCAAAGCTTGTTATCGTTTGGTGTTAAAATCACGAGGTGATTATCGCTCTAGACTTTAATCGAATTCTCAAACCACCAACTCAAACACTTCTTAGAACTTGCCGTATTAGTAAGTAATGGATTACAAACAGCAAATTATTACTGAAATTGAAGCCCTGCCGACATCTTTATTGCCTGAAGTACTTAATTATCTTCAGTCTCTTAAATCTAAAGCTGACAAGCCTCCTCGACCAATTTTAAATCACAAATCCAAATCTACTAAATCTGAAGATACAGTAATTATCTACACCGATGGAGCTTGTACTGGCAATCCTGGTGCGGGGGGATATGGCGTGGTAATTATAGATGGCGATCGCCGTAAAGAACTTTCTGGAGGCTATAATCTCACTACCAACAACCGCATGGAGATGATGGGAGCGATCGCTGCTCTTAAATCCTTAGAAACTAAATCTAAAGTCAAACTCCACAGCGACTCAAAATACCTTGTCGATGCGGTGGTTAAAGGTTGGGCAAAAAAATGGCAACAAAACGGCTGGAAACGCAATAAAAAAGAAAAAGCCAAAAACCCCGATCTTTGGCAAGAATTACTCGATCTGTGCCAAGTTCATGATGTCGAATTTGTTTGGGTCAAAGGTCATGCAGGAATCCCCGAAAATGAAAAATGCGATCGCCTAGCTGTAGCAGCAGCATATCAATTGAACTTACCTCCAGATTACGGATATGCTCGCTAAATTAATTTTTATTGTTGTCTATAAGGAGTAACACCATAGCTTTCGGCATAGGCATTTTCGATTCCAGGCAAAATTAAAATTTCTACTATCTCAAAGTTATATCAATTCTCATTAGTAACTAGATAGATAGAAAAATATTTTCTATTATAATTAAAGTCTGTAAGTCCTATATCTTCTGATTTCTGACTTCTGACTTCTGACTTTGTCACCACTACTAAGTGCAGCCTCGCGGAAATAGCCCAGCAGTTTAGGCGGTTCGGGGTTGGCCATTATATTTCCACTTGAAAGGCTTACCCATGGTCTTGTTAAAGTAATCAATGAAGGCCAAAATGCGCTGCTGGAGTTGCTCAACCGAGGTAAAGCTGCCGCGCTTGAGCAAGCGACGTACCAAAATACTGAACCAGCACTCAATCTGATTGAGCCAAGAGGTATGCTTGGGAACGTAGACAAAGCGAATCCGATGACTCTCCCTAGCTAAAAAGGCGGCCCGAGTGGCCATAGACTTAAGAATGCCAGATTTTCCCTTAATGCCCAAGTCGAGATCAAGCTTACAGCAGGCTGCCACTAGACGCACCAGAGATGCTGACTGATGGGTGTTGAGTTGGTCCACCACAAACACCCAAGCGGCCTCGGGGTCTGATTCAATGGTCAGGGCAATGTGATTGGCAAAGTCGCATTCTTGACGAGTGGGCAGCAGCGAGGGCATGATGACTTGACCAGTGGCCACAGCCCAATTGGCAATCAAACAACAAGCTCCGTGACGAATGTACTCAAACTCTTGCAGTTTGACTTTGCCTGACGACATAGGTTGGTCAGGATAGGCTCGCTCCCATGCTGGGATACCAGTCATTTCGTCGGTACTGACGACATGGGTGCCTTCACGCTCGCAATTGAGGGGCTTGGTGGTACAATTTACACACGGTCTTGACCTGTTCGGCAAAGGCTTCGGGGTCATCGGGATTCGCGTTCAGCCAATAGCGATTACGGTGAGGCTGAAGTTTAGCCTCCTTTTAAAAAACGCTCGACACTGCGAGGCGAAATGGTCTCCACAATCCCGCGTTCGGTCGCCTTTTGGGCCAGCTCCCGCGGCGTCCACTCGGTGACAGCTACTCCTGCTTCTTGAGGGTCTTCACAGGCCAGGGCGACAATGCGCACGACCTGTTGAGCGGTAAATTTAGGGGGAGTACCAGGGCGAGGGCGATCGATTAGAATTGAGTGGATTCGTTGCCTGAGGGCTCGAGCTGTAATCGACCGAGCCTCTTCTAGAGCAACTGCTTCAGCCACTTCACTCCAACGCTGACGCCAGCGCTGCACCGTTTCCCGATTGATACTGAGACCTTGGGCAATCTGTTCATTATTGAACCCAGCATGGGCCTTCAGCAGAATCTGCGCCCGTCGTACCAGACGTTGCTCACTAGTTTGGCAACGCACAATCTGTTTTAAAACCTCTTGCTGAGCTTGGCTGAGCACGATGGGAATGGCAGCGGGACCTGGCATAGTGATAAGTTCCTCGTTAATTGTTCCGATGGCTGATTTGAGTTGATTCTGACAGATTTCTAGCCGCTGGGTTACTTCCGCGAGGCTGCACTCAGTAGCTTTCAGCCCCAATGGAAAGACCATCATCAGTAGCAGTGTTGACGAGACAGTTCGCTTGTGGGACACGAAGGGGAACACCATCAGCACCTTTAGAGGGCATAATGATGGAGTCACGTCGGTAGTCTTCAGCCGCGAGGGAAAATTCATCGCCAGTGGTAGTTGGGACAAGACGGTGCGGTTGTGGGACACGAAGGAAAATCCTATTTTTAGAGGGCATAATGATGGAGTCACGTCGGTAGCCTTCAGCCGCGAGGGAAAATTCATTGTCAGTGGCAGTCGGGACAAGACGGTGCGATTGTGGGACATACAGGGGAACCCCATCAACACCTTTAGAGGGCATGATGGTTGGGTTACCGAGGTGACCTTCAGTCCTAATGGAAAGATAATTGCCAGTGCAAGTAATGACGGGACAGTGCGGTTGTGGAACATCAAGGGAAACCCCATCAGCACCTTTAGAGGGCATGATGGGGTGGTCTACTCAGTAGCTTTCAGCCCCAATGGAAAGACCATCGCTAGTGGCGGTGAAGACGGCATCGTGCGGTTGTGGGACACTAAGGGTAATCCGATTGGTCAACCGTTTCGGGGACATGAGGGTGGTGTCAACTCAGTAGCCTTTAGCCCTGATGGAAAGATCGTTGCTAGTGGTGGGAAAGATGGAACAGTGCGGTTGTGGGACACTAAGGGCAATCCCATCAGTAAACCTTTTGTAGGTTATGAGGGTGCAGTCTCCTCAGTAGATTTCAGTCCTAATGGGCAAATATTAGTCGGTGGTTTTTTGGATGGGACAGTGCGGTTGTGGAACATCAAGGACAAGTCAATTGCTCCACAATTCATAAGATATGAAGGTGCAGTCTGGGCAGTAGCCTTCAGTCCCAATGGGCAGATCATCGCCAGTAGTGGTTTCTACAGTCGTTCTTTTGAGGGGAGGGTTTGGCTGTGGGATACTGAGGGCAATCCTATGGGCAAGCCATTCCTAGACCATAAGAATCCTGTCACCTCGCTAGCTTTTAGCCCCGATGGGCAGTACATCGCTAGTGGTAGTTTAGACTGGACGGTGCGGTTGTGGTCTAGTGGCTGGAAATCGTGGCTCCAAGTAGCGTGCGATAGATTGCGCGATCATCCAGTCTTGAAAAACCCACATAATGAAGAAGCGATGGAAGCTAAAAAGACTTGCCAGAAATATGTTTGGAATGAACAAGCTGGACAGACTGGGGAAATCAGTATGGGTGACAAAATAATGGTGCCAACCGCCACAAATCCTGACAAGTAAGTTGGGGTAAAAGCGATCGCCAACCTGGGAAAAATCTCTTTGACAATTGCCACCATCTTAATAATGCTTTCTCCATGTCCAAATCTAAGTACGAATTTCACCGGAACCTTGCAATAATTATTGGTATTAATAACTACTCAGACGGCATTCCAGAGCTAGAAACACCTGTAGCCGATGCAGAAGAACTCGCCAAAATTCTCCAAGAGAATTATCAATACGAGGTACTGAAATTACCAAACGAAAAAGCTACCCTAAAAAATTTAAATGCTCTGATGGATGGCTTCAAGCAGAAAACGTTGCACCTACCAGATAAAATTGTACAAATAGAAAAAAACGACCGTTTAATATTCTACTTTGCCGGACATGGAATAGTCCCCGCAGATGGGCTGGAAAACACGGAGAATCTGGGAGGCTATCTTGTACCCCAGGATGCCAGAGGGGATATTCTTCTGCAAAAGCAAATAGAAATTAACAAAATTCTCCTGCCCATGCAAGACTTGCATGATGCACTTTCAGAACTGCCTTGCCGTCATCTGCTAGTTATACTAGATTGCTGCTTTGCTGGTGCATTTCGGTCAAGTTTATATCGAGAAATCGTACCTGCGCGCAAAGTGTACAAACAAAGGTACGATCGCTTTATTAGAGATCGAGCATGGCAAGCGATCGCATCTGCTGCTCACGATCAAAAGGCGATCGATTATCTGGGTTGTTTCGGACAACGAGGACTTATAAAAGACAACAAACACTCGCCCTTTGCCGAAGCTTTTTTTGAGGGATTACGCGGTGCTGCCGATACTACTCCAAGAGAAGGTGATGGTATTATCACCGCAACTGAACTATATTGCTATGTGCGCGATCGAGTTGAGGAACTAACCGACGAGCAGAACAGACGCCAAACTCCTGGTTTATTTCCTCTGAAAAAGCATGACAAAGGTGAGTATATATTCTTGCTTCCCAGCTTTGACCAGGACAAGTTAGAAGATGCACCAGCACTCAATGAAGAAAACAACCCTTACCGGGGTTTAAAAAGCTACGAAGAAGAACATTCCTCGTTGTTTTTTGGCAGAGATGAACTAGTCAAACAACTATATACCCGCATCTGTCAACCTGAAAACCTATTAACTGTAGTTTTAGGAGTTTCTGGTTCTGGGAAGTCAAGTTTAGTCAAGGCGGGGTTAATTTCCTACTTACGGGCTAATCATCCCGAAGAATGGCACATTATCCCCACAATTCGTCCTGGAGAATCTCCATTTGCTGTACTAGCAGAGGCAATTGTGGAAAATCCAGAGACAAATATAAGTAAAATAGACGCGATTAATTCCCTGAGCAAGACGCTAAAACAAGCACCGAGGCAATTTATTGCTGTTATAGCCAATTAGAGACAAATCCCTGCAAATGCAAGGCTTTTATTGGTGATTGACCAATTTGAAGAGCTAATTACAATCTGCAAGCAACAAGAGCGAGAGCAGTTCTTAAATTTCCTTGCAGAAGTATTAGAGGCTAATTCTCAACAATTGTGCCTTGTTTTGACCTTGCGCTCTGACTTTGAACCGCGTTTCTTAGATTCTACTCTAAAATCCTATTGGATTAATGCTCGCTTTCCAGTACGCGCTATGAGATCCGATGAATTACGGCAGGCTATTGAAAGACCAGCTTTAGAGAAAATGCTAGATTTCGAGCCGCCGAAACTGGTTAGTTATCTAATTGACGAAGTGGGGCAGATGCCAGGAGCGCTATCACTGGAATCTTCTCAAAAAGCCAGGGTCTCTCGCTGCGAAAACTTAGACCAAAGAGAGAGAACTATTTTCAGCGAGGGTCGCCTGGCTTGCCAATGCTTTTTGGGCAATGAGTACCCCTAATGTGGGAATCAAGTTTTTGCCACTGACTCGATCTTTGAGGTATTCCCAGAAGGAAACCCCTAATTTGCGACAAGTCTTTTTGAGGCTAGCAAAAGTATCTCTGCACCTTCGACCCGACTCACTACGAGTGCTGCCACTGATACGAGCGTTTAGTGACGAATTCTCGAATGTCTTGTGAGCTAGCATTATTATGAAGTGGAAGATCTGGCCTGTCTAAAACTTTGAGCAGTTCAGCTTGGCGTCTGTAAAGCCTCTTCAATACTTGGTTAAGGGTTTCAAAGAAGGTTATCTGAGTAAAGATTTGATCGAAACGCTCTTTCTTGTCCAGCTTTTTGTTGTTGCTGGTGTTGGGGGCTTAATGTCTTGTAAGTTTTTAACTCCTGATAGAAGTCCCACAGTTGAGCTTGGACTGTTTCGACTGCACAACGTTGCCCTTCAGTTACAGGAATTAGCCGATTAATCAGACGCGAGCGCATGAACCCAACATAAAGCGTGTTCAAAGAGACGGAATTGTCCCGCTCCATCACTCATGATTCCTAAATCAGCCGATAGACCACTCTCAATCAGCGCACCCAGTAATGCACCTTCGGTTGCGGTTCTTACGTGGTGAGGTTTGATGAAGCCTAACTGTGTTAGGTAGTCGCTCCACTCATCTTTATCCTTAAAGACTCGATTAATCGACAGACTCAGAGGATACCATAACTTTTTGGGCAACCTCTGTTTAGCCATATAGGTCAAAGCTTCGTTGCTGAGAACGTAATCAGTTCTTTCTCCTCGCAACAATTCCAGAAAGTTGATGCGGTTCTTACGTGCTGTTGTCTCAAACCATGCGAACCATTCATTACCAATATGTGTGCAATAACTATTGACTCCTTTGTGGCGAGCCCCAGTATCATCTGTATTGATGTAGCTTGATACACTCAAGCCGACTTCTAAGATTTCCTGCTTTTCCGTATGATATTCTTCTTTGTCTTCTACTAAGATTCGGTTTAACTGTCCAGCGGAGATATCCATGCCCCAATCCTCCATCATTTTCAGGAGTTTGGGTTGGGTGACATGACAGTGATGGTATTGGTAGAGTAGATAACTTTTGAGGATTGGGCCAAAGTGACCCATCATCAAAACCTCTTTTGGCAGCTTTCCTCTGAGATATTCTCCCGTGGGAGTTTTCCAACGAGCCAATCGATAGCGGATGTTATGTGACCTGATGATCAGCTCTTGAACTGTGTAATCTTGGTATCCTTTAAATTCTGAACCTGGGGGGATTTCTTCGATGGGTTGGATGATTTTGTTTTCGTGGATGGTTAATTCTAGAGTCTTTTTTCGTTTAGCTGAGCCTGGACGTTTCTTCTTCTTTGACGGGGAGTCGGAGTTTTCCTGTGCCGTGGTCGGTTGCTCCGACTCCTCTGGCTGGGGTGCTTTATCTTTTGGTTCCAGTCTCGAAGGCTTCATCTTTGGTTTTTCTTTCTCTCCCTTAAGACGAGCCACCTCATCCGTTAATTCTTGAATGCGCTCATCCCGCTCTCGTACAAGTCGTAACAGTAGAGCCTCAGAATCTTCGGGTTCTTCGGTATTCAGTTTCGGTACTTTGTTTAACTTGACTCCCATAGCTGTCATTTTAGCAGCCACCGCTAAGAGATAGAAAGTCTGGGCGTACTCGAAACTTTATTTACACAGCCAGTCCTCTAACTTTCGGCGAGTCCCCCCAGACTTTTTGAGAAGGTTCATGGAACACTACGTTTATGGTCAGTTGATTGGGTTTCTTGGTTACAAATAGGATGCGATCGCCTTCGGGATCATCCTGTTTTCAAGAATCCTCAAACGGAGGTAGAAAAACAAGCCTGGGAAACTTGTCAAAATTACGTCTGGGAACCAGAAAAAGGTGCTGAAAAGTTATATGAACAGGCAAGAAAAAGAATTGAAGAAGAAAATTTTCAAGCAGAGAAAAAAAGAAATTTTTCAGCAGCGATCTCAATTTTGAGCCTAGTCATTCAGCTCAATCGAGATCATGCTGATGCTTACTACCATCGGGGCAAGTGCTACGCTGAGTTGAATAATCAACAGAAAGCTACAGAGGATTTTAAGGAAGCTGCTACTCTCTATCAGCAGCAAGGAAAAACTGAAACTGAGGAGTACCAGGAGGTAATGAAATTCCTCAATCATTTTAAATCCTAGACGATTTCTTTTGTTCAGCTCTGGTAATTTTGCTAGAGCTATAAAAGCTTTACTGCGAAG
>JASJEI010000044.1 GCA_030064795.1 Pleurocapsa sp. MO_226.B13 | reverse complement strand
TTTTTTTTGTCTTAAAGCTCTAGCTGATTCTTTAGCAGTAGTTCCCGTTGTATAAATGTCATCTAATAACAAAACAGGGTGTTTGGGTGCTTTTCCCAATCTAAATGCACCATGCAAGTTTTTAGTTCTTTCTTTAGAATTCAAACCAAACATGGCTTGTGTTTCTCGCACCCGAATTAAAGCCCGATCGCTTAAACTATATCCCGTTAACTGACAAAAACCACAAGCAATTTTTTCTGCTTGATTAAAACCCCGATCCTTCATTTTGTTGCGGTGCAAAGGTATAGGAACTACACTAACTTTTTCAAATTTAATTAAATTACTTTCTAGCCAAGCTTTAGCCAATAACCGTCCCAAAAAGATACCTATTTCGGATTGATTGTTATATTTCATTTCGGCGATCGCCCTTTTTAATTGACCGTCGTATCTACCCCAAGCAAATACTGGCAAATCTCCCCACCAACTACAGCGATCGCGTTTCTTTAACTGATGGCTGGTTAGTTTTCGCAAACAATATTGACAAATAGTTTCTGGGGTAGTGCGCTGACAAAATGGACAACGAGATTCCAGAAAAACCGAGAGTAGTTGTTTAAACATACTTTTAGTTTTCCCAAAATTCACCCGCTCCTTATCTCAAGTGTCCGATTAAACTAGTTTCAGTTCCATCTGAATATTACAACGTTTATAAGCTGAAGGCTGAGCGACAACTTTGCGAAACCCCAACTTTTGATAAAGAGCGATCGCGGGTTTTAAAATTGTATTGCTTTCTAAAACAATTGTTTTTGCTCCCAACTCACGTGCTTTAGTAATAGCAGCTTGTCCTAATAACCAACCGATCCCTTTACCTCTATTATTCTTTGTAACTGCCATTTTTGCTAGCTCATAGGTATCTTCATTCACTTTGATTAACGCACAAGTACCAACAATTTTATTATTGTGACGTGCCAGATATATGTGTCCTCCAGGCTGTAAAATCTTTTGCTTGGGATTGTTAAGAGATTGATAGTCAGATTCTTCTAGCTTAAAGTATCTTTGAATCCATTCATAGTTTATTTCTCTAAAGTTATCTTGAAACTCATTAGAGTAATCAATAATTTCAATTTGTTGGCTTTCACGAACTTTTCGTGCCTCTCGAACACGCTCGAAAAAGTTTTTCTCAGCAAGTAGAAACTCCATCTCCTCAATAACATTCCATAAATCGTGCTGTGTTTGTAATAAGAGATTTTCTACAGCTTGGGTTACATCAAGGTATTGCTTTTCTATTTTAGAGATAAGTTGTCTGCCAGCATTAGAAAGCTTGGCAATATTCACTCTTGCATCCTTAGTACTTTTATCAGTAATTACCAATCCTTTTTGCTTCATTTCTTTGATAATTTGACTGACTGACGGATGTGAATGACCAATAATTTGAGCAATTTCGGTAATTGATGCTTCCTCTTTATGGGAAAGAACATAAAAGACGGGAAACCATTTGGGATCTAATGGAACTTCATATAGGTCGTAAACTTTGGCTGCATCCTCTGTCAACATCTCGCTTAGACGGCGTAAGCGACTACCCAATGCCAATTTGCCAACTTGAGAATAAAAATCCATAGATAAAAAACTAGTTACGTAACTGCTTACATATTATCGAAAGATTAAATTATCGGTCAAACTGCTAAATAGACCTAGCTTGAAAAGAGAAGCTGAAACAAATTAAATTCCTAGATTGTTCTATTTTGATCTCTGGGTTGTAAAAGACAGTTCATGACATATCTTGCATGAAGAGAGCGATTACTCTTTGACGTTATACTGCCAAAAATATTTACTTTGCGATCGTTTCAGGCGTTTATGACGGACGTGGCGGTGTACCACTGACCATTTTTCACAGTTTTCTCAGAAGAACATTTTGGGCAAGTCAGCATTGGTATGAGGTTTTCAATATCAACTCCTATTTTAAATAATTACTTCTATAGGACTACCCGACAATGATATCGTTTGCTGGGAAATGCAAAATTGATTTGTGTCGATCTATGTAGTTTTGGAGCCGATATTTTATCCTAATTTATTATCTTTTAAAGAATCGAGTAAGATTCGTTTTTCAGCTCTGGCGATCGCCCGATAGGTTCTAGTTACCGCTCCTGGTTCTACGGAAATGGCGGTAATGCCCCACTCAACTAGTTTATCAATCAAAGCAGGATATTCTACTGGAGCTTGACCGCAGATAGAGCAGTCCAGATGATGTTTTTTTGCCACGGCAATTAGTTGCGCGATCGCTTGATGCACCGCAGGATGATTGGCATTTAAACCGCGACTGCTAAACTGAGCCTGTTCTCGATCCACTCCTAAGACCAATTGTGTCAGATCATTTGTACCAATAGCAATACCTCGAACTCCGGCGCGGATATATTCTGGTAACAACCAAATTACCGAAGGGACTTCTGCCATGATCCAAACTTGAAAGGAATCAATAGCAGTCAAACCAATATTTTCTAACTGACGGTAGCAAAACTTGAACTCCTCAACACTGCGAACAAAAGGTAAGATTATATTCAGGTTAGTATAACCTTCTGTAGCGATCGCCGATAGAGCTTCTAACTCTAAAGAAAACAAGCTATGCTCGAAATAATAACTATAAGTGCCTCGATTACCTAAGATTGGATTGGTGGTTTCTTCAGTAGTCAGATCGATAGAGCGATAAAAAACTGGACGAGGAGCAAAAGCGGAGACAAACTGACGCAGAGATTCGGTCAACTTGGTTAAAAGCTCTTGCTGAAACGATTCCGATCGCCATTGTGCAGTAGATTGCTCGGCCAAAATATCTCCTAAGAGTAATTCCGAGCGCAACAGTCCTACTCCATCCACGGGTAAATTAAGGCTGTGAGCGATACTTTCTGGTTGAGAGATATTGACCATTAATTTAGTAGCGATCGACGACTCATAAGGAGACAATAAACGTTCCCCAGACAGGCGGGTGAGAGATAACTGCTTGGCTGCGTTGGCTGGATAAACCTTGCCCTCGTCCCCACTCAAAAAAACCTCAACACCATCTTGAAGAATTGTAGTCGCATCCACAGCATTAACTATTGCGGGAATATTTAATTCTCTGGCTATAATTGCTCCGTGGCTGGTTAATCCTCCAGTTTCAGTAATAATCCCCTTAACCTGTTTGATTAAAGCAAGATTTTGGGGAGTAATATTGTTAGTTACTAAAATAGAATTGGCGGGGATTGACTTAGAACTAGCAGCAAAGTCTTTAATTACGACCGTCCGAGCGGTAACTTCACCTGGAGCGGCCGATACCCCAGTCAACAAAGGTAGGATAGTTGTCGATGCTAATGAAACTGAAGTTACTTGTCTAGAAACTAAAGCGACTGAAGTAGTTAACTTCTGACTAAACTGAGTAAAGTAAAAATATGGATTTTGAGCCGATGACTCTATTTCTGGTGCAGTCCAAACTAAAGATTTAATCTCTGGTTGCTGTTGTAAGATCTCTTCAGTCAACTGGTGCAAAAGTGCGATCGCCTTTGCTTCTAGAACATAGCTTTCGGTCTGAGCTTCGCTAGGAATATAAGTCTCTAGACAATCTACCGACCATGTTTTTGAATCGATATTTGCCAGTCGATAGCCATAGTTTTTCTGACCCAAGTGACGCTCTAGTAGGTAACCTGTATGACGGTCTAAATAATACTCATCAGGCTCGACATCACCCTGAAGCAAACTCTGTTCCAAACCCCAGGTAGCTCTGATTTTAATTATATTGGAGTCAATTTCAATTACGCCCGAAGCCAAAGTATTTTTTAAAGGTCTAATCAGAATTGCTAAATTGCTTCCTTCTCGACTCAATCCTAGTTTGTGCCGATACCATAGACTCTTGGCGGTAAATAATTCCGACCAGACTTGCTTTGTCGCTTTACTCAAAGCCTGGGGATGCAGACTACAAGTATGCGATCGCCAAATTCCTCTGCTACTTAGATCTTGCCCGTAGGGTACAGTAAAAAAAGGCTGCAAGATTAAGCTATTAGAATTTAATTGCCGTGCAGCCTCGAATATCTCTGCTTGCCATTTGGCGGGGAATACAGTCCGTTCGATTATTCGACGGCTACGATTAGCAACTGACTGCAAAGTCAAATAGTCATCAGTATCTAAATGAAAAGAAGCAGCAGATAATTCCCTAATTAAAGACTTAAAATCATCTAAATTGGTCAAAAATTGACGCAATAAATTATTGCCCAAGACAAACCCAGGTAAGATGGGAATTTCATGCTGAAGTAATTGGCTGAGAATATATAATTTATCCCCAACCAATGATTGCTCTGAATATTTAATTTGTGAAAGCCAATAAATATAGTCCACTGTTTTAATTAACAGCAACTAATTCTTGGTCTTTAATTAAAGCCTTTGCCAAAAATTCGTCGCTTAGTTTCATAAACGCTTTTGAGCCTCCAGAGTTGGGCATTGCCACAGAAACAGGAGTAAATAAATCAACTGCTTTTGCCACATTCACATCCATTGGAATCGAATTTTCAAATAATTGTTCGGGATGAAAGTCATCTCGAACTCTTTTCATTACCTGCTTATAGTATCTACCCATTAGACCCCCAGCAGAAAGAATAAACACAATTCCCAAAAGTTTGACATTTAAAGGTTGAATGTTTTGATGACTTTCTTTGAGTTTAGTAATTCTTCTTTCTAGTAGTTGAATCCCTACCAATGATAGGGGTTCGGGACGAGCAGGTAGAAGATATAAATTACTAGCAGCAATACCACTACGAGTTAAGAGATTGTACCCAGGAGCACAGTCTAAAATAATGAAATCATAATTATTAATTACTGGTTCGAGAATCTGCTTGATCAAGATTCTTTCAAAGTTATCCCAAACTTTTTGAAATTCTTGTTCGCCATGCTCCATAGCTTGTTGATGCAGCTTTTGGGAGACTTGGAACTCATCGTAAAGCTCGATGTCTCCTGGAAGCAATTCTAAACCATCGATTTCGCAGATATTGGGAACAATGATATCTTGAATATCTAGTTTACTCCAGGGATTGGGGGTGATGGCATTATCGAGTAGATAGCTGAGAGTTCTTCTTTTTTTGCGTAATTTAGCAAATTCATGGGGCGAAACTAAACTTAAGGTCGCACTTATCTGTGAATCTAAATCTAAAACAAGTACTCGTTTATGGTGTTTCTTAGCCAGACAGGTTGCAAGATTGACGGTGAGAGTAGTTTTGCCTACCCCACCTTTCATGTTGACAGTGCTAATAATAGTTCCCATGTTGAAATTCCTAACATTCTCAGTTAACGTTAGTGTGCCAGAAGATATTATGGCAAAGATAAATCATAATATTTCCTAAAGTTTTCAGTTGGCTAAATTTTAGCGACTGTTATTTATTACTGCTGGCGTTTTCGTTTTACAGACTATTTGTTTAGGAAGCTAATCTGGTGCGATCGATCGCCATGGGATTCTTTTCTGTTGGTAACTCCACTGTATTACTCTGCCCTGCTAAATTTTGTTCCAAAATTTTTACCTGTAGATCGACTTCGATCAAATAAGAACCTCCTTGATTATTTACTGCTTTAGCAATCTCTGCAATTAAATCTGGGCGTTCTCCTGTAATTGGATTTCTCAGTAGGCAACGATCCCAGTCTGAATTGGCTTGAGGATTTAAATTGAGAATATAATGTTTAATCATTAGTCGCTTGTAGGATTTGATTAGTACTATCTTATCATTTTGTTGAAGTTTTAATCAACTAACATTTTTAAGACAAGAACCTATTCGCTCGCACTAATATTTTTCCCAAGTATCTTGGTGAGAAAACTCTTAGCTGAGAAATACTAACGATTAACTATTGTCTACTGCTTCAGATTCGGGATAAAGAGGGCTTGGATCTAAAGGGCCAAGACGACTGGGGGGCCAAAAGCGAACCGTAGCCCGACCAATGACATTCTCCAGAGGAACAAACCCCCAATAGTGAGAATCATAACTATTATTACGATTGTCGCCTAAAACTAAATATTCCCCTTCTGGAACTTCGATCGGACCATACTGATAGTTAGGTTCATTGAGAATGTAGTTTTCACTAAGCTGTTGGTCGTTGATGTAGACATCCCCATCTTTGACTTCTACCACATCTCCTGGTAAACCAATTACTCTTTTAATAAAAGCTTCCTTGTAGTTTTGCTCTCTAAGAGCATCTGTAGGAGAAAAAACGATTACATCACCTCGTTCTGGTTTGCGAAAACGATAGCTAATTTTTTCTACGATCAGACGGTCATCAATAGCTAGTGTAGGAAGCATTGACTCTGAAGGGATGAAACGAGCTTCAGCAACGCAAGCACGAATACCAATTGCCAAAACCCCCGCAGAAACTAGCGTTTTTAGTAATTCTACTATGGGATTTTCTTCTTTTTCACTCATAAGCAGACTATCTCCAAGATCGAGGTTAACAGTTGAAATCTAATTAGTTGAAGAATATTTTCTGATGTCAGCCAAAAAAAAAACACATCTAATTTAGAGCTAAAATCCATGAGCTAGGGTCTACAACTCTACTCATAATTGTTACCCAAAACCAAATGTTGTTAGCTTGGGTACTGTCGTTGACTTTTATTCAAATTAGAGAGCTTCTATTGTATACTTTTTTGCTATGACGTTACCATTGGCAACCAAATACGCTCGGTAAGATTATTTATGTACATGTACCAGTGTAAACTCAATCTAAGATATCCAATTGTAGCGCGACAATTATGGCTGGGTTGGTTGAAAATAGAGCCTTTCTGTCTAGCTTTTAGCTATAACTCGAAAGTTTCTCTAAAAGACACTAGGATGCGATCGATGTCCGAGATAATTTCAAGATAATTATATTTTTTTAGTTAAACTGAGGCTATTATTTGGTCATTTAAATCGAGTTCTAAGCTCGTTAAGATAAACATCAAAAGCACTATTGCTTTTAAACAGTTGTTTGATTCCCAGGAAACAAGGTCGATTTTTGAGTAAAACTTTATTTAAACTAGTTAATAATAATGAGTATTATCCGCGCTCTCGATTTGTTTTCACTACCAGAGTTATTTAAAATAATTGAAAATGATTCTAGATCGGGTCGTCTAATTATAGAAACTCCAATTTCCCATAAAACTGCCAAACGAGACGGAATTTACTATCTTTGGTTTCAGGATGGTTATTTAATTGCTGTCAGCAATTGTCTAAACCAAAAGGGTCTAATCAATCTGATCTCAGAGCGAGGCTGGCTCAGTCCACCAATTGTTTCTCGACTGAGAACCCTATGTCCAACTGGCGTACCTTTAGGGATTTATCTCCAACAAATGAAGTTGTTAAGTCCAGAAAAACTGAGCTTAGTATTCCAACTACAGTTGTATCAAGTATACCGATTATTTCAACTAACTGGAGGGCGATTTAGATTTGATAATTTTCCTGAATTGCAAGATCGAATCTTGACTATTCCTTGGTTAGAAATGACTGGACATCGGATCAAAACCAGCGAAGTTAGTATCTATGCTCTAAGACTAATGGAAAGTTCGGCTAACTTTTACGATCGACTACCCGCACCCAATCAAATCTTGAGAAGAATAGTTACTCAGTCACACCTCAAACTAACAACAATTGAAAGGCAGGTTTGGAACTTTGCAGACAGTAGAACTTCTTTAATCAACATTGCCAAAGAAACCCAACAGCCAATCTCCATAATTCAAACTACAGCTTTTCGTTTGATTGCGGTAGGGCTGGTAGAGGTAATTTTTCAACCCAGCTACAATTGGCAAGAAGAAAAATTATGAAGCTCAAAAAGCAGGAAACAGCGATCGAGAAGGGGAAAGTTTACCAGAAGACGAGACATCACTGTTGCAAACTCTGGGTGATTTGTTTAAGAGAAAAAACTAAACCAAAATTGTCAGTGCAATCCCATCTTTAGGGAAAAGCGGTCAGTAAATCGAAGTTTTTCTAGTTAAAGCTTCATTTTTTTGCCAGGAAAGGGAACTATAGCTATACACAGTTAGTCTCTTGATGGGCATTTTTATTTCCATAGGTTTTTTTACTGACTACTTAGTATCTTTTATTTCTTATGTCTTTCGCGATTGGAAACGGACTTTTCAAACTTAACGTAACAGACTATCATGCAATTCTTGGGGTATCTTTAGACGCTGAGCCAAAACAAATTCGTTTGAGCTATTTAAAAATTGCTCAAAAACTACATCCAGATAAATGTCGCTCGGATGCGCAAAAGATGCAGATGGCGGGTCAGATTTTGTCTAAATTAGTTAATCCTGCTTACGAACAACTGTCTAAGAAAAATAATTTTGCCGAACATCAGTTAGTTTTGACTCAGATCGGCAGACGTTTAGCTGAAAATAAGGGAAAAATCGATGTCAACAGCGAAGTAGCACGAGAATTACTAAAAGCTGGAAACAGTGCAGAATTGGTTTATGCAAAACTGTTAAAAAAATTGACGACCAAGCAATATAAATCCTTAGAAACAGTCATAAAAAACATTGGTGAGATTAGTGAATTAAATCTGGTCTACCTAATGCTCAAATGCGATCGCGTAGTAGAAAGACAACCTCAAAGTCAAGTAAATCAAAAACCAGCCAAAACGACTGCTAAACCTCAAACCAAAAATTCCCCAACGGTAACTCAAAGTAAAACCACTGTAACCCAGGCTGCCTCTTCTCAAGACAAAACTAAAGTTCAAGAGCCTACCACTGAAGCGAGAGTTAATGCTTTTGTCGGACGCGCTCAACAATACATCGGCAAGGGAGAATTCGACCAGGCGGTTACAGAATTGCGCGATGCTCTTAGAATCGACCCCAACCATGCTACAGCCCATGCGGTCATGGGTCAAGCCTATTTACATAAAAATCAGTTAACTATGGCAAAGGTTCATATTGGTAAAGCGTGCAAAGCAGAACCTCATAATCCAATTGCGATCGAAAGCCAAAAAGCTCTGGATAAACTGATGAAAAAAACTAATAAAGCTAAAACTTCCAATTCAAGTTCTGGTAAGAAATCTACAAGTAAATCGGGAAACAGTGGTTTTTTTAGTGGTTTTTTCGGGTCAAAAAAAAAGTAAGATGACACCAGTAGATATTGCCGACTATGTAGCGCGATATTGAAGGTGAATCCGTATACGACCTGACATGATTTATCAACCCCCTGCTGGAGCTAGAGATTTATTACCTTTAGAAGTCGAACAAAAACGTTGGATTAACGATCGCTTGCAACATATATTTCAAAAATTTGGCTATCAACGTATTGTGACCTCGACTTTAGAATGGCTTGATACTCTGACTGCTGGTGGTGCAATTCAACCCTCTAAAGTTATTCAGCTACGCAACAATGGTGAAAGTCCTCTGGGTTTGCGTCCTGAATTGACTGCTTCTATTGCTCGTGCAGCGGTGACTAGGATGGCAGGAAATACCGAGCCTCAACGTCTTTGCTATCGTGCTAACGTATTTCTGAATCCCCCAGGAGGACATCACGGTCGCCAGTTAGAGTTTTATCAGGCTGGAGTAGAGTTGCTATTTGCGGGTGGTGTATTAGCAGATGCGGAGATTATTCTGTTATTGGCAGATTGTCTCAATGATTTAGGCATCCCAGAATGGTCAATTTTATTGGGAGAAGCAGGATTGACGCGATCGCTTTTAGCGGTTTTTCCTGAGTCTATTCGTCAACAGGTACGCAATTGTATTGCCAATCTCGACCGCATTACCCTAGAAAGTTTGGAGTTAGATGCAGATTTAAAAGCGCAGGCTCTTTTGCTCTTCGATCTCAGAGGAAAGCCAGAAGCGGTTTTGCACAAAATATCTACTCTCGATTTAGATGCAACTGCTAGAGTCACGGTCAATAATCTTAAATCACTAATCAAACTACTCAACAGTAGTACAGAAAAACCATTACCGATGACACTAGATTTGAGTCTTTTACAAACTTTTGATTACTATACGGGTATCGTTTTCAAAGCGATTAGTTTTCAAGACAGTCAGTCCTATGTTTTGGCAAAAGGGGGACGCTACGATCGCTTACTGGGACTATACCATCCTCAAGGAAAAACATCCCCTGGGATTGGTTTTTGTATGTCTATCGAAGATCTACATTCTTGTTTGCTCTCAACAGACAAATTACCCCAACAAACGCCAAAAAGCGATTGTCTCGTCGTTCCTACCACTACCGAAGTAGAAGCAATAGCTCTTAAATATGCCCGTAAGCTCAGAAATGAAAGTGATTCAGTCAGAATTGAGATGTATTTAGATGCTCACCCTAAGCAAGAACGAAGACAAGAAAATACAGGTCTAAGTGAGAAAGCAAAAGCAGCAATCAGAAAATACGCTCAAACCTGTCGGATCGAACAATTAATCTGGATTGAAGCCGATGGAACTCACAAAGTAGAAACCTTAAGTCGATCGTAATTACAATCGTGTTTATCTTTTTGGGTCTAATCGTAGGGTGGGCATTTTAAAAAATTCACTATTTAAATTTTTCTTGAGTAATGCCCACCTATTATTAAAATTATTCAAATTATCGTGAGCAAATTTCTTGATTGAATTTTGAGGCGATCGCATCTACACAATTCTGGTAGAGTGGGTAAAATATTAATGCGATCGCGCTTGTTATTGGCAATAGCGGTCTAACAAAGACATGGCTAATTCAAAACTGTTCGGTTGAGTTTGTACTGCATAAGCCTCTTTTTCTAATTTTTGAGCCTGAATATCTATGTACCGTTTAAAATAAGGTTGAGCCTGGGCGATCGGTTCTAGATCCAAATTCAAAGTTTGTAAACTGCCATTTCCTTTACAAAATTGTCCCGCGTGGACAGCTTCGTGAATTAGTACGGGTTTGCTGATTCCTAGTTCAAATACAATTGGATTAATCCAAATAGATTTATTTTTAGAATTTAATAAACCATAGGGTTTTCTAACTCTTCGTCGTTGAAAATCTGTCTGTTGTTTGGGTAATTCAAAATCTGGAGGAATGGCAATATTTACTTTAAAACTATAGCTTTCTAACTTATTTTTTAGCTTAATAAAATCAGGACTATAATTTAATGATTGAGTAGTTAATAATGTAAAACTTAGAAATAGAGATGAAAACATTAAAAATAATTAACTTTGGGTTTAGTTAAATAATTAATCCTAACAAGATAAACAAATAAATTATAGTCTAGATTTAATCAATAATATCTGGAGTTGGATTGAACAGAGAATGACCCGACCTAACTTCAGATATCAGTAAATAGCTCGAAGTAGCCGAAGCTATTACCGTTAAAATACTGACTACAATCATCCAATTTCGCATTCCTTTGAGCTGTTTATCGACATCGATAAATGAAGTTCTAATCGGATTAATTACGCTCATCAGTTCTTGACGATTTCTCGATTCATATTCTTCCATAGAAGGACGCATTTCATCTCGCTGTACTGCCCATTCTTGCAAAGCTGCCCTTTGGCGCGACCAGTCATCAAGTGCTTCGGACAGTTTACCATCTAGATCTTGTTGGAGGTTGTTGAGTTGCTGATTAAATTGCAGGGTTAAATTGCGATTAGCTTGATTGAACTGACTGTTGACATTAATTAGTTCTTTGCGGATGGACTCCCAGCTAGATTGATTCTTATATTCTAACTCACTAATTTTTTTGGCTTGTTTGGTATATAGTTTATTTTCTATTTCATCAAAACGTTGTTCGTATTGTTTTTCGATGTGTTCGATGCGATCGAGATTTTCAATCGAGTCTTGATATTCGGCAATTTGTTGTTGAAACTTATGGCGATAGGTTTCGAGCAATTCTTCTAATTGATTTTGGATGATTTCTAGAGAATCACTCCCTTGATGAGAATCTAAGAGGTTAATGTTATTGTAGACAGAACGTATTTTTTGAACTAGTTCTTCAGCAGTAGTATTCTTGAGCAGATAGCCCTTTGCTCCCGCTCGTAAAGATTTACCTAGATAGGTATCATCATCATGACCGCTTAAAAAGATTACTTTTACTTCAGGAAAACGTTGACAAATAATCTTAGTAGCATTTAAGCCATCCATTTGGGGCATATCAATATCCATTAAGACAATATCAGGTTGTAACTTTTCTACCTGTTCTATTGCTTGTTGACCATTATGAGCGACTCCTAGCACCCGAAGATCTTTTTCGACATCGAGCCAAGTTTTCAAAACCTCACATAAAAGAGCTTGGTCATCTACTAATAAAATATCGATCATTTAACACACCTGAATAATTGAATTATCACACTTAGGCAATTTATAATTACCGATCATCTTAATGGATAATCAGAACAAAAAATAATTACATATCAACTCTTCAAAGGATTGTAAAAAAGTATTGGCAAAATAAAAGTTTTAAGGCTGAGAAGTAAGAAAGAGAAAAAAGTGATAACTTAATATATTTCAATAATAAGTTGCTGAAGATTGGTAAAATATGGCTCGCCTAGTAATTAACAACTCGAACAATTTGACTCTAAATCGCGATCGCGATAATTATGTAGCCTCAGCGTAGATCGTGAGACTCAATGTAGAGAAGCAATAAAAGTTGGTGATTTTTTATAATTACTGATGCAAGATTAAACTTTATTCAGTAATCTTGGACTGCCAGATTATGGATGAGCAACAAAGTTGTCATCTAGAAAAGCAGAGCGAAAACTTAGACTTTTGTATTTATATATACAATTGCCTAAATTACTGCTTTACTGATAGTTTACCTGAAAATCCATTTTGTCATAAGTGGAATAAGCTTAACGCCGAACTTTATTGAGTCTATGGAAACAATCTTTTTGAATGTAGAGCCGAGCATAGCGGAAGTTTCAATCAAAGGAAATCTAGAGCAATTTTTAATCGTTTTATCGGTATCTTTAAGTGTTGCTACTGTTTCGCGAATTTTTAGCTGGTTTAGGCAAATTCCTTACACGCTGCTGTTGGTAATTGTTGGACTTGGCTTAGCTTTTGTCGATATTCGCTTGGTTAATTTATCTCCAGAGCTAATTTTAGAAATCTTTTTACCACCCTTGTTATTTGAAGCAGCCTGGAATATTCGTTGGCGCAGTTTAAAAGACAGTCTGATACCTGTCAGTCTGTTTGCTATTGTCGGGGTAGTTATTTCAGTTGTCGGAGTCGCTTTTCCTCTCAGTTATTTTACAGACTTATCTTTGGCTACAGCTCTTTTAGTAGGCGCGAGTCTCTCGGCTACCGATCCTGTCTCTGTGGTGGCATTGTTTCGGGAATTGGGAGCGAGTAAGCGTTTGACTATCTTGATGGAAGGGGAAAGTCTGTTTAATGATGGTGTGGCGGTAGTCGCCTTCTTGTTGTTAGTTAATATTCCTCTAGGTGGTGAAGAATTTGATGTTTCGACTATTCTCATTCGCTTTGTGACCTTTGTTGGTATTGGTTTGGGTATTGGTAGTCTGATTGGTTTTGGGATTTCTTATTTGACTCAAAGATTCGATCTACCCCTAGTAGAACAGTCTTTAACCTTAGTTTCAGCTTATGGGACGTATTTAATTACTGAAGAATTAGGTGGATCTGGAGTAATTGGGGTGGTTACCGTAGGGATAATTTTGGGAAATTTTGGTTCTCGGATCGGTATGAACCCCCGTACTAGACTTTTAGTTTCAGAATTTTGGGATTTTCTGGCGTTTTTTGTCAATTCAATTGTCTTTTTGCTCATTGGCGACCAAATAAACTTTGATAGCCTGGTAAAACACTTCGATCTAATTATAGTAGCGATCGCCACAGTCCTAGTTACCAGAGCTATTGTCATTTTTGGTTTGGGCAATATCAGTAATTTGATTAGCAAGACTAAAACCGATTTGCGAGAGCAAACCGTACTCTGGTGGGGTGGTTTGAGAGGTTCGGTTTCTATAGCCGTAGCATTAAGTGTTCCCGTGATCCTGACAGGGAGACTAGAAATTATCGATACGGTGTTTGGGGTAGTGTTATTTACTTTATTAGTACAGGGGTTGAGTACCAAGTGGTTGTTAAAGACGCTAAATTTAATTGGCGATCAGCCTCTACGTCAGGAATATTCCGAACTACTGGCGCGTAAGGTAGCTCTAACCCGCGTTGTTGATTATCTCAATAATAATGAGTTGGCTTCTGAAATAGAACCCGAATACTATCGCTATCAACAGGAACTAGTCAAAGGACAACTGAAAAACATTGAAGAAAAAATAAACACCATGCAGCGAGAACATGATAACCTGCGATCGCTGACTATGGAACAACTCCAAGAACAACTTTTGGATATTGAGGCAGATACCTACGCCGAGTTTATTCGTGCGGGTAAACTCAATGAAAATCTTTCTCCCGTTTTACAAGAAATTATGGCAAAAGCAGGAGATTAAAAGAGCAGGGGAGGCAGGGGAGCAGAGGAAGCAGGGGGGAAATAAGGTGAAAGGTAAAAGGTAAAAAGTAGAGTCAATCCTTTTCCCCTTAACCCTTGCCCCTTGCCCTTGAAAACTAACTCCGAATTCCGAACTATTAACTCCGAACTCCTAATTGCCTTCTGTCTTCACAAAACTGGATCTTGAGAAAAATTAAGGCGGATTTGTTCTAGCTGTCTAATTTTTTCGACAGTGATTTGAATTTCTTGGTAGTAATATTGCATCAGTTTTAGATCTGTGGCGGGATTAAGATTTTGTAGCTGTTGCGTACAGTAAATTTGACGCTTTTGATAGTTTACCTGTTCTAGTGAGGCGATCGCCTCAGCAATGCGAATCTCAGCCCGAAAGAGATCTTCCTGGGTTTTTTCATTTAAGTTAAATAGTTTAGTTACCGCGATCGCGTTTTTGGGGAAATCTAAACTACGGTTGTGCAATTCCCTCAACAGGGGATTGAGATCGACTGGTGACAAGCCAGCTAGTTCGTCTTCGATCGCGATTATTTGTTGCCACAAAAACCGATGCTCGGCAAGATTAAATAGCAAGTCTTTTTCTTCTAGGCGATCGATTATTTCATCTCGATATCGAGGATAGTGAATGTAAATTCGCAATAATAAAGCTTCTGCCTGTTCTAGTAGTTCGCTTTCGGGGGTACTAGCAATGGTAAATTTCGGTGGAGCGATCGAAGGATCGCGTTTTTGTTGCCGAGGGGAATTATTTTGATATTTAAGGCGAACAGATCTTGTTTGAGATTTTAGGGTAGCCAAATTTTGTAATAACAGTCTGGCATCTCCTTGAGATAGCAATTCAGCACAATAGGTCAAATAGTGATTGCGTTGATTGGCATCTTGCAGCCTATTGAGTAACTTAATCATTCCTGCTGCTACTTGTTGAAATTCATCGGCAGCTTTCAGATCTTTGTCTGCTAATAAACGCTCGATCGACCAATCTAGCCATAATGGGGCAGTTTCTAAAGCTTTAAAGTAAATTACTGCTCCATCCTCATGACTTCTAATAAATTCATCCGCATCTTTCCCATCGGGTAGATTGAGAATGCGTAGCTGCACCACGCCACTATAAACTAAATCCTCAACCTCAGCGATCGCTCTTTCTGTTGCCTTTTTCCCCGCGTTATCCGCATCAAAATTAAGAATTACCTGTTTAGAAGCAGTAAAACGGAGTAACTGGTTGAGTTGATTTTGAGTAAATGCCGTACCCAAAGATGCCACTACGTTATCAATACCCGCTTCATGGAGCGCGATCGCATCAAAATAACCTTCTACCACCACCGCACAATCGGAACGGGTAATACTAGTACGCGCTTTGTCTAGGGCAAATAAAGTTTTACTCTTGTCGAATAAGGGAGTTTCGGGGGAGTTAAGATACTTTGGTCGATCTTCTTCCTTGAGACTGCGACTGCCAAAACCAATAACCTTACCCTTAAGATCCAGAATCGGAATAATTAGGCGATCGCGAAACACATCGTAATAACCGTTACCAGTCTTTCTGGGTTTAATTAATCCCGCTTGCTCGACAAAATGAACGGGATAGCGTTTTGTTTCTACTAAATATCGATAAAGAGTTTCCCACCCCGCAGGCGCGTAACCTAGATGAAAGTTTTTAATCGTCTCATCTTCTAGGTTTCTTTGCTCTCGTAAATAAGCTAAAGCCTCTTCTCCCTGAGACTGATAAAGAGCGTGTTGATAAAAGCTAGCTGCAACTGCCAAAATTCGGTATAGCTCATCGCGAACTGAAAGCTGTCGCTGAATCTCTTGTCTTTGTTCTGGTTCGACTGTCTTAACCTCTACCTGATAGCGACGCGCCAGATCGAGAACGACTTCTGCAAAAGACTGTTTGCCAATCTCCATCAAGAACTTATAGCTGTTTCCCCCCGCACCACAGCCAAAACAGTAATATAGTTGCTTATCTTGACTAACGCTAAAGCTAGGAGTTTTTTCGTTATGAAAAGGACATAAACCCAAAAAATCTTTGCCTCGTTTGCGCAAGACAATATGCTCGGAAATAATATCTACAATATCAATCCGTTGCTGTACTTCTTCAATGGTGTCTGGATGAAGTCGAGGAACTTTCACTTTAACTAAAAACTAACAAATAAGAATTAACTCCGAACTCCTGTAAGGGCGAACGGCTGTTCGCCCCTACGATGAACTCCGAACTCTAATTAAATTCAATCTTTACAGCCCAAACTATATCTAGTGTCTATTCCCGTAGTGGGGTTAGTACCTTCTGCTCGTTGGCACATTAAATATATTTGGTAGCGATCTAGAATAGCATCGGAAAAATCTGCCCCTGTAATCGTTGCTCCTTCAAAGTTGGTACTGGTTGCTACCGCATCGCGAAAAATAGCATTAGTCAGATCGGAATTTTCAAACGATACCCGATCCATTAGCGAACTAGTAAAGTTAGCGTCTTTGAGATTGGTGTTAATAAAAATCCCTTTCGTCAAAATCGAATTACTGACATCCGAGCCTTCAAAACTCGCACCTCTAGCATCAGCAGCAGCAAAAACAGCACCCACCAGGTTTTTATGAGAAAAATCTTGTCCTCTAATTTCGCTATAGGTATAGTTAACCGCATTTTCTTGAGCGATCGCTGGACGAGCAGCCAGCAAAACCCAAATCAGGGCGATCGCGATAACTATTAAAATACTCCAGAAACGTTGTTTGAATTTAGATAACATCATCTTACTTATCAATAATTAGGTTGAATTGGGAATTGGAGTTCGGAATTCGGAGTTCGGAATTCGGAGTTCGGCCCCCTCCTTCCTCGTTCCTCGTTCCTTATTCCTGTACCTACTTCCGCCTATCTAACGGTAAATACTGGGCATCTTCCCCAATTTGAATTGTTAGCGGTTTACGTGTAGGCTGAAGCCTTGGTTCTAAACCTCCAAAACCGAGAAGACTTTTTAAATATCGTGCCTCTGCTAACTGGCTGCGATCGACAACAATTTTGGTTTTATTTAATCTTAGCGGTAGATGTTTGACCAAATAAACCTCTTGAAAATTTTGACGACGTAAATAGGCGACAAACCGCATTCCCAGTTCGGGGCTATCGGTGGTATTCTGGATTGCGATGGGCTGGTTTTCTACATCTTTAGTTACAGTAGCTGGAGTTGAAGCTTTAGAAAGTTGACTATCGACTTTGATAGTTTTACCAGGGGCATAATTGGGAACTAAATTTACCTCCATCCTGTCTGGCTCCAATTCTTTGACAAAATTTGCTATGGACATGGCTTCTGGTAGAGAAAGATCGGTATCCAAATTTGGTTGGATCTTAGTCAAAGTAGTCCCAAAATCTCTGAGGTAATTAGGAATATTCAGACTTTGACGAATAGCTTCCGCAGCAGCTTTCTGTCGTAAAATTTGCTCGTCTTCATTCCTGCAATTTTCGCTTTGAGGATCGCAGTGGTTGAGAGTTATTTTGCCACTAGCGATTAATTGTTGAAAAGTTTTAGGAGTTGCTTTAATGTAGCGATCGATAGTTACATTGCCTAATAGTTGAGCGACCATTTGAGATACCAATTCTGTGCCACCGTATAGATTAGCATCGGCAATAGTACCCCAACCATATCCAGGGATTTTGACTCGGCTGTCGGGAGGAATATAAATTATCTGAGTCTTGCCCAGTTGGGGTTGAAACTTCAACAACAAAATAGTTTGACTTTCACCAGCAAAAGCTGGGGAAAACTTGAGCATTTCATCGTTAATCGGTTTTATTTCGAGTAATAAGACATTCACTGGTCGATCGAGACTGTATTTGACCGTAGGTTCAACTTGAGATGCGTCACGATGAATTGTCTTGGCGATCGTCTTTTCTACCGCATCAATTTTAGTCAGAGCAACACCAGCACCAGCGGAGATCATTGCTGTCAAACCGATAATACTTCCCCAAAAAAGACCACAACCAAAATAAAACCAGGGAGAATGTTCTAACCAAAACCATAAAGCCTGACGGAATGAGATAATGTGATAATTATCCCTAGACCGATTGACCACAGAAGGAGATACTATTGACTTGAGATATTCAGTCCTAGGTTGGGATATGACTATTCTATGTTTTTTAGGATAGGACGAGTTGGGATCTCCATTGTGCGATCGCTCATGATTCATACAAATTATTGTCGATTATGGTTTGGTTGTCCGAGCTAAATTGGAGTTAACGAACACATATTTAATCTATTGATATTACCAAAAGTGGGGCAGTTTTGTTGCTGTTGCCCAAAAAGCAAGGGGAGCAGATCGGCTTCTCGTTTCTAAACTAATAACAAGTAATAACAAGTAATAACAAGTTTAAAAAAAAAATTTCAAATAGTGGACAAAATTTTAATATACATAGTACCACTCTAGTAGAAAGCAAGTTGCTACCAAAATGCGATCGCGGGCATTATTTAGCGATAAAGTCTGCTCGTGACGATAATCAAAGGTGGCAGCAAGGGTTTAAACCGCATTTATTCGTCGTCTTGCCCTTAAAGGACAAGCAGCGTAGACATCTATCTGTGACTGCACTATCAAGGAAGAATTAATGAAAACTCAATTAATCCCAATTATTTTAGCTGGTGGTAAGGGAGAGCGTTTTTGGCCCGTGAGTCGTCTCAAAAGACCCAAGCAATTTTTATGTTTAGATGGTAGTGGAAGAAGCTTACTACAAGCTACTGCCGATCGCCTTTTAGATTTAGCAGGAGGTTGGGAGAATCTTTGGGTAATTACTTCAGAAATTATTGCTTCGGGGGTCAAAGAACAACTACCCGATTTACCAGAGTCTAATATTTTGGTCGAACCCCAAGGTAAAGATACTGCTCCTGCTGTAGCCTGGGCAACTTTAGAAGTAGCTCAAAAATACGGCAAAGATGCGATCGTCGGTTTTTTTCCTGCCGATCATTGGATTGAAGACACCTTGGCATACCAAAAAACCTTGCAAACCGCTGCACGACAAGCTGCCTTTGAGCCATCGATTGTAACTTTGGGAATTACTCCCAATCAGCCAGCCACGGGTTATGGATATATCGAACAGGGAGCAGAAAAAGCTAGTTTTGATGGTTTACCTGTTTATCAAGTAACCCGCTTTACCGAAAAACCCGACAAAACTACTGCTCAATCTTTTATTGATACGGGCAAGTTTAGTTGGAATAGTGGAATGTTTATCTTTAAAGCTGAGGTTGTTTTAGACGAACTAAAAAAATATGCTCCCGATCTACTCCATTTACTCTTAGAAAAAGGTCCAGAGGCATACCCAGAATTAGACAAGGAAAGTATCGATTATGCCTTGATGGAAAAAACTCAGCTAGCCTGCGTTCTCCCCGCTAACTTTGGTTGGGACGATCTGGGGGACTGGAACGGGGTCGAACGTCTACTCAAGGGCGATCGAGATAATGTAGAGTTGGGTACGCATATTGGTAAAAATACTCAAGATGCCATTATCTATACTAGCGACGATGATGAAGTGATTGTCACTATTGGTCTCAAAGATGTAGTTATTGTTCGCGATGGTAATGTAACTCTGGTAGTTGATAAAGACCACACTCAAGATATTAAACAAGTGGTCAAATCTCTTCAAGAGCGGCCTGACTTGAAACATCTTCTTTGAACTAGCTCTCAGTTTTCCAGAACTGCCAAGTGAAACAGATGGGGAGTTAAGGATACCAGGTCAATTCTTCCTGTCTCCTTGTCTCCCGATCTCAGTTAACAGCCCGATCGATTACCGAGCGAACTGGAAGATAACTGGAATCTAACCAGCTGATACTGCTGATTCTGTATTGGTTTTTGGCGAGCTGGAGCTTCTAACAGTACGGCTAAATCGCTCTTCCTCCATAGGTACAAATTCAATTTTATTGAGCAAGGTGGTCACAAACGCAAATAAGAGGAATGGCAAAGACAATACTAAGACAATTCCCACTGTTGCCAAGGCATAGATTTGCCTAGTACTACTCCACAATGCCAAAGTGGTCGCCAGACTGACAAAAATTACGATTAACCAAACAATTATCTGTCCATAAATATCACCAAATTTTAAAGTACAGATCATTTTATATTTAAATAACTCGTTGTCCATTGAAAATCTCCTAAAAAGTTGTTCTGAAAGTGCCGAGATAATTTAAGTTAATTATCGCGGAGGTTTTAGAGATAAGTTCAAGATCCAAAGATTATTCAAATATTTTCCCCGACAATTGCAATATCTGTTTACAATTGTCGTGGTTCTCTAGGTAATTAGACTTAAACTATCTTTGTTAGAAGTTTGAAGTTTTTCTTAAACAAATCTATGAAAATCTTTGATTTTTAACAGTTCGGTTCAACCTTGTAATAGGCTAAATAGAGAAAACCTGCATCAAAAGAGATTGTGACATCATGGCAGATAGCTCTATCGTCGAAGATCGCGACTATACCCTAATTATCGACAAAAGTGGCAGTATGTCGATTAACGATCGCCCAGAAGGAAAAACCAGATGGGAATCGGCTCAAGACTCTACCCTAGCATTGGCTCAAGAATGCGAAAAAATAGATCCTGATGGGATCACAGTTTATTTATTTTCTGGTCGTTTTCGTCGTTATGACAACGTGACAGCAGATAAGGTCAGCAAAATTTATGCTGAAAACGATCCGATGGGACGTACGGATTTAGCCAGCGTCCTGGGTGATGCTGTCGATAATTATTTTGAGCGCAAAGCAGCAGGAGAAGCTAAGCCGAACGGAGAAACTATTGTCGTCGTTACCGATGGCGAACCTGACGACTATAAGGGAGTCATGCGCATAATTATTGAAGCATCTCGCAAAATCGATCGCGATGAAGAATTAGGTATTTCTCTGATTCAAGTAGGCAACGATCGCAAGGCAACTCAATTTCTCAAGGCTCTAGACGATCAGCTAGAGTCGGCTGGAGCAAAATTTGATATTGTCGATACAATCACCATCGACGATATGCAAGGATTAACCCTACCAGAAGTACTGCTCAAGGCAATTACGGACTAACTCTTATGGTAGTTCTTACAAGAAGCAGTTGCGGTCTTTAACAAGAAGTAGCAAATAACATTCAACCCTTATATTAATCTAACAATACCATTAGGAAATTAATTGTAATGACTATAAGTAGCTCTTAGCTATTTGTAGTCATTGCTACGTAAAATAACTAATTAATCAGCCCTTACTTCCTTATTCCTCGCTCCTTCTTCCTTAACTATTTTCTCCTACTCCCGCATAATCAACTAGAAGAGAGAGTTTTTGACGGAGGGTTTCTAATCCCAGGCGATCGCTGGCAGAAATAAATAAGGCTAGAGGAAATTCTTCTTTAGCTTTGGTTAAGGTTTGGCTATCTACCCGATCGAGCTTATTAAAAACTAATAACATCGGGCCAGGAGCGATCGGCATTTCGCCTAGAATTTCCATCACCGAACGAATCTGATGTTCCCAAGTAGGGTGGGATAAATCGACAACATGAAGTAAAGCATCTGCTTCGGTGACTTCTTCGAGAGTGGCGCGAAAAGCATCAACTAGGGGTGGTGGTAACTGTTGAATAAAGCCGACTGTATCGGTCAACAAAATATTTTGTGGTTCGCTATTATCGGCATCGGGGATAGATAAACGACGGGTTGTCGGATCGAGAGTCGCAAATAGCCGATCGGCTACGTATACCTCCGAGTTAGTCAAAGCATTGATTAGGGTCGATTTACCTGCATTGGTATAGCCGACGATCGCCACACTGGGAACATCTTGTTTTTGGCGTTGTTTTCGCATCCGCGAGCGATGGGCCTGTAATTCCGTTACCTCCCTTTGCAAACGGGCAATACGCTTTTGAATACTCCGTCTTTCGGTTTCTAACTTGGTTTCCCCAGGCCCTCTAGTACCGATACCGCCACCCAGACGGGACATTGCTTGTCCTCGACCCACTAGACGAGGCAACATATACTCTAGTTGGGCCAATTCCACCTGTAGTTTACCAGCGCGAGATTGAGCGCGTTGAGCAAAGATATCGAGAATTATTTCGGTGCGATCGACTACCCGTACCCCAAACTGACTTTCTAAGTTACGAATCTGGGCGGGAGAAAGAGAGCGATCGAATGCTACCAAGTTGGCCCCCAAAGTCTGCACTCGTAGGGCAATTTCTTGTACCTTACCTTCTCCTACTAAGGTTTGAGGATGGGGACGCGATCGCTTTTGACGAATAGTTTCTAAAACTTCTCCCCCCGCAGTATCTACCAATCCAATCAGTTCATTTAAGCGGTCTTCAAATTCTGATTCTGAAGTCTTGTCGGTTTTCAATCCCACCAAAACCACGCGATCGTGGCTAATATCTACCTGTTGGGCAACATACTCTCGTTCAAATTCTGTTTCTAATCCCTCAACCAGATCGAGAAAATCTTGCTTAACTAGGGTATCTAAACTCATCGGTGCTGATACCGACCAATATTCCTCTCGTCCCAAGCTAGATTCTGATTGGGGTAACAAGTGAGCCAGATATGCTTCCCGTACATAACCTGTGGCACCGCCACCCCGTCTCAACTTACCCGTTCCCGTAAGAGTTAATACAGCCAGAGCATCTAACCGTTGACAGACCATTGCTGTCAGGCTAGATTCCTTGGGAGGTTCTGCTTTGAGTTTAGTAGCAACACAGCGAATCCCTGAAAGACGTTTCGCGCCATAACGAGGCAATTCTAGAGGTGGAATTTGTGTTTGTCGAGCATTACCTACCCCTACCCTAATTACCTGTCCTCGACGATTGAAGTAAGCGCAGACTGGCTGATTGATTTCGGTACTGATCGCAGCTAGTCTTTGCGCAAACTCTGAAGTGACTACAGTATCTCCAGGCAACTTCTGATGATAAAGTTTTTTGAGTTGCTTAACCTGACTTGATTTTAATCCTTTATATTTACCGTGTATAGTATCGATAGGTGTTATCCCAAGCTCAATAAAAGTATTTCAAGATACTATATTTTAACGATTTTGAGTCCTGTCTAGCCTAATTGCTAAGTAGTGATTTATAACTTGTAACTTAATTTCTTGTCCTTTCTTGTAGTGATGGTAAAAATTGTTAGTCGTCGATCTTTGGGTCAACAGTCTGTCTACGATTTGGGCGTAGCTAGCGACCATAATTTTCTCTTAAGCAATGGTCTGGTAGCATCTAATTGCTTTAATAAGTCTCATTCCACTGCCTATGCCTACGTAAGCTATCAAACTGCTTACCTAAAGGCAAACTATCCCGTGGAATATAT
The DNA here is from genome assembly GCA_030064795.1 of Pleurocapsa sp. MO_226.B13. The sequence goes on along the minus strand of JASJEI010000044.1, from coordinate 18,141 downwards.
GTCCGCTTTACTGACTGCTAGCAGTGGCAATCAAGACAAAGTAGACAAGTATCGAGAAAATGCCCAAAAAATGGGAATTACTATTCTTCCCCCTGATATCAATCGCTCGGAAGAAGACTTTGTACCATTAGATGATAATCATATTTTGTTTGGCTTTTCAGCAGTTAAAAATTTAGGACAAAATGCAATTGAAAATATCCTTGAGGCTCGAAATCAAGACGGTGATTTTAAATCTTTAGCAGATTTTTGCGAACGAGTAGAACTAAGAACTGTTAATCGTAGAGCCTTAGAAACTTTGATCTACTGTGGGGCTTTCGATCGCGTCGAATCAAACCGCAGACAGTTAATTAACGATATTGATGTTTTAACGAATTGGGCGCAGCAACGCAGCAAAGAAAAAGCCAGCGGACAGCTAAACTTGTTCGATCTGGGCATGGGCGATCGCAGCGAACCCATTTTTGAACAAGCACCAACTACCCCTAAAGTAGAGGATTATCCCCTACAAGAAAAACTACGTTTAGAAAAAGAATATATTGGCTTTTATATCAGCGACCATCCCCTCAAGGCAATTAACCAAGCAGCACAAATTCTCTCCCCGATTAGTTTAAATAACTTGTCTGAGCCAAAAGCAAGGCAAAAAATTAGCGCAGTGGTAGTGTTAAATTCAGTCAGGAAAATTATTACTAAAAAAGGCGATCCGATGGCTTTCGTCCAAATGGAAGATATTACTGGAGAAGCGGAAGGAACAATTTTTCCCAGTACTTATACAGATCTAGAACCATTATTACAAGAAGGCAATCAATTAATAGTTTGGGGCAAACCTCAACAACGGAATGAAAAATATCAATTAATTATTGACGATGCTGAAAAAGTAGAAAAAGTCAAAATGATTATGTTAGAAATTACTCCCGAACAGGCACTAGATCGAATTCAAAGTAATTATCTCAAGCGAATTTTGTCAGAACAATCTAGCGAAACAAATAAGTTTAAAATTCCCGTGATTGCTGCGATCGGACAGGGAGAACAAAGACAATTTATTCGCTTTGGACAAAAGTTTTGGGTACAAAATGAAAGTCAAACTGTGGCATCTTTGCGGGAAGCGGGTTTTCGAGTTCGTTGCGAACCTTTGCTTTCTAAGTAAAAATAACTAAAACTATAATAATTCCATAGTTTTACTGATGACATTAGCTTATAGTATCCTAGTTCACTTTGAAAGAGTAAACAATATTGCTAATCATTTTTTTTAGATTAAAATGTACTTAGTTAAAAAAACACATAGTTAAAAAAATAGATTATGAAGTTTAAAGTAAATTCTAATTAGTTGCTCCGTAAACTACGATAGTATTTTTCAACTGCACAATATAATTATTCTGGTGCGAGCCACAACTCCTTTTCTGGGGAACAGTACCCTGCCCCTAAACGACAGGGCTTGCCTTCACTTCGTTAAAGTAGAGATGTTCCACGGACAACTGACATGGTACATAAGGACAAGCATTTGGTGCTGCGAGCGTCGCCCAAAACTAATAAATACGTAATTATTAAGACAATATTTTTAGCTGCCTTACTCGAATCTCTAGTAATAGATCTTAAAGTCTATAATCCAACCACATGGCTGACACCAAATCCAAACTAACTTTAGTCAAGTTAAATAAAGCCGATCTAGCAAAAGGAAAACACGTGCTGATTGTGGAATCTCCAGAATCGAGACGAGCAGTTTCTCTTAATTCTCATGTTTTTTCTCTAGGTCGTCATCCTCACAACGATCTGGTTGTTAACGATCCGTTAGCATCTCGCCATCATGCCACTATAGCTTGGATGAGATATACAGAAGATGGACAGAAGGTAGATTATTCTTATTGGATTATTGATGGTAAGGGTAAGAGAAAACGAAGTCGTAATGGTATTATAATTAATGGTAAGAAAAAATCTTTACATCGATTAGTTTCGGGAGATGTAATTCATATTGGTAAAGGTATTAAAATTTCTTACAATTACATTACTTACACTACAGACAGTAGCCAATTCTTAAATTATTGCGATAAAGATCGTACTGAATATAGGGCTTCATCTTCTAAAGAAAAATCCTATAAAGAAACTATTGTCATCGAAGATGCTTTTACCAAGGAATAAGTATAATTTAATAGTATTGTTGTATTGTTAGTTAATAACTAATTCTGAAATTATTAAATATTTTCAGTTTAATATTCAATAAATTTTTTGACGATTAATAAGCAATTTTGTTGCTTTTCAGTGCGGTAATAATCAAGGCGATCGGCAATTTTATTTAAGAGTGGAATACCCCGCCCACTACCAAGCCAACCATTATGTTTGCGAGCTGTTTCGGTAATAAAGCCCCTTAGATCGAAAGCAGAGCCGTAATCCCAAATTCTAATTTCTATATCAGTTTGCCTGATTAGCACTTCTACTTTAATCGGTATATCTTTAGGTAGATTTTTGTGGGCGTGTCTAACTGCATTAGTAAATCCTTCTGCTAAAGCTAGTCTACACTGCAACCAATCTCGGTAAGGAATAAAATCTAGATAAATCTGATTAAACTGGAATAATAATTGGTCTAATGCTTGTAAGTCACTAGGGACTTCCATACTAATGCTTCGTAGAACTTTCAACTTATTCTTCGCCTCGAAAAATATAACAGGCAAAAATATTGATACACTATACGTCTTATGATGGTAATTTACTCGAATTTTTAACGGCTGGTAGTAGTATAATTTTCATTCTGCTTAACTTTTGCTTTTTTTAGTATCCTCAAAGATATGATGGTGTTGAATCTTTTTCCCTAGTTTAACAAGGGAAATTATCTTTTTGCTCAGAGATGGCTCCGTCGGATCTTACTGCTGTATAAACAGCGATCGCCATAACCTTCGGTCATCAGACAAAAAACTATCAATGAACTATGGCTAAAATTTTGATTATTGACGATGACTATACAACTCAACTGCTGTTAGAACGAACTCTGAATATGCAGGGTTATGATATTACCCTAGCAAGCGATGGTGAGGAAGGTTTGATCAAGGCCAGAACAATTCGTCCAGCTTTGATTATTTGTGACTGGATCATGCCTCGCAAAAATGGCTTGGAGGTATGCTCCCAGATTAAGTCTACCCCCGAACTATCTACTACTTTTTTTATTCTCTTGACTTCTTTAGATTCTGTAGAAGATCGAATTAAAGGTTTGGATGCTGGGGCAGATGACTTTTTGTGTAAGCCGATCGAAATGAACGAGCTAACGGCAAGAGTTCGTGCTGGCTTGAGACTACATCAGTTGAGTAAGGATTTACAAAATCAAAAACAGCTACTAGAGGCAGAATTAGCTGAAGCAGCAGAGTATGTCAGTACGATTTTGCCCGAACCATTACAACATTCATCATTAAACATTGATGTTTGCTTTGTTCCATCGCGACAACTAGGGGGAGATAGCTTCGATTATTTTTGGTTGGACGATCGCCATTTGGTATTTTATTTATTAGACGTTTCAGGGCATGGTTTGAGGGCTTCATTACCCTCACTGGCAGTAGTTAACCTTTTGCGTTCTCGTGGCTTGAGTAATGTAGATTATTATCAGCCCCATACGGTGTTGCAGGGATTAAACAGAGCTTTTCAAATGAGCGATCGCAACGATAAATATTTTACAATTTGGTATGGTGTTTACGATTGTCAGAATCGCAGCTTGACTTATTCTAGTGCAGGACATCCCCCAGCAATTTTATTAACGCCTGCCAAGACTTCGTTAGAACAGCGTCTCAAGACACCAGGAGTACCTGTAGGGATGTTTCCCGATATCAAATATGTCAACGCTACTTGTCATATCCAAGCCGATTCCAGCCTCTATGTGTTTAGTGATGGTATTTATGAGATCGAACAGCAAGTTAACTCTCATTGGGGACTAGATAAACTGATCGAGCTACTCAAAAAATATCAGCAGACATCAGATAGAGATCTGCAACGCTTACTCCAATACATTAGAACTTGGCATCCAAACTTCCAGTTTGAAGATGATTTGTCAATTTTGCAGATAGATTTCCTCTAAGATTTAGTTTTTTGGCTCTAAAAGATCGCAATCAAAGTAACCAGAAAAATGATCTAACTAGTCAAATAGCTGCTACCATCTAACAGATATTAATTAAACGAAATTATTAAAACTGTTAGTTTTTGCGTAGCTGGGCAGTAAATTCGGCGCGATTATCCAAAATAGAAAAGTAAGTATCCATGCTAGTTAATTCAAACAGCATTTTAATTTGTTCGTTGATCGAACATAAGAAAAAATCAACTTCAGCAGCTTTAACTGTTTTGAATGCTTTTACTAAGGCTCCCAATCCAGAGCTATCCATAAATGTAACCTGGCCGAAATCGACCAAGATAGCCTGTACGCCACTTTCTACGCTTTGCTCGATCTGTTGCTGAAACTCATTAGCTTTAGTTCCATCTAAAATGCCTTCTGGTTCAATTATTTGAATAAGGGAATTCATATAGTAAAAAATTTTAATATAATTAAGTATTAGATAAGTATAACAAAAGAACCGCAATAGAACGATAGTAAATTGCACTTCGAGCTTCGCTTTTATCAAAAAATCATCAAAAATCGTCTAGATTATCTACAAAATAGTTTTTAGTAATTTGTAGCTAGCAAACAGTAATTAGCTTTACCGATAAAAGCGACAGAATTGAATTGCACCAAATTATCTAAAAATTGTGACATCAAACATTACTAATTATATTTAATCATCACCAAAAGAAGTAAAAAAATTGGTAAAAAACAGGCGGTCGCCAAAGTAATATTATTTAATCTTTTTAAATAGTCATAAATCCGATCTTTTTAGTAATTATGAGAGTTGGTCTACAATCCTTTCTAAGCGATAGTAATATTGATGCTCAAATCACCAGTAGTCAGCGTCAGTTATCTTTAGCCATATCAGCCGTTGCCGATACTCCCTCGCAAGATCTGCCTCTGAATCTGTGCTTGGTTTTAGACCGCAGTGGCTCAATGTCTGAAAAACCGTTAACTATGGTCAAGGAAGCAGCTATTGGTATTATCGAGAAACTTAAGCCAAGCGATCGCATTAGCATTGTAACCTTCGATCATCGGGCCAAGGTAATTGTTCCTAATCAAGTAGTTAATGATATTGAACCAATTAAACAAAAGATTAGACTGATGGTCGCCGATGGCGGAACTTCGATTGATGAAGGAATGCGCTTGGGTATCAAAGAAATTGCTGCTCACAATCAGCACTGTGTCTCTCGGATCTTTTTACTAACGGATGGCGAAAACGAACATGGAGATAACCATCGTTGCCTCAAGCTGGCAGAATTAGCCTCAGAATACAATATTACTATCGATACTTTAGGTTTTGGAGAACATTGGAATCAAGATGTTCTAGAGCAAATTTCTGACTCGGCACAGGGTACTCTGGCTTATATAGAAAAGCCAGAGCGGGCAATTGTTGAATTCGAGCGTCTATTTACCCGCGCTCAATCTGTGGGCTTGACGAATAGCTGCTTGACGGTAGAGTTGATGCCCAAAGTACGACTGGCAGAATTAAAACCCGTCGCCCAAGTCTCTCCCGAAACTATCGAGTTACCCATTCAACTAGAAGGTAACTATTTTAGTGTTCGCCTCGGAGATTTGATGCTCGACCGACCGAGAATAATTTTAATTAATTTTTATATCAATCAACTGCCTCCTGGAAAACACAAAATTGCTGGGGTACAGTTACGCTATGACGATCCAGGCGCGAATCAAGAAAATTTACATTCCGATGTTGTCGTTATCGAAGTAGAAGCTCAAAGTCAATATCAGCCACAACCAAATGAGATGGTACAACATCATGTTTTAACTCTGGCCAAATATCGCCAAACTCAAATTGCAGAAACTAAACTCCAAGATGGCGATCGCACAGGTGCAGCTACCATGTTACAAACCGCTGCTAAAACCGCTCTCCAGTTAGGTGACAAACAAGGTGCAACAGTACTGCAAACCAATGCCACTCGGTTACAAATAGGTAAAGACTTGTCTGAAGGCGATCGCAAAAAGACTCGTTTGGTATCTAAAACGATCTTACGAGAATAGTCAACACCGTTATAATTCGCCGAAATAATTAGGTCTGAAGCTCGCCCTTGTAGGCGACTTTGCCGAGCCAAAATCGCTACCACAGATCCTAGCAATTTAGTCTTTTTATTAAATCTTGATAAACTACTAAAGCTAGAGTCTACAAAATATAAAAAAAAATAAATAATGTTTAACAGTTTTTTCAGTGATTCGTTAAATAAAAAGGTTGTCAAACAGCGAATTCGTAAGTTAAGCAAAGCTAAAGTAGGTTTCTATAGTATTGGTTTATATCCAGCTTCTCTGGCATATAATTCTGCCATGCAAAAGACGGAAAAATCTCTCTTACTTGCTCCTCGTATGGGTAGAGATCTAATGGGAGCATTTTCGGAAGATGAAATTCGAGGCATGGATGCCAGACACGTAGTCAAAATGAAGCGAATGGCTCACCACAAACACGGAGAGGAGTCAGTTGCCAACAATTTAGAATATCTGATTGAAAAATGCGATCTAGTGCTGTTGAGCGCGAACAGTAAATACATAGAACAAGATCTGGCGGAAGCTCGTCAGCTGCGAGAAAAACTACAACGTCCCAATGTAGTCCTTGCCTGTCTTGCGGGTTCTTTCAACCACGACGAACAAGAAAACAATTCCTATGTACTATGCGAAAAATATCCAAATTTAGCTTTTTTCTCTGGTTTTCATCGCCATGGCGATCTGCGCGGCCCCGTTGACAGCTTTACCGCTAATTTTTGCCATCCCAATGCTCTAACAGCACTGATCGGGGCGCAGATGCTCAATAAACTTTCTCCCAACATCCAAGTTTCTCCTGGAATTCATAATGTAGAGGCCCAATATATCAAGGCGGCAAAAAACATGGCTTCTATTTTTGCTGGGTTTGGCTACGAATACCACGAACAAAACCCAGGAATTTTACCCACCTTACTGACGTTATTGCTCAATCAATGTCTCGACCAAGCAGCAAACGTCTCGATGTTTCGACGCGATCGCTATAAACTATATCAACAGCAACCCATAGCTTTAACCGAGTTAGGTTACGCCGTACCTAGAATTGAAGCAACTTTAAATAAGGGCAGTTTTACCGAACAAGTACGCGACCACACTTTTTCGCAACTAACGGCGATCGTAGCAGATGTCCGAGGTAGTATGATGCTGCCCGTAACGGGTCAGCCTACGAGAAACTTTCAGGCGGGACAGGTTCTCGGAAGGGGAATGCGCGAACATGGTCGCTGTCCAATTAACATTGAAGAATTTGAGCAGTGGTGCGAATATGCTGGTCTCAATAAAGGAGCTTTAGAGGGATTAAAAGCCCTAAAATATTGGCCTCAAATCGAAGAAAAGTATTCTATTCCTTGTCACGATGCCTCGATGGTAAACCTTCTTTATAAAGGTTTGTGTGGTAACGAAATCGAAAAAGAGTTTGCCTTTAGGGTGATGACCGAAAGTCGAGAATTATCAAATTATTGTCAGGAATCAGTCCGACATACCCATAGCCGAAAATATGCAGAAGCACTCAACGATCTCGATCGCTTAGATGCCCTAGAGTTGATTGCCAACGCTGTGATTGCCGAAAATGCCCGCAGAGCTATTCTCGATGACATTAGTATTGAAGAAAGAGAGATTCAAGACGACGATCCAGCATACGTCCAGGTAATGGAGTTAATCGAACAAGGCGCGTAAGCCAAAAAACTAACAGTGGATTTAAGTACGTTGAGTCGCTATCTCCTGTAACGGTTTGCTTTAATTCTCCACTCACCAGATCCCAGAACTTAAATCGTATTTCTAGCGGGATTTAATATCTCGTTTTTTTTGTCCCAACCTGGTAAAAATAATCCCGACTAAAATTATCGGGTATGTTTGACCGCATGTTTTTAGCTGTGATACTATCAAAATCACTGTTAGCGAAATTGAAGTTAAGACATGACTCAGACACCTATCGAAACCAAGACGGGCAAGACTTTCACGCATTTAGTTTCTAAAGAAGGTGGGGTCAAATACCCCCTCAAAGCACTTAATGTTTGCGAAGAAACCTTTTCTCCTTTAGAAGTCGCTTACGACTACGATGAAATCCGTCGCCAAGTAACTCGCGAAAGTATTGCAGCAGGGCCTCATTCTATTTGGCGTTACAAAGCATTTTTGCCTGTGGAGAGTGAAAACCCCATTGATGTGGGGACGGGAATGACTCCTTTAGTAAAATCCCATCGTTTGGCTCGTCGTCTGGGTCTAAAAAATCTCTATATCAAAAACGATGCAGTAAATATGCCTACCCTGAGCTTTAAAGACAGGGTAGTATCAGTAGCCTTAACTCGCGCTAGAGAACTAGGATTTTCGACCGTATCCTGTGCCAGTACTGGTAACTTAGCCAATTCTACAGCTGCGATCGCTGCTCATGCGGGAATGGACTGTTGTGTATTTATTCCTTCGGACTTAGAAGCAGGAAAAGTCTTGGGGACTTTGATTTACAACCCTACGCTGATGGCAGTTAGAGGCAACTACGACCAAGTAAACCGTCTTTGTTCTGAAGTAGGCAACACTTATGGTTGGGGTTTCGTGAACATCAATCTGCGTCCCTATTACTCCGAAGGTTCTAAGACGCTTGGTTTTGAGGTAGCAGAACAGTTAGGTTGGGAACTACCAGACCATATTGTTGCACCTTTAGCTTCTGGTTCGCTATTTACCAAAATTTATAAAGGCTTCAGCGAATTTGTCAAAGTAGGTTTGGTAGAAGAAAAAACAGTCCGCTTCAGTGGGGCGCAAGCAGAAGGCTGTTCTCCTATCGCTCAAGCATTCAAAGAAGGTAGAGACTTTGTTTCTCCCGTTAAACCTAATACAATTGCCAAGTCGATCGCGATCGGAAATCCTGCCGATGGTTACTATGCCTTAAATATTGCTCGCAAAACCAACGGTAATATCGAATCTGTAACCGATGCTGAAATAGTCGAAGGCATGAAGCTACTAGCAGAAACCGAAGGTATCTTTACTGAAACTGCTGGCGGTACTACGATCGCGGTACTCAAAAAACTAGTCGAAGCAGGTAAAATAGACCCTGATGAAAAAACCGTTGTTTATATTACTGGCAATGGCTTAAAGACTCAAGAAGCCGTCCAAGGTTATATCGGCGAACCTCTAACCATCGATCCCAAACTAGAAAGTTTTGAGCGTGCGCTAGAACGCTCTCGCACTTTAGAGCGTTTAGAATGGCAGCAAACTAGCGTATAAAGCATTTATCATTAACCATTTCCTATAACAATGGTTCTACTATTCACAATTTAGTTATTTTCAAGCAATTATGACCGTTAAAGTATTAGTTCCTACTCCCCTACAAAAGTTCACCAACAACCAAGCTACTATCGAATGTGGTGGCAGTAATATTGACGAGCTAATTGACGCATTAGAAAACAATTGTCCTGGAATTAAGGCTCGCATTTGTGACGAAACTGGCAAACCTCGCCGTTTTCTCAATCTTTATGTCAACAGTGAAGATATCCGTTTTCTTGAGGGTACAGATACAGCACTTCAGGATGGTGACGAAGTGAGTATCGTTCCTGCGGTTGCTGGGGGTTAAAAGCTTTAATTTACAGATTTCGTAACAGTTGAGGTTAGCTTGATTGCTAGCCTTTTTTTATGAATTAATGTTTGGCTGAAAACCGATGTGCCTTGTGTCTTCGGACGGGACGTTTAAACTGCGGAACTAAATTCCGCAGACAGCCACAATTAGGACAAATCAAGGCCCAAATTCGCACTCTTGAACGCCAAATACAAGCAGAAAAAGATGTAACATCCCATTCTGAAAACTTATATCGTTTTGTTTTTTAGTTTAATGGTTCGGACAAAATATCGCACTAATTGTTAATTGTTAAATATCTTTATCCGTAACTTCGATAATCTTTAATTCTGGAGTTATACAAAATATTGCTATAGCATCTTTTCCTTGTTGCACGTTTGCTAAACAACAAATTTTACTAATTTTCTGAGAAGATACTGGTAGAGAATAGCGATATTTAAAATGTAAATGACCGCATAAAACTAATTGCGGTTTTAGTGCTTCAATTAATATACGAGCATACTCATTACCAATTTCATCATATCTAGCATTAGAATATCTTTTTTGAAATAGTTGTAATGCTTCTAGAGAAATTATACCTGCTGCCCAGTCGTAACAACCTCACCATTTGATGAATATAACCGTGTACGTCTCCAACGGCTGCAAAATATATATTACTATCTTGTTTTGGATTTATATTCATTTCAAATTCTGTTGGCGACAGATGATTTATCTGTTGAACCGTAAAATCTTGTAGAGACGTAAGATCTTACGTCTCTCCGATCTATCTGTTTTTGGGAAGATTTTGATGAATATCTCTTCAGTATTTAAAATCAAGATCATCGGCCAACTCAATTCCCGATCTATCATTCATCATTTCTTATTTCTTCCTAACAATTTATCCCGTAATTTTAAAATGCGATCGCGATATTTTGCTGCTTCTTCAAACTCTAAATTTTTAGCTGCTTCTTTCATTTTTGCCTCTAGTTGTTCGATTAGGGCGGGGACTTTTTCTAGAGGTAATTCATCGGATTGTTCGTAGATTTCTTCTAGTTGTTCGGAGTTGAGACGGCGGGATATATCTAAGAAAGCCAGAATAGAATTCTCTTCATTTTTCACAATCGGTTTGGGGGTAATATTGTGCATTTTGTTGTAGGCAATTTGAATATTGCGTCTTCTTTCGGTTTCTTCGATCGCCCTTGCCATACTGTCGGTTAGGTTATCGGCATACAAGATTGCCTGTCCTCGAACGTGACGGGCAGCCCTCCCAACTGTTTGAATTAAAGAACTTTCCGATCGCAAAAATCCTTCTTTATCGGCATCGAGAATTGCCACCAAAGATACTTCGGGTAAATCTAAACCTTCCCGCAATAAATTAACTCCAATCAAAACATCAAACTCGCCTTTTCTCAGAGACTGTAAAATTTCAATTCGTTCGATTGATTTAATCTCCGAATGCAAATACTGCACCCGAATATCTCGTTCGGCAAAATATTCGCTGAGATCTTCTGCCATCTTTTTAGTTAGGGTAGTAATTAATACCCGTTCCCCTAGACTCGCCCGTTCTTTGATTTCTCCTAAAAGATCGTCTACCTGTCCATCTGTCGGGCGAACCAAAATTTCGGGATCGACAACTCCTGTGGGGCGGATAATTTGCTGTGCTAACCGATCTTCTGACTGTTCCAATTCCCACTTAGCAGGGGTAGCCGAAACAAACACGCACTGATTCACCTTCTGCCAAAACTCATCGGCTTTGAGGGGGCGATTATCCGCAGCCGAAGGCAATCTAAACCCATGTTCGATCAACACCTTCTTACGGGCGCGATCGCCATTATACATCCCTCTTAGTTGGGGTACGGTAACGTGAGATTCATCAATTACCAGTAACCAATCATCGGGAAAATAATCTACCAAACATTCTGGAGGCGCGCCTGGTTGTCTTCCTGCTAGATGGCGAGAATAGTTTTCCACACCGTTACAGTAACCAACTTCTTGCAACAGTTCCAAGTCATAACGACAGCGTTGTTCTAATCTTTGGGCTTCTAGTAATTTATTCTCGCTTTCTAATTCAATTAAACGGGCTTCCAATTCCTGTCGAATATTCAAACAAGCTGCTTCTAATCGTTCTTGAGGTGTGACAAAGTGACGGGCGGGATAGATATTGACTCCATTCATACTCTGTAAGATTTCCCCCGTCACGGGATCGACATAACGCAGGGCTTCGATCTCATCGCCAAAAAATTCAATGCGAATGATGCGATCTTCATAGGCGGGAACAATTTCTAGCACATCTCCCTTTACTCGAAACCGCCCCCTCTCCAGTTCGATATCATTGCGGGAATACTGTACTGTAACTAAATCCCGCAACAATTCTCGTTGATCGATTTCCATGCCCAACTTTAGAGGGACAGAAGCATTGAGATATTCGGCTGGCATTCCCAAACCATAAATACAGCTAATTGATGCCACCACAATTACATCTCGCCGTTCAAAAAGCGATCGCGTTGCCGAGTGACGCAACATATCGATTTCATCGTTAATTGAAGCTGTCTTTTCAATATAGGTATCGCTAACGGGGATATATGCCTCTGGTTGATAGTAGTCGTAATAACTAACAAAATATTCCACCGCATTGTCGGGGAAAAATTGTCTCAACTCATTGCACAACTGGGCTGCTAAGGTTTTATTGTGTGCCAAAACCAGAGTCGGCTTTTCCACATTACTAATAATATTGGCAATAGAAAAAGTCTTACCCGTTCCCGTCGCCCCTAAAAGAGTCTGAAAAGTATTACCTGCTTGCAATGATTCGGTTAATTGCGCGATCGCCGTTGGCTGATCTCCTTGGGGTTCAAAGGGTGCATTCAGATTGAATAGGCTCATTGATGATTTACGCTGGAGGTTAAAGTAGCTTGTTTTTGTGGGTTTGTAGCTATAAGCTGTTGATAAATCTTCTCAATCTTTAAGTTAGCGTAAATCTCGCTAATAGTTCATCTGTTTTTAAAAATAGCCTTTAACTCAGATCGGTAGATAAAGCGATCGTCATTTTCCAACATAAAGCCTTGTCTGAATCTGGTAATCCTCTATTTATTAAGATTAATAAAGTGCTTACTACTTGAGGGTTACAATTTTCGAGGGAGCAATTACAGCCGTTTTCAGTTGAATAGACGAGGACACGGGTGCTCCCTGTGAGATGTCCGTTCCGATGTTAATGAACTAGTTCGTAGCTTTTAGCTATCAGCTGTGAGCTTCTTAGCTTCTTACGTGGTTCTACTAGCTGCGGAAGCCGCAGCGTAGCCCACGCGCTTTTTTTAAATTCGATCATTGTGGTCTAATGACTTGAAAAGCGCAGTAAATTTAAACAATCATGTTGTGGAGCGATCGCTCCATCGATAAATAATTAATAATTACTCGCTGTTTAATTCTACAATTGCAGCGTTTAAATTTAGAGCGATCGCTCGAGCGATAAATATCCTCTACTTGCATCCTATATATAAGTACCCAAACAAGTACCCAAACGAATATCTTTTTGCTTGGCTAGTTTAGTTTCCAATTCTGGAATAGATGTACTTCTATCTAATTGAGGAATATTGGCTATTTTCTTGGCGTACACTTCCGTAGATTTAAAATAAATATCCACACAATATTCATATCCTACATCACTAAAAGCTGATGGTGATGGGCTAGATGGCTATAAAATAAAACTCTGTAAAAGATAAACTTTTTTAGACAAACAACAATATATGGATTTTACTAGCGAACTTTTTACCTATGGTAAGTGGTTGGGATATGTAACTATTTTTGCTTTAGTTGCGACTATTGTCGCTTTTATTGCAGGTTGGGGTTTTCGTTTTCGTCTGGTTGGCGTAACTAGTTTTATGGGGTTACTCACCGTAGGAACCTTTGCCTTGGGTTTGAGTTTCTTTCCTCATCAAGAAATAGCTGGCGCGGCCCGCTATACTCTGGTTTATGACAACGGCGCAAATCAAGCAGTAGTAGCTGTAGCACCCGATATAGAGAAATCCGCCATCGAACCGACCTTGCTTCAGGCGATTACCGATTTGTATTCTTATGGTAGGACTGGCGCAGGTGGCAACGATCGATTTACGGTCAAACTCAGAACTGTCTTGCACCCTGAAGCGGGAATTTCTCAACCTCTTTTTCTGGGAGAAGCCAAGCGATCGCTTATTTCTAGGGACGAGGAGAATATTGAAATTAATCTTTTTTCCCAGAGTTTAGATCGGCTACCCAACTCAGTTAGCAGCTAAATGAGACAGAGTAAAGAGTAATAAAATATCTAATTTACGAGCAAATATGAGTAAAAAAGGCACTGCAACCGTAAATAAAACTATCACTAGCCATACTCCCTTATCCATCGCTCCTGCAAGGGTATTGCGTGGCGAAAATTGTTTGGCGACATCGGGTAAAGAAATCGCTAAATTGGGTGTGCGTCCCCTGGTGGTAGGTGGCGATAAAACCATGACTACGATTAAATCTCGGTTGCAGCCTATTTTTAAAACCGAAAAACTTGAGAGTCAGTTTGCCAGCTATAGCCCAGACTGTGCAGAATCTTCCTTAACCAGACTCAAGGATCTGGCTTTAGAACATCGATCGGATTTGATTATTGGTATTGGTGGAGGCAAAGCTCTAGATACCGCTAAATTACTCGCTTATCAGTGCGATCTGCCTGCGGTGACAATTCCTACTTCTGGTGCTACCTGTGCGGGGTGGACGGCTTTGTCTAATATTTATTCAGAAGCAGGAGCATTTCAATATGATGTAACTTTAGCTCGCTGTCCCGATCTATTGATTCTAGACTATAGTTTGGTTCGCACTGCGCCAAAACGGACTTTGATTGCAGGAATTGGTGATGCGATCGCCAAATGGTACGAAGCATCGGTTAGCAGTGGTGATTCTACCGCTACTCTCTTAATTTCGGCAGTACAACAAGCCAGAATCTTACGCGACATTCTTTTGCAAAAATCGGCGATCGCCTTAGAACAACCCGATAGTGATGAATGGCGCGAAGTGGTCGATGCTACTGTATTGCTGGCAGGGGTAATTGGTGGTATTGGTGGGGCAGATTGTCGTACTGTCGCTGCTCATGCAGTTCACAATGGTTTAACTCATTTACTGGAAGCTCACGACGTACTACACGGCGAAAAAGTCGCCTACGGTATTTTAGTCCAGTTGCGTTTAGAAGAAATGGTGCAAGGCAACAAACTAGCAACGGAAGCCAGAAAACAACTGATAAAGTTTTATAACGAAATCGGTTTGCCCAAAACCCTAGAAGATTTAGGTTTAGCAGATATTACCTTAGCCCAACTACGTCACGCAGCAGCGATCGCCACTCGAGGAGAATCAGATATACACAGATTACCCTTTGTCGTCTCTGCCGAACAACTAGTTGCAGCTATGGTTTCAACTACGGTAGAGATAGAGAGAATTAAAGTCTAAAGATTTTGCCAAATTTAGCTCGATTATCTAGTTCTAATCGACTCAAACATCTAATGACTTTAAATTTAAGTTGTTAGGTGTTTTTTTTGCCAAATATAGGGCAATTCTTAGATTCACGAACTAAACCTAATTAACAATTAATCATGAATAATTTCTCATCAACAAATTCATCACATTTCTCAATAATTAATAGTCTGTTAGGAAAATTCATTTACCAGATTTTCATATTAAAGTGGCTTCATATAGAAATAGCTTGGTGTTTTTGATCGTATATTCTAACTTCGGTATAATTAAGTGTTTCTACTGTTCCCTAGATACTTAACAAGGCTGCCCCTACTTAAATCCTGGCTTTGAGCCACACATAATTAATCGCCAAATAATTGGATACAATTTAGAGCTGAAATGTTACATAAACCAAATAATCCTCTAGTTACATTAGCAATACTATTAGCTTTAGTTGGAGTGACAAAACCAGCTGAAGCTTTTTTATTAGCGCGAGCTGATGCAACACCTGAGACTTTTACTGTTCCCGAACAGCTATCAGAAGAAGCAACGATCAAGATAGCAGCATCAAACAGCATCGAAAGCATCAATCAAAGTCTAAAAGAAAGTTTTATTGCTAAATATCCTCAAGCGGAAGTCGATTTGGAGATTAAAAGTTCTGAAAAGGCACTTGAAGCTTTGTCGAAAGGCAAAGTAGACTTAGTTGGCATTGGTCGCGATCTGACCGCAGCAGAGCAACAACAGGGATTGGTAGCAGTACCGATTAGCCGAGAAAAAATTGCGATCGTAGTTTCCCCAGACAATCACTATCATGGCAGCCTAACTATATCTCAATTTGCGCAAATATTTAGAGGCGAAATCACTGATTGGTCAGAGCTTAATGGAACTCCTGGTGAAATTTCTTTGGTAGACTTACCAGATTCTAACGATACCAGACAAGCTTTTCTTAACTATCCAGTTTTCCAGGAGGGCGAATTTGCTACAGGTGATAATGCGACTAAATTACACAGCTACGATATAGACAAGATAATTTCTCGACTGGGGTCAAATGGTATCGGTTACGCAGTGGCAAATGACGTGATCGATCGCGATGATGTCAAAATCCTTAGTATGTATGAAACCAGACCTGACGACCTCAGATATCCTTTTTCCCAACCTTTCTATCTAGTGTATCGGGGGACTCCTAGTGAGACGAGTGAGGCATTTTTGGGCTTTGCTACCGCAGAAGGGGGAGAACAAGCAATTGCCAATCGATTGGGTTCTGTAGCTCATAATATTGCCCATGATATCGCCGTTCAATATACAAATACAGTCGAGAATACATCCTCGGCCGCGATCGCTACACCTCAAACAAATACAAATACTGAAGCAACTTCTGAAACAGAGACTCCAGAGGCAGTAGCTCAAGTCGAAACACCAGAGAGCGCGGAAGTAAATCCAGAATCGGCAACTTCTGAAACAGAGACTCCAGAGGCAGTAGCTCAAGTCGAAACACCAGAGAGCGCGGAAGTAAATTCAGAATCAGCAACTTCCGAAACAGAGACTCCAGAGGCAGTAGCTCAAGTCGAAACACCAGAAAGCGCGGAAGTAAATCCAGAATCGGCAACTTCTGAAACAGAGACTCCAGAGGCAGTAGCTCAAGTTAATACAGAAGGTAGCGGAGAAGTTAATTCAGATATCGAGGGTAGTGGGGAAATTAACCCCAATATCGAAGGCAGTGGGGAAATTAATTCAGAATTAAACGAAAGTGGAGAAATTAATCCTGAGTTAAACGAAAGTGGGGAAGTCAACCCCGATATCGAAGGCAGTGGTGAAGTTAACCCAGAGATTGAAGGTAGTGGCGAACCAAATGCACAAACCGATTTAGAAGAAACTGGAGCGGGTAATCTAACCGTACAAACTAGTGATGAAGTAATTGTTCCTGGAGAAGTAGAAGCAGATGAATCAGCTGCTGGAAAACGAGAAGGAATATGGTGGTGGTGGATCCCTCTAGTCTTGGGAGTGCCATTGTTAGCAGCAGTAGCCGTCTTTGCTTTGGGTAATAAAAACAAAAGCGATCGCGAACCCGCTCTTAGCAATCTTCCCAATCTTGATTCTCTCGGTGGAAGTGGAGGAGGCTCTGGTTTACCTGGCGGTGGAGAACTATCGGCTATTGGTGCAAATGTTGCAGCTGACTCGAACCGTGTGGCTGACAATGCTATCGAGCAGACTTCTCAAGTTAGTGGCGCGGCCTTATCTACAGGGAGTGCTGCGATCGCAGAAAACGCAGCATTTACCAATTTTGAAGAAAATCAAAAAAGCGCGGAGGATAATCTAGAGTCAGCAGGATTAGACAATCTCGATCTTGACGAGACTGAAGCCGATACTCCTGTAGTTGAAACTCCTTTATTTGAAGAAATTCCTTCCAATCCAGTCAGCGAATTCACAGAGCAAGAGACGGATTTACAACTTAGCGAGCAATCAATAAAACTACAAACTGGTGTAACAGAAGATACAGATAGCGTTACTTCTGAATTGTTAGATGAACCATCCCCCATATCAGAGTCAGCAGCTATTGATGGTGCAGCAGCCTCCAAATTTTCGGAGGACACAGAAGACGCTTGGGAAGAACCTGTAGCAAGTCCAGAACCAGAATTTGAAAGCGAACATCCAACTTGGTTACAAACTGGTGAGTTTTCTGACCAACCGACAAAAATACAAACAAATGATGATGTAGATCGGGGGGTAGAGGAAATTATTACCGACTCTAATGAGATGGAAGCTGACGATACTACTATAGCTGAGGGCGATCGAGAATTTAGCGATGATTTTGTACTAGAGGAAGAAACTACGGATGAGTTTTTATCTCTAGAAGCCGAAACAGACAACGAAATTGAGGCTTTCGTGTCAGAAACTCAGAACCTGGAGAACATACAACTAGAATCATTTCCCCAACCGACATTCCCAGATTTGCCGACGGAAGCAGAAGCAGAAACTTTCGACCAAGCAGAAACTCAGAACCTGGAGGAGATACAACTAGAATCATCTCCCCAACCGACATTCCCAGATTTGCCGACGG
>JASJEI010000007.1 GCA_030064795.1 Pleurocapsa sp. MO_226.B13 | reverse complement strand
GGCTTCAATAATCTAGGACATATATGGACAGTCTTATATTTCAGTTGTCTGTGTATGCCGAGGATGATCTTTTTCCGAGACTGTCCATATATGTCTAGGATTTCTCTCGGGGTGGACGTTTGGTCTATAACTACTTATTTAGTTTAAAACAAATGTTATCCTTTTTATCTAATGAAATCAATCGAATTTATCAAGTCAGAAAATTAGTCTATATTCCCACCAGTTAATTAATAGTTATACTCTGGTAAAAAAATCAGCTTTAATCTAAGCACGAGGGTATGTTTAATTATTCAAACTGGCGTGTTTAAGAGATGACTTTTGTCAAAATCTGCTCGAATAATCAAAAATTCTTGAAAAAACTTAAATCCAATCCCTCAATTCTTTTTTACTTAAAATTATTAGAAAATATTCTGAGTTTTCTAACATTTTTTTTTGCCAAATATTCAAAGACTACTAGAATTTAAATTCGGAGAAAGTATCAATATAATCTTTACTTATATTAACGAGGAGGTTTCAGAACAAAAGTACTGATAAAAATTGTGACTCTAAGTCATTTTTGGGTTTGGCGATCGCCCTAATCAAAAACTTGTCCATCTACTGAGATTGCCATAGCACTCAAAAATGCTTTGGAAAACGAAGTTAGCAGCAATTTATATGCCGACTCAATGGCAAATGCTTTAGCCGTACATTTATTATCTCGATATTCTAATTGCAGTCGCACTCTTAAATCTAGTAAAAGCAAATTATCTCAGCCACAACTAGATCGGGTAATCGATTATATCTACAGTAATTTAGATCGAAATTTAACATTGACACAATTAGCAGCAGTAGTACAGTTGAGTGAATATCATTTTGCCCGCTTGTTTAAACAAACTACTGGTAAAGCACCCCATCAATTTCAGCTTCAATGTCGTATAGATCGTGCTAAAGAATTGTTATTGCAGAATATGGCGATCGCCAAAGTTGCCCAAACAACAGGATTTGCTAGCCAAAGTCATCTTAACTATCACTTTAAACGTCGAGTGGGAGCGACACCAAAACAATTTGTGACACAGAGCAAAAACTTGTAAAAACACAGCAATAACTTTGAATACTATTGCTTGGGACATTATGGATACTAAGGAGGTACAAATTTCAGTAGCAAATATTTAAACAATGAACGACGATCGAGTAGTTCGCTTAGAGCGATCGCAGATAGAACTAGCTAGCACAATTGCAGCTAAGGCATTTGCAGACGATCCCGTATTTGGCTATCTCACACCAGAAGCTCGACAGTCACGTTTAAAGGCTTTAACTTGGCTGGCTACAAATACCTTAAAGTACTGTTATGATTGCGGTCATATTTACACCACACCCGATCTTAAGGGTATTGCAGCTTGGCTACCACCAGAAAAATCTTCTTTTACAGCCATACAAGAGTTACAGTTAATTTTACGGCTACGCTTATACTTGTTGCCTTTCAAGTGTGGTTGGAACAAACTCGGACGTTGGCTTTCTTTTTTAAAAGTTAGCGAAGATTATCACGAGCGAGATATGCAAACTCAGCCTCACTGGTATTTAGCTTTGATGTTTGTCAATCCTAGCTATCAAAGCCAAGGCATCGGTAGTGCTTTACTCAAACCGATTCTCGATCGAGCTAGTGATGAGAAATTACCGTGTTATTTGGTCACGTTTACCGAGCCAGCAGTAAATTTTTATCAAAAAAACGGTTTTGAAATGATTAGAAAAGATCGAGCTGCAAAAGATGCACCCTGGTTTTGGAATCTCAAGCGAGCTACTTTTTATTGACTATATAGCCTTTCTCAAATAGGTAAGGTACAAAATTTTCCGAATTCCGAATTCCGTACGGTCGTTCCATGGAACGACCTCTACGAACTTATCTTAACCGAGGTGTATTTCAAGCTTTTCGAGAATCGCTATATAGCTTTTTGAGTTTTCGTTAAAATCGATTCAAGACTAATCAAAGCAATAAAAGACGATCGCACTAATGAAGCAAATACCAACGGTTAAGAGTACATCTGGTTGGCTGAGAACCTTCCGCCAAATCAAAGCTATTTTACGTCCTCTGGAGTTTATCGAACAACGCACCCGAAAACATGGAGATTTTTATCAGGTAACTTTTAAAAACTCGCCACCTACAGTTATGACTAGTAATCCTCAAGCGATCGAGGAGATTTTTACCGCTTCTCCAGATACATTTGAAGTAGGTAGGGGCAATAAAATGTTGAGCTTTCTGGTAGGGGACAATTCTTTAATGTTATTAGATGGTAAAAAACATCGAAATCGCCGACGTTTGTTGATGCCTCCTTTTCATGGTGAATCGCTGCAAAAATGTAGCGAAGAGATCGTTAAGATAACTAATAAAGTCAGCGATCGCCTGGAAATAAATAAACCTTTTAAAGTTCGTTCGTTAACTCAAGAAATTACGATGCGAGTAATTTTGAGTGTGGTCTTCGGTATCGATTCTGGAAAGAGATACGATCGCTTGCGAGAATTGTTAACTACACTTTTAGAAACATTTAATACTCCTTTAAATTCAAGTTTAATCTTTTTTACTTTCCTACAAAAGGACTGGGGGAAATTTAGTCCTTGGGGACGTTTTCTGATTTTGAAACAAGAAATTAGAACTTTAATTTATCAAGAGATAAAAGAAAGACGAGAATTATTAGCAGCAGATAAATTAGAAACCCAAGATATTTTTAGTTTGTTGCTGTTGGCAAAAGATGAAAACGGCGTAGGCATGACCGATGAAGAATTGCACGATGAGTTGATAACTCTATTATTTGCTGGACATGAAACTACTGCTTCCGCTTTAGCTTGGCTTTTTTATTGGGTTCACTATCTTCCAGAAGTACAGGAGAAATTACGTTTTGAATTAGATTCTTGGTCTGGGAAATTAAATTATCAAGAAATAAATAACCTTACTTATTTAAACGCGGTAATTTCAGAAACTTTGCGAATTTACCCCATTGCTGCGGGGACTTTTGGTCGCGTGCTTACCAAACCAATGACTCTCATGGGATACGATATTGAACCAGATACTTGGTTGATGACTTCTATTTATTCTCTGCACCATCGAGAAGATTTATATCCCAATCCCAAACAATTTGACCCGCAAAGATTTTTACAAAAAACTTACTCTAGTTATGAATATATTCCTTTTGGTGGAGGTAATCGACGTTGTATTGGTTCGGCTTTGGCATTACTAGAAATGAAATTAGTAACCGCGACAATTCTATCCCGTTTCCAATTAGAGTTAATAAGTAACCGCCCGATGTTACCCGTGCGACGAGGTTTAACTATTGCCCCGCCAGCTTCTTTTAAAATGAAAATTAAAAGTAAAATAGAAGAGCGATCGCATTAGTAAATAGAGAAAATTATCATTTAAAAAACCAGAAGCAGTTCAAATTTCCCATTTTTCTAGACGATAGGCACTATCCCAGAACATCCATTCAAATTGGGATGCGCGGTAAAAAACTTGATGCATTAATTCTCGTTCTTTAACCGAAGCTTGTTCTGCTTTTTTATCTGCTACTTGAATCACATAATTAACCGAAGCTTCAAAATCAGCATCAATATAAGTATCGATCCATTTTTGATAGGGATTAGGGCGATCGCTTGCTTGTTGATAGATCTGTTTTCCGACTTCTAAATAAATCCAAAAGCAGGGCAAAACCGCAGCTACGGCAACGGCAAAATTATGTTGATAGGCAGTAGCAATTAAAAAATTCGTGTAATTCAAACAAGTAGGAGTGGGCATTGTTGCCAAAGCATCTTGGACTTCAATGCCAAATTCGGCAAAAAAGTTTTCATGTAAACTACGTTCTACTAAAATAGCTTCTCCAACACTGCTAGCAAATTGTAATTGTGTATCTGGTTGTGGTGCTTTGGCGGAGATAATCGCCAAAACGCGAGCAAATTCGCCAAGATATATGCCATCTTGAATCATATAGTGTTGAAATATTTCTCGCTCCAAAGAACCCGATTTAAGTTCTTCAACAAAAGGCATCTTTAAGATAGCTTGGTAAATATTTTCAATACTTTCCCAAGCTTGAAGAGAAAATTGCATAATATAGGTTCACTAGTAAAGCCAAATTCCGATAGGTATCAATAGTATAGACCTTGGAGGCAGCAGCGATCGCAATTTAGAGTCTACAAGTTTTTGGTCAGGTAGACAAAAATAATACACAATTAGCAAGTTTTGTCTGACCATTCTAAATCGGATCGCTTTCAGGATAAAGAGCTAAAAGAGCTTAGAGAAATTGCTGTAGAGGGAAACTCCGCTAAAATTTTTCGATCTGCTGTCACTAAATCTATTTCTAACTGTCGAGCAAGGGCTACATACTCACAATCATATGCCGAACATTTAGAATTTTTGACCAAATCGATTATTTTCTCGGACTACTACTACGAAGTCTCTTGTTAATGCATGAGAATTGGTATTATTAATTAAGTTTGGTAGGCATGAATTTAGTTTTTGTCAACTTAAATTGTTCTAAATCGTGATGCTTACCTTTCCAAAAACCACGCTTTTTTAATATGCCTTGACTCTGGAAACATAATTTTTCCAAAAGCCTTCTAGAAGCTAGATTCTCTAACATAATTTCTGCAATAACAAATTGAATTTCTCTGCTATTAAATCCATATTGTAAAATGGCACTTAAAGCTTCACTCATGATGCCTTGTCTCCAAAACTGACTTTTCAGTTCATAACCTACTTCAGCAGCATTTATTTCTTTTAGCCAGGTAAATCCACAAGAGCCAATTAAACTATTACTTGGTTTATGAATAATTGCCCAACGTATCCCACGTCCGCTTTCAAAACCTTTTGCTCGTCTTTCAATTACCTTGCTTGCTTCATCAAGATGAGTAAACGTATCGAGATCGTGAAACTGAGTTACTTTCGGCTCGGAAAACACTGCAAATATAGCTTCAACATCTTCTTGAGTTGCTTGTCGAAGTAAAAGCCGTCTTGTTTCGAGATAGGGGAAAGAAGTTAATAGAAATTTTAATGTCTCTACAGATTCAGCCATCGCAATTTTTGGGACTCCTGACATCGGTTGTTATTATTATTCTACTTTTATATATAAGTCTCTAGTTACTTTTGATAAACGACATAAGGTAGGCAAAAATCACTTGCGATCGCCAAATATTCCGCTCTAAAAATTTACCTACCATTATCGAAAATAAATTATCGGTGGGCATGATCGAAATAATATTTTCTGAGATCGTCTATTCGCGATGCCCACCTTACCTACTGGTGAATGATTATTGCCAATCCTCCCAATCCTGATTAAAGATCGAAGTATCGGGGAATGCGGTGGGATTACCACTTTCGTCTAGTTTGTCTTTGAGTATTTGCAATTCCTCTTCATGAATAAAGGGTTCATCGACCAATTGATAGGGCATAATTCCTCGATCCAAACCAAAGATCGCAGCTATTCCCGCAGCAGCACCAGAAGACCATTCAAAAGAGTGAACGCGATAAGCAGCAGCAGCAATATGACTGGTAGCAATACTTTTACCAGCGACAATTAAATTGTCAATTTCTTGGGGAATCATCGCCCGCAGCGGAATTTGGAAAGGATAAGCCTGTCCTCCACCCTGACGCTCTCCTTTTCTTTCAGTATTACCTGGTTTCTCCGCTGGACTTTCCTCCATACAGGGATGAAAATCGATCGCGTAATGACCGACTCCCACAGAATCAGGATAAATAGTCGAACGTGTCCGTCTTTGTATTTCTTCAATATTCATATCCCTATTTTTGTTTCTAAAAACCTCTAAACCATCTACTCCCTTCCACAGTTGACGATAAGTAGTGGGGTTGAGGTTCTCGCTATAGTGTTCATCTCGATAGTTAGCCCGCGAAATGTCAATTTCGGTCACGCTAAAGCCTTGGGAATAGCCAGGATAAACTCTGCCGATAATTCTTCTGCCTTCTCTAATATAAGGATATTTAGACAAACCGTGAATCGTACCCATAGGAGAATCTAATCCTGTCAGTAAGCGATGATTGGGTTGTGGTTGTTTGACACCATCCCCTAATTGAGAATCTGTTGTCCCCTCTACTAGCCAATGGAAGTAACCTAGGGCATGGTCTTCTCCACGACTTAGGGTTCTGGTACGCAATCCTCCCAGCCAGCCACCAGGTTCGAGTTGACCTAATTCTTCGAGTTGCCGACGAGTATAGACTAAATTATCTTGGGCAGTACCTGGACGATAATCGTTACCCCAAGTCCAGTTTTGCATCGAGATATCTCCAGGCGTAGGTTCAGTAAATTCAATACCGCCAAATTTTTCTTTATCGCCCGTTTTAGGACTCCAAATCCGACGATAGGTAAAAACTAGATCGAAATTTGCTAATCTCTCTAATTCGTAACTGTAGTAATATTTATGCTGGTCGTAAAAAGTGGGCTTTTCGTGTTCTTGAGGATCTTTGGTCGCCTCCATAGCGAAAGTGTAGGTAAATCCTTGGGTACAGTAAGGATCGCCTTCGACGCTAGAGGAAGAAGGTTCAGAAGCTGAAAGCGGATCGATTCCCAAACGATAGGGAACATCAGCCAAAGCAACAATTTCGCCTGTTTCAGTGGCTTCAATTACGTACCAGTCTGCTGCTGTATCTGAAGTGGAAGCAGGAATAAAGCGAATAATTTCCTTACTAAATCTGGAAGAATCTTCGTAGCTATAGGCATCTTCGATGGTGCTGGATAAAGGCAAAGCATTGAGGGGTAAATATTTTTTCTTGGGACTATGTTGAATCGCTATTGCGCTAATAATTTGTTTGCCCGTTCCTTCTCCCTCTATAGTTTGGATTTCCAAATCTTTAACTACCGTAGCAGGAAACCATTTTAGCTTACCGTCTCCTTTGGCTTCTGCGTCTTTTAACTGTTGCCACATCACCTTATGGGCATCTTTGGGCAAAAAGCAGGATTCACTTACCCAACAGTCTCCAGGGTTGAGTTCATTGTAAAATTTTTCAATTCGTTCTCTAAATTCTAAATAACCGCGAGGAAAAAAAAGCTTGGAACGCTGAGTGGTTCTTTCATCTAAGGCGGAAGTTCCCTGAGATGAAATTTGTCCTCCAACCCAATCAGTAATTTCAGTCATGCACACCGTTCTTCCTGCCATTAAAGCCTCATAGCTGGCTGCAACTCCTGCTAAACCCCCTCCAATTACCAGTAGTTCGCATTCTTCGGTGCGATCGATAGTAGGGGGGGATATTGCCTTGGCTGATAACCCCGAATCGCAAATCAATAAGCCTAGAGAGATTGATAAGAGTGTTTTGATCCGACTTAACGTCACTTTGTATTTCCTCACCTGTGGATAACTCAACTAATATAGTTCCCAACTAAATATTTTTCTCACGATTTTGTGCCTCACTAATTAGAATGTTGCCAACATCAAATATGAAATAATTAGTAATACTGTTCGTAGCGTCAAGCAGGAAATCTTTTTCTAGAGGTCGATTAAACTTTGTCTACATCATTATTGATTAATTTAACTGTTCTATTTGATAAGCCTACGGGCATTGCTACTTACGCTCAAAATATTATCGAGAGTTTATCTAGTCTAAACCCAGTTTTACTATCGGCGCGCCAAATTGGCAATTTTAGACACTATTCTGTTCCCGACGATCTGACTCCTGCTGGGGGAAGTAAAGGACACCTCAAACGTCTGTTATGGACGCAATTTCAACTTCCCAGGATCTACAAACATCTCCAAGCAGATCTAATTTATTCTCCGCTACCCGAAGCTCCTTTGTATAGTAAATCTCGCTACCTGGTCATGTGCCATGACTTGATTCCATTGCGTTTTCCTCGTTTAACCTCACCTCTAACTAATTACTTTCGTTATCTTGTTCCGCAGGTACTCAAACAAGCAGAGCATATTATTTGTAACTCCCAGGCAACAGCTAAAGATCTCGTCGATTTTTATCGTATCCCCGCATCTAAGATTACGCCCATCTTACTAGGATACGATCGCGCTAATTTTTATCCTCACCCTTCTAACCAAAAGAAATATCTGAAATGTCCCTATTTTTTATATCTTGGTCGTCAAGATCCTTATAAAAACCTCAAGGGCTTAATCGACGCTTTTGCTGCATTAGCAAATACAGACTATTATCTAGCGATCGCGGGTTCGACCGACCCCCGTTTTACTCCTCAGCTACAACAGCAAGTCAAAGAATTAGGCATTGAAAATCGAGTAATCTGGTTAGATTATCTGGACTATCAAGAATTACCTCTAATTATTAGCGGGGCGATCGCTTTAGTCTTTCCTACTCTCTGGGAAGGTTTTGGACTCCCCGCACTAGAAGCAATGGCTTGTGGAACTCCCGTAATTACCTCTAATTTAGCCTCTTTACCCGAAATAACTGGCGACTCAGCCATTTTGCTCGATCCATACAATACCGCAGCGATTACTTCGGCAATGAGCGATCTCGGACGAGATCCCCAAATGCGATCGCAATTAAGCCAACTCGGTTTACAACAAGCTCAAAAGTTTAGTTGGGAAAAAACCGGTGTAGCGACAAAAGAAGTGTTAAAACAATATCTTTAGCTGAGATCTAGAGGAAGCGAAGGAGAAGGAACAAGGAATGAGGAAGTACAACTAACCACTAAAGACCAATGACCAGTGACCAATGACCAATAACTGTACAGACCCAACTACTAACTCAAGGGCGTAGAAATAAGGTTTCCTCATCGGTTTATACGCTCCGTCGAACTCCGAACTATAAGACTAAACATCTTTTTTAAATCCTTATTGCTCTTGAGAGCGAATAAAAGTAGTAAAAGCTTGAATAAGCTCTGGGTTACGCCAACCTTTTTCGGTTTCTTCGATAATAATTTTTAATGCTTCTGCGGGGCTATAGGCTTTTTTGTGAGGGCGATCGCTAGTTAAGGCATCGTAAATATCAATTACTTGAAAGATCTGGGCTAAATAAGGAATATCCGTACCAGACAAACCATCGGGATAGCCCGTACCATCCCAACGTTCGTGGTGATTGCGAATAATCGGTAATACTCCACTGCGGTTACGCAAGGGCTGACAAATCTCTTCGCCAATTAAGACGTGCTGTCTAATTAATTCTTTTTCTTCCTCTGTCAGTTCTCCTTTTTTGAGCATGACTGCATCGGGAATGGCGATCGTGCCAATATCATGTAGATGAGCAGCGAAGCTAAGATCGTCAATTTCTTCTGGAGTCAGACCAAGATACTCGCCAAAATTCTTAACTAACGAGGCGACGCGAACACTACCGCCCCTACTAACAGAACGACTATCTACTGCTTTGGCGATCGTAAATAAAACTTGTTCGGTTTGATCTAAGCCATCATTGAGACGTTTTTGATTGATTAAAGATTTAACCCTAGTAGATAACTCAATTCGATTTAGGGGTTTGATCAGAACATCGTCCCCACCAGCTTCCATAACTTTGATGCGATGTTCCCGACTATCTGTAAGGGTAGTTAGGACAACAGGGATATTAGCTGTACGGTAATCTTCTTTTAGTTGACGACAAAAAGCAAAGCTATCGACCTCTCGCATCATCACGTCGAGGAGAATGAGGTCTGGCTGCTTACTTATGCTGTCGAGAATTGCCGACTCGTTATCCGCTTCTAATACTTCGTAACCGTCTAAAGACAAGAGATCGGCTGCGGTCATGCGACTCAGCGGATTTTCATCAACAATCAAAATTTTAGCGGTTTTAAGATTGGAATGATTACCCACCTTATAACTCCTAATAGTCGCTAAAGGAAACTCGCCAACTTCTTTCATTATGTTATTTCGCTATTGAAGATTTTTAATAAAATAGCCAACGAACTACGATATCAAACTTTTAAGCTCTCGATGTAATAGGAGTGCTTATCTTAGATATATTAGCTGTTGATCCCAGGGTAGCTTGGATTTTTGAATTAAATGACAAAATTGAGATAAAGTTTTTTAAATTGCCATTAATATTATTATGAATGTTAATTTTTTATTTGAGATCGGGCATAATACGGAGTTTGTGCTGTAAATTTAGCCTTCTATTTAGAGAGATAAAATCTACTTAAATAAAATTACGGTAACTCATAAGCTATATATTTGACCGCAGCCAACGCTTGCGCCACTGAGAAGTAGATTCTAAATTACTTTGTTGTTGCTCTTGATGGCGTATTTGAACGATCTCTTCTGGTAAAGAACGCAAATTGCGATCGCGATAGGGAATTGCAGCGCGGGTTTTTAAATGTTCTCGTTCTTTTTGAGGCAGCGGAGGTAAATTTTTATACTCAAAGCTGGCTAATGTTCCAGGAGATTTACGACCGACACCGGTTATGGAACTAATCTTTAAATTATTTGCTAGGAATGCAGTACGTACCGCAGCCGAACAGGAATAGGTTGCCAACCTACCCTGGGGAGCAAGACACCGAGCCACTAAACTGATAAATTCTACCGTCCACAATTGAGGACACTTGGGTGGAGAAAAAGGATCGAGAAAGATGCAATCCGCTTGCCAGGCTTTGGCGACTAGAGACTGAATTGTTTGTCTGGCATCACCTAAGAGTAATTTTGCTGTCAACAATTTTTCTCTAACTAAAGATAGATTTGCCAATTTAGCTAGTAATTGAGGAACGGGCGATCGCCATCGCGCCAAAAGATCGTACTCGACAGCCTGACGGGGGACATCCGCCGAGATCTCTAGAGCAATTAACTCGACTCTGCATTCAGGATTAACCGACCAAATCGCTTCTAGGGCAGCAGCACTGTTGTAACCCAGACCATAACAAATATCTAATAAATGAATGGTAGATTGTTTGGCTGCCAATTGTTTAATCAGACAGGGTTCGATATATCTGACTTCTGCTTCTTGTTTTGCCCCAAAGGAAGAATGAAACGTCTCTTGAAACTCTTGTGAGTAAAAAGTATACGAACCATCCCCTGTCGGCTGGGGAGTAAAAAGGCGATCGCCATCCATACAATTTTGGTTGCTGATAACTGACAATTGTTCGCTAGATTCAGGCAAAAGCAGCAATAGAAACTTTGGCAGCAATTTGTTCGGCGATCGCCACCAGGGCTTTAGCCGATGCTGAATCGGGTTCGGCAACTACGATCGGAATTCCCTTGTCTCCTCCTTCTCTCAAGGCAATTTCTAGAGGCACACAACCTAGTAGGGGAATTTTTAATTCGGTAGCAGTTCTTTCGCCACCACCCGAACCAAATAAATCATAGCTCTTATCGGGTAGGTCGGGAGGAATAAAATAGCTCATATTCTCAACAATTCCCAAGACATTTACCCCCAACTGCTGAAACATCCTCAAACCACGACGAGCATCAATTAGAGACACAGTTTGAGGAGTGGTCACAATTACTGCCCCTGCCATCGGTACTGCTTGAGCCATGGTTAATTGAGCATCCCCCGTACCTGGAGGCATATCTACAATCAAGTAGTCAAGTTCGCCCCACTCCACCTGATAAAGAAACTGACGGATAATACCATTAAGCATCGGGCCACGCCAAATTACAGGCTGATCGGGATCGATCAGAAACGCCATCGACACCAACTTAACGCCATAATTAAACGCTGGTTCTAGAATTTCGCCATTGCTACCCTCCTTGACGGGAATTTTGGCATCGGATAAGCCAAACATATTGGGAGCATTAGGCCCATAGATATCGGCATCCAACAAGCCCACTTTAGCACCCTTAGCTGCTAGAGCCACAGCCACATTCACCGCCACGGAGCTTTTCCCCACGCCTCCCTTTCCGCTAGAAATAGCCAGAATATTTTTAATCCCTGGAACCGAAGCGCGATCGGGGAGAGACTTTTGTTGGGGTGTTTCGGCAGTTACTTCTACTTCTACGGTTTCTACACCAGGAAGTTTTTTGACCGCAGTTTGACAATCTTCGACAATAAATTCTCTCAAGGGACAAGCAGGAGTAGTCAAAACCAAAGTAAAACTGACTTTACTCCCGTCTACAGCTACATTGCGAATCATATTCAACTCGACAAGACTTTTTTGTAATTCTGGGTCTTGTACTGGACGCAGAACCTCTAAAACCGATTTAGTATCCAACATTTTATTATTTCTCCTTGCAAAAGGCGATCGCATTGTTAGGGCATCGCATTATTATTAGGACAATTATTTTGATTTCCAACAAAGTATTATTACTTACTCTAATTTATTAATTATCGACGCAAACTGCTTCGCAAAACAATAATTAACCTTTGCTCTTGTCCCCGGAAGGTACAAGGCAGAGGAGATGGGGATATAGGGATTATGTAAAAATAACTTGAACAATTAGATGGCAACTTGCGGTGAAAAACCCGTCGGGTATAAGTTTTCAGGCAAAAGAATCACGCTTAGGTACGTACCGCACAGCCCAAGGTTGGCTTGTTTCCAGTGATTGCCTTGGTGGACTGAATATACTAAAAAAAGTAGCCATACAGCTAGGCATTAACTTAGCCGAGGTGGGGAGGGAACATTTGACAGTTCCCAAACGATACACTTTGTCTTGTCTAAAGAAAGTAGATCGTAAGCGTTGCGAAGCGGTGCTTCAAGCACCCGTAGCAACATCTGCTTAGAATCCCGTTTTTTCAAAAGCGGGAGATGTCAAGCCAAATTATAGAGTTCAGAAATGACTGGAAAACGATAAAATGGATACGTTACTTGCAAACGTTAGATTAATATAGGACTACACCTGATGCTTTCCTCACTAGTTGCTGACTTTCGCATCATCTTTGAACGCGACCCCGCTGCCCGCAATTGGCTAGAGGTGCTAGTTTGCTATCCAGGTCTACAAGCTCTTTTTTTGCATCGTTTTGCTCATTGGCTGTACAAAATTGGGATGCCCTTTGTACCGCGATTTATTTCTCATTTAGCTCGCTTTTTGACTGGTATTGAAATTCACCCAGGAGCGCAAATTGGCAAAGGAGTCTTTATCGATCATGGCATGGGAGTTGTAATCGGAGAAACGGCAATTGTGGGCGATTATTCTCTGATTTATCAGGGAGTTACTTTAGGAGGAACGGGAAAAGAATCTGGTAAACGTCACCCCACTTTAGGCGAAAATGTAGTAGTTGGTGGTGGTGCAAAAGTTTTAGGTAATATTCAGATTGGTAACAATGTCCGTATTGGTGCGGGTTCTGTAGTTTTGCAAGATGTTCCTTCTAACTGCACGGTAGTTGGTATTCCAGGTAGAATTGTCTATCGTTCGGGAGTGAAGGTAAATCCTCTAGAACACGGTAATTTACCAGATTCTGAGGCTGCGGTTATCCGTACCTTGGTCGATCGCATTGAATCTTTGGAGGAAGAAGTTAAACAACTCAGACAGTCTCAATCTGAAAGTAAGTCTCTAGTCGCTGCGGTGTTATCTGAGTCTGATGAAACCAAACATTCTCTCCAAGATAAAAAGAGTTGTTTGCTGCGGGACAAAGAGATCAGAGAGTTTTTAGGTGAAAGCGATTTTTAATTAGTTGGGCTGAAAATCTAATAAGATTTTCTTGTCTAACAAAATTTGAGCTTAACAAGATGAAACTTAATCTTAAGCAGTTCCTATCGTCTTTAGTCAAGAACTTATCGGTTTTAGCGATCGCTTCGATTGCTACTATTTCCCTGTCAGTTTTACCAGCTTGGGGTGCAGACTACAACAAGCAAGTGTTAACCGATACTGATTTTTCTCATCAAGATCTTACTGATGCCAGTTTCGATCACACCAACCTGCGGGGTAGCGATTTGAGTTTTGCTAAAGCTACTGGAGTACGTTTTTTTGGTGCTAATATGTCTAGAACTAATTTAGAGAGTGCAGATTTACGCTATGCCAGTTTAGAATCAACTCGTTTGACTCGCGCCAATTTAACTAATGCGGTACTAGAAGGGGCATATCTAACCAATGCGATGTTACAAGAATCTACGATTACAGGCGCAGATTTTACCGATGCCTTGCTCGATCCCAACACAGAAAGAGCTTTGTGCGAGAGAGCTAGCGGTACGAACCCCACTACAGGCAGAAATACTCGCGATACTCTCTACTGTCCCTAATCTTGCTACCTAGACGTATTCAGTTTGAACGGTGATGAGCGATCGCCCCTCAACTAACAAAACAATCATTAGCATTTTTAAATCCTGAGAATATTCTTAAGGATTTTTTTATATTGGCTGGATACTGTAGTGAAATTTACTAACTATGAGGAAACGAAGATCTAAAATTTTGATTATGAACAATATCAATCTCAAATCAGATATCTTACGTGCAGTCTGGTCTTCAGTAGAAGCTATTAATAAGCGTACTTTACTGCAATTAGATGACACAGACTTGATCCATCAAATCATGAGGCAGGTGGATGATGCTTCAATTCTAACCAGCGAAGACCGCCAATCTTTGATTGACTATATCAAGTCTAAGGTGCTGCTAATTAGAGATATTGCCGATTCTGAAGCCTAATTTTGAGCGGGGAAGAAATGAAGCTTAGGGTTAATTCCAGACACAAATCTGACAAAGATGTAACAATATACATAATTAATATCGTTGTGACCTGGAGTCCAATTTTATAGAACAGCTTGTGAATTCAATCGTTTCTACCTCTGAGTTAAATCTGCAAGAATTATTTCCGTTTCAACTAGACGCATTTCAACAACAGGCGATCGCCGCCCTAGCAGCAGGAAAATCTGTAGTAGTCTGCGCTCCCACAGGTTCAGGAAAAACTCTGATTGGAGAATATGCTATTCATCGAGCCTTAAATCATGGTAAGCGAGTTTTTTACACTACACCCCTTAAAGCTCTGTCTAACCAAAAATTTAGGGATTTTCAAGAACAGTTTGGCGCAGGAGATCCGAAGAAAATCGGTTTGTTGACGGGAGATATCATTATTAATCCCAATGCCGATGTGGTAGTAATGACCACTGAAATTTTTCGTAATATGCTCTACGAGACTCCTATTGGGCAGTTGGGAACTTCCTTAGAAAATGTCGAAACAGTAGTGCTAGATGAATGTCACTATATTAGTAACCGTTTTCGCGGTACTGTATGGGAAGAATCGATTATCTACTGTCCGCCACAGATACAATTAGTCGCCCTATCCGCTACTATTGGCAATCCTCAAGAGTTGACTGATTGGATTACTAAAGTCCGTAATTCTAACCCCGACGACGATCGCATCTATGAATGTGAATTAATTAATTCAGATTTTCGTCCCGTCCCTTTGCGATATTACTTTTGCGATCGGCGTGGAATTCATCGCTTATTAAATCAGAGTGAAACTCACATCAATACCCAACTAAAAGCTGCCCCTGGTAAGGGTCAAAAACCCAAACGACTCAAAGTAAAAGACTGTCCCAAAATATATCAGGTAATACAGCAGCTACAGGCAAAAGATATGCTACCTGCGATTTATATTATCTTTAGCCGTCAGGGTTGCGATCGAGCAGTCGATAGTTTAGATGCTCTGGATTTGGTTACTCCCGGAGAAGGCAGGCAAATTGAAAGTATTTTGCTTTATTTTTTCCTGACGAATAATATTGAGTTGCAAACGGGTCTACTAGAATATTTTGCTGACTCCAATCGAGAATTAACCGATTTATTGCGGGATTACTTAGCAGTAAATGAGAATGGGGAAGCTAACTTAGCTAACTATTTGACTGCTAATCCCAATCAAAAATACTTATTATGGCAATTTTTGTGCGAACGTTCTCAGATTGCCAGAATAGACCAAATTGAACCTTTGATGCGGGGAATTGCTTCCCATCATGCGGGTTTATTGCCAGCTTGGAAAGAATTGGTCGAAAGATTATTTGAACTGGGACTAGTAAAAATTGTTTTTGCCACTGCTACCCTAGCAGCAGGAATCAATATGCCCGCTCGTACTACGGTAATGTCTGCTTTATCCAAGCGTACCGACGGGGGACATAGTATGTTGAGTCCTTCAGAATTTTTGCAGATTTCTGGTAGGGCTGGTAGAAGGGGTAAAGACAAAGTAGGTCATGTAGTGGCAGTGCAAACTCCCTTTGAAGGGGCAAAAGAAGCTGCATTTCTGGCTACTTCCTCCGCCGAACCTTTGCGAAGTTGGTTTACTCCTTCCTATGGCATGGTCTTAAATTTGCTTCAGAAATACAGTCTACCTGAAGTAAAAGAACTATTAGAGCGAAGCTTTGCAGAATATCTTTCGCAAAAAAAACTCGCTCCCGAACAAATGGCGATCGCCGAAATCACGACAGAGTTGGCTAAATTGGATGTAGCCCTGGCAGCTATTTCTCCCAGTCAACTAGCTAGCTATCAGAAATTGCGAGAAAGAGCAAAGGAAGAACAAAGACTGCTAGAAATTTTGCAACAGCAAGCAGAAGCTACTGGCAAAAGCCAGATTAAGCCTTTAATTCCCCAAATAGAGCCTGGTAGAATTCTGGGACTCAAGGGCAAACACATTCGGGTTCATTCTCCTTTAGCAGCAGTATTAATAGAAAAGATTCCAGGTTCGGGTAAAGCTCCTAATTTATTATGTTTGGCAGCAGATAATTACTGGTATATCGCAGCCAATGCTGACGTGACTGAAATCAACGAAGGTACTTTTACAACCCAAGAGATCGAGGAGATTCCCATCCCCTCTTTAGATAATCTGCAATTAGGAAAATGGCGCAAAGGTGACGAAGCTACGGCGATCGCCGTTAAGCAAATTGCTAATTATTTGATTCCCCAAATTCCCGCCGAAGAAGTCATCGAACAACAGCAAAAGCTAGATACTGTTAACCAAAAAATCGACGAACATCCCATACAGCAGGTAGATAACCCCAACCGTTTATTGAAAAAACACAATAAGCGTTTGCAACTGCGAGAAAAACTACACAAAACCCAAGTAAAATATCAAAAACAAAAGTCCAATCAGTCTTACTATTGGGAAGAGTTTCTCAATCTTATTAATGTACTACAAGAATTTGAAGCTCTACAAGAATATAACCCTACCTTTTTAGGACAGGCAGCAGCCACTATTAGGGGAGACAACGAGCTTTGGCTGGCTTTAGTATTTGTCTCTGGAGAATTAGAATATTTAGAACCCCAACACTTAGCAGCCACCGTATGCGCTTTAATTACCGAAACTCCCCGCGCTGATGTTTGGTGCGACTTTCCCCCACCGAGAGAAGTACTAGAGGTATTGGGTGTCAAAAAACGGGACAGCGATCCGGAACCAGCAGACAACTTTGTTTCCATTAGAGAAATTAGAACTCGTCTGTTTCAAGTACAGCGTCGTTATGGAGTTGGTTTACCCGTGTGGCGAGAATACGAACTAGTAGGTTTGTGCGAACAGTGGGCGTTAGGTATGGATTGGAATGACCTCTGTGAAAGCGTTAGTTTAGCAGAAGGAGATATTGTCAGAATGCTGCGACGTACCGTCGATGTTCTCTCCCAAATTCCCCAAATTCCCAATATTTCCTCTACCTTGTCTGATAATGCCAAAGATGCCTTGGCAATGATGAAGCGATTTCCAATTTAAATTAGAGATTAGGGAGTAAAATAGCATCTATGTCACTTCGTGTATTTATCAGAAAACCAACTGAAGAAGATTGTAAAGAGTTGCTATCTCTTCGACAAAGAAACAAAGAGTTTTATTTTCCTTGGGGTTTTCCTTTACCAAATGAGAAAGATTGCCAAAATTATCTTAATCGTTGCCAAAATGAGAGTTTTCAAGGTTTATTAATTTGCCATAAAAGTGACAGCAAAATCATTGGAGTTGCCAATTTTAGTCAAATTTATTACGGAGCGTTTCAAAACGCTTATCTTAGTTATTATGTCGATATAAATTTTGCAGGTCAAGGATTAATGTCTGAGGGTATGCATTTAGCAATCGATTATGCTTTTTATACCCTCAATCTACACAGAATCGAAGCCAATATCCAGCCTGAAAATAAAGCATCAATTAATTTGGTAAAGCGATTAGGGTTCACCAAAGAAGGCTTCTCTCAAAAGTATTTAAAAATTAACGAAGAATGGCGTGACCATGAACGCTGGGCTTTAACGATTGAGAATTGGGTGTAGCATAGAAAATTAAAAAAGCGCGCTCGACTAATAAATCCTTAGTTGACATACAAAAATTAATTTCACGTGTTACCGATTTCCAGACGGTAACGATAACATACAGGCAAAATGCGTTTCCATTGAGGAGCGATCGCCAAGGTTAACAATTGAAAAACAATCTTGCATCGGTCAAAGTAAAGAATTCAACATTCTCCAATCAAAGCCAATTGCCAACCATAATAAAAGGAGACCAATAGTAGGGATGTTTAAATTGAGGAGAGTGAATTAAATTTAATTGAGCTTGACGTAAAGCCTCAGCTTTGTTGCGTTTTACTTGAGATGGAGCAATATTCTCATAAAAATAATTCATGACTAAGGCGGTAGATTCATCATAGACAGTCCAAAGAGTAGCTATAGTAGTTTTTGCCCCTGCTCTGACTGCCATACCTGCTAATCCTAACGCTGCTCTTTTATCTCCTCTGGCAGTTTCACAAGCACTTAAAATTAAGAGTTCGATCGCTTGCTGTCGTTCGAAGTTAGGACGATCTAAAATTCGATCTAATTCTTTAATATTAATGTTACTATCCCAAGCTAGAAGAAAAGTATCTTCTAAATTAGAGCTGAATTGAGCATGAGTAGCAATATGAACGATAGGATATTGAGCAGTTTGAATTTTTGCTTGTAAACGCTCTTGAGTAAATTTATCGTCGCGTAAGATAACGCTATCAGTTTGATTTTGGATATTAATTAACTCTCGATCGACATATTCTAGAGAAGAAAAACCCCTTCTTTGTTGAGTAATACCCGCTGCTAGGATTTTCAGTTTTACTTGTTCCAAAGGCAAAGGAGCGAGAAGTTGTAAGCCAGGAGTCAGAGCGACATTGTATTGTTCGATTAGATATTGTTGACCATCATGAAGAGTTGATAGGGGAATATTGCGGAAACTGCCATCGGGAACAAATACTAGGGTTTCAATATTATGTTTGTCTAGCTCCTTGGATACTGGACGAATTAACCAGCTGTAGAGTTTTTGGGCTGGTTGATAGAATTGACGACGACTCCTAATTTGCAGGGTTTGACGTAGTTCTTCAATTACAAGTTCTAATTCTGCTTGAGGAATGGGTTGAGAATAATGTTTGAGAGATCGATCGGGAAGACTAACAATTACTTCCAAGCGATCGCGTAATATAATTGGATAAATTACCGCAGCCTGGGGATCTATTCGCTCGATAGCTGTAGGAGTAGCATCTAAACAAGCCTCGCGGAAGAAGTTATTTAGTTCTGCTAGTTGTAGAGATTCGATAGTATTTCTGGCTTGTAATAAATTCTCTTGACTTACTGGCTGGCTATTTACTGGATCGAGTAACAAGCTAACTAACTCACGATAAACAGGCTCGACTTGTTCGCGGAAAGAAAACTGTAAATTGGCATTGGTGACAACCAGATCGCTGCGGAGAGATTCTAAAGCATTTACTGCCTCAGTAT
The DNA here is from genome assembly GCA_030064795.1 of Pleurocapsa sp. MO_226.B13. Next base: position 47,667 of record JASJEI010000007.1, on the reverse strand, counting down.
AAGATGCTATTGCCCCCTGTTGATTTCCGCTTGTTTTTAGTAATCTTCCTAACTGCCATTGCCACTGATAGGTAAGTTCGGAATTATTGATTACCTGAGCTAGCTGTACGGCTTGTCGAGTATGTTTGCGTCCTAAATCTGGTTGTCGATCGACTTCATATAAATGTCCCAGCATTCCCAAGGCATAGGATTTTGATTGCGGATCTTCTAATTCATCTGCTTGTTCGATCGAGGTGGTTAATAAATCTTTGGTTTGCACCAATAATTCGGGGTTGGGCAAATGAGTAGTTAACTCAATTAAATGTTTAGCCAAATTAACCCGAGCATAGACTATTCTGCGGTTGGGAATCGAACCCAGATTGGTCAGTGCGGTTTGGATTTGGGGTATCAAATCTCGGGCAGATTGCCATTGCTCTGTGGCAATCAATAAGCCTAATTGATTTAATTGGGCTTCGGTTTTTAATAGAGGTTGAGCAGTAGTAGTTGCAGCCTGTTGATAATAACCAATTGCCCGACTTCGATCGCTAGAAGCCAAAGCGTTGTTACCCAAGCTAAACCAAGTCGCGCTACTTTCTTCAGGTAAATTCAATTCTTGGGAGAGGGCTAGACTTTGCTCTAGCATCTTTTGAGCAGCCTCTAAATCTCCTGTAACTTGTAAAGCAATTCCCAAACTACGGAAACCCGTAATTCTGAGAGTCGGATCGGATTGTACTTCTAATTCAGTAGCAATTTTTTGTAATACTTTTTGGGCGCGACGATATAACCCCAAACTTTGCCATGCTTGAGCTTGATTGATTTCAGCTCCCAACGCACCTAGTCGATCTCCAGCCTGCTGATAAGCTCTGGCAGCTTCTTGCCAGCTGAGAAAGGCAGCTTTTGCCTTGCCCGTTCCTAACTCTAGACTACCCCGAGTATTTAGAGCTTGAGCTTTAATCTGCCAACTACTAGCCTCTGCTTGATTTTCCAGTAGTTGTAGACTTTGAGTTATATAAGCTTCCGCTGTGGCGATCTTTCCCAGTTTATTGTTAGTCAAAGCCAGATAATTTAAAATTTGAGCTTGAGCTAAAGTATTTTTTGCCAGTCGCGCTGCTTGATATGACTTTTGCCATAGTGCTTTGGCTTCGGTGTATCGTCCTGACTGATAAGCTAATCTAGCCCGATCGATTGAACTTGACTGAGTATTTTGGGAGATACTCTCGATCGCCTTTTGAGGGGATTTGGCGATCGCTATTTCTGAGCTAATTAATAAATAAGCGATCGAGAGTATCAAGCCTAATAAGGGATTGAATAAAATTAAATTGGTTTGAAGCGGATTTTTATAATTCATTATTGTATTTAAAGACTAAAAATAGTCATATATTGCCGAAAAATCTCAAATATAATCTTCTTACCGAGTTAATTTACTGACGACATTGATTAAATAATGCCCAATAATCTGGTTTATTTGGTTGAGGAATATAACCCAATAATTCCACGTTACCTTTTTGGTTAATATTCCAGGCTTTAGCTTCAATAACTGTTCTGCGATCGGATTCTGGAGATGGATCGGTTGTCAGATCGGTAAAATTGCGTAAATCTTCCCAGACTGATTTTCCCCGTAGATTTTGACTCGGGTTTTCGGCTAATCCTCCCTTACCTGTAGTAGACAGAGAGTTGACATCATCTCTGGGGCATATAGCAGCAATTAAGGCGGTAGGATCGATAATTTTTTCGGGCAACTGCACCACACCAATCTGTTTATCGGTATCGAGACTATTAATATCTACTGCCCCATCCACACCCGATTGAGAACTGGCATCTACTAAACTATCAGGAGTAAGCAAGAAAACTTGAGTCACGATCTCAATATTGCCACCATCTCCTCGATCTGCTTGGGCAACGATATTACTGTTATCCCGAGCAATTACATAGTTACTAGCAATTGTTAGATTTCCTCCACCACCAGTACCATCAAAAACACTAGTACTGAGTTCGCTATTGTCTAGAAAAATCAAATCTGTAGTTAAGTTAATATCTCCTCCCCCAGAATCTTGAGAAGTTGCTGTAATCTGACTCTGAGTAGCAACCAAATTATTTACCGTAATCTCAATATTGCCTGCTTGTCCTAAACCAGTGCTGTCAACTGAAACTCGTCCTCGATCGCTTAGGTTTAAATTATTCGCCCTAATGTCAATATTGCCACCATCACTATTACCTCTGGTATCAGCATCAATTTCGCTGTTATTGGCGATCGAGATATCTCCAGCAACTTTTAGAGTAATGTCTCCACCGCCACTGTTGTGAGTTGAAGCGGTAATACTACTGGGAATATCCGCCGAAAGGGTATCTAATTTAACCCTATTAGCATCGATCGTAATACTTCCTGCTTGTCCTTCTCCTGGTGTTATATTGATGTTTCGACTAGAGAAGTTACTGACACTAATAATTGCCCCATCGAGGATAGTTAAGCTATCGGTATCAACGATCAAATTTCCGCCATTCCCACTACCAATAATGGCATTACCAAAAATACCACTAGCTCCAAATTCCGAGTTGCCAATTAACTCAATCTCATCTGCCGTAATTGCTAGTTCTCCACCAGTACCACTACCCGCTGTACTTACAGCAATTTGTCCGCCGTCAATCACTTTAAGGCTTCTGGTCTCAATTGCCAAACTACCTCCATCTCCTTCAGCAGGAGGTGCCACAGTAGATTGAAACCCACTAGGGGCATTGGGATTTCCCCCAGAAATTTCGATTTCATTGGCGTTGATGGAGATCGCCCCCCCTGTCCCCGAACCCAAAGTAAGAGCTGAAATTTGCGCCCCATCAGCAAGATTTAACTTATCTGTATCAATGGTAATTTGACCGCCTTGACCCGTAACTCCAAACTCCACATTAGAAAATATTCCACTACTACCTGCCCCTGGCGCACCACCAGTTAATTCTATATTGTCTGCTGTTACAGATAAAATTCCTGTATTACTAACTCCAAAATTAGTAATTGCTGCTTGTCCTCCGTCTTTAATCAATAAAGACTCGGTTTCAATAGTTAATGACCCACCATTACCCCTAGCTCCAGATTCTACATTGGCTAAGAAACTACTAGGACTACCACCAGGAGAAGTGCCACTTAATTCAATTTGATTTGCCCTGGCAAATAGATCGCCTCCGCGACCATCACTAAAGGTCAGGGTTGCAGCTTGCGCTCCCCCAGTGACGGAGATGTTGTCGGCGTTAATCTCGATATCACCACCATCACCAGCACCAAAAACCAAAGTAAACAACCCACTGGAATTAAGTATGGGCGAACCACTAATTAACTCTACGTTACTAGCATTAACCTGAATATTTCCTGTATTCCCAACTCCATAGGTGCTACTAATTACCTGCGCTCCATCGGCAATAATGAGGTTGGCAGAATTTAGTTCGATATCGCCACCATTGCCCGTAGCACCTGGAGCGACATCGGTAGATAAACGACTGATAAATGGTAAATCTAAAGAAGTCCCTGCCACTACTAATAATTCCGAGCCATTAATTTGCAGTTTGCCTCCATCACGATCGCCAATAGTATCTGCCAGAATCGTAGAGCCATCGGTAATAATTACTTCTTTTCCTTGAATCTGTGCCTCTCCTCCCCGATTACCACTCACTTCGAGAGAAGAAGCGTTGGCAAGATTAATATTTTTTAACAGACCAACCTCTGTATAATCGAAGTTCAAACCCGAGCCTGTGAGGTTAAAGGGAAGAAATTGACCATCGCCCACACCGCCCAGTTCAATTCGTCCTGCTTCAGCGGTAAGATTACCCCCATCCAAGAAAATATTTCCGCCAACCAAAGCTAAAGTTTTGCCGAGATCGACTTCTAATCCCCTAGGTCGAGAGCTTCTATTAACCGTAAAGTTGGGATTAAACTGAAGCTGATTGCCACCACCTCGAACGATTAGATCTCCGTTATCATTTCCATACTGCAAACCAACTGGAATATTTACCGTTAGCAACGGTGGTGCTTGGGGATCTACGGCACTAAATTCACTGTCATTGGCAAACTTGAGACTATCCGCTGTACTACTAATAAAAGAACCACCAATGTCTAAAGCCGAGTTTTCTCCAAATATAATTCCATTAGGATTAATTAAAAAGAGATTAGCACTACTGTTGGCTCGAATTAAACCATCAATATCGGAAACAGCATTACCCGTAACACGACTAATAATATTCTCTATGGTGGTAGCATTATTAAACCAAACTGTATCTCCCGTAGGTAGAGAAAACTGCTCGAAGCTATGAAATAGATTACTGCCTGCGGTGGTACCACCGATAATTTCAGTCACATTGCCATCGGGCAGAGTAACAGAATTATTAGGTAAAGTGCGATCGGGAACTATCTGAGCAGATACCTGCGCATTAAAATCAACAGATAGAAGACAGATTAAAGATAGTGCAATAAAAGATAAACTTTTTTCTTGGCAGCGGATTATTTTAAAATCGCTTATCGGGCAGAATACTTGCTGTGTCATGATAATGCAATTGGGATTAAGAAGACTTAGGTGATTTTTGTTGCCAGAAAAGAATGATTGGAACTACAATTTTTTTGGTAATCTAAATTACATTTACTTTGATGAATTTTTTTTACTAAACATCAACAAATAATCAATAAAAAAAAATCTATGACTGGTCATAGATTTCCCAAAAAGGATGGCTAACTAACATCCGCAAAGATTAATATTGATTTTTTTATTGTTTATTTATCTCAATAGTTTGATGGACTATATTTCAGCTAGAGTTTTAATCATCATCATCGTCATCATCATCGTCATCATCATCGTCATCATCTCCCCAAGAATAATCTGCCCAAGAATAATCTGCCAAAGAATAATCTGCCAAAGAATAATCTGCCAAAGAATAATCTCCCCAAGAATAATCTGCCCAGTTATTTTGAAGCCAATTAGTAATTATTTCTACAGCTTCCCAGAATTTGTCCGAACCAGATTCGTAAATGTGATAATGAGTTTCTCCAGTAGTAGAGTCAGTGAAAGATTCTAGTTGCATAAAGTAGCCTTCTTGCCACCAACCACCAGCAGAGGAAGCACTACCCCACCACCAACCACCAGCAGAGGAAGCACTACCCCAGTTATAGGCATCACCGCTGAGGATATACTGTTCTACATCGCTTCTGCGGTCTGTAACTTGGGCTGAATCTACTCCTGCTTGAGCATTGTTATAGATGGTAGTCATGTCAAGGACACCCGGGTTAACGACATCCCAGCCAATTGCATCCAAGACTATTAAATCATCTCCAGTTATCGACCAACGTTCCGCCAGGCTAATAGTAGGACTCATTAAGGCATGATCGTGGTTAGGATCTGTTGACTTTGCTATGTGAGCAACTTGATGATCTGCTCCTGTAGTTAATTCAAGAGTGCTCTCTTGACGATCGATCGAAAAGAAAGCCGTTTTGCCATAGCTAAGATCGTTAATTCCTAACTCAACACTATCAGTCGAGTAACGGAATAAATCCATAGTACTCATATCGGTAATTCTGTTCCCAACTGTCTCTTCTGTATGTTTAGCTCCACTAATAAAGCCTAAGACATGACCTATTTCATGTTGCGCCATGCTGAGAAAATCTAATGTTCCCTCTTGAGGAGTTCCTAGATAGTCATAATTCCATAACGAATCATAGAAATTATTCCAGACGATATAGCCATCTAATTCGGTGCTATCTCCTGCTACCATCCCCAAGGCTTTCATATTGGCTCTCGTGACCTGGGTTTTGAAGTTTTTATCTATGACTTGTCCCCCAACCAAAGCATCAATTTTTTTTTGATCTAGCAGGTTGTCTGCCACAATTCGATCCGCATATGTGGTTACATCGTTTTGAATCGCATTATATATGTTGTCGTATTTAATTCCTGTTTCAATCGCGGGAAACGCACCACCCACAACATTATCGGGTAATAGATCGTCGGTAGCTTCAACATAAATATTGATTTCGAGATCTTTGCCTTGATAAGAATCGGCTAAATGCTGCGACCAAACATCACCAGCTATTTCAAATCCTAAAATTTGCTCTTCAGTTATTCCTGGAGCAAAACTAAAATTGAATTCTACACCTGTGTTTATTTCACTCATTTTGATTTCAATTTACTACTTATTTAAAATCAATTATTTCTAGGTAATTAATTTTTTCTATTACCATCTAGGATAGACTTGTAAGCAGTATTGATAGGTGAAAAAAAGATATTTTTTTGAATTCAAAATAGCCTTTACTTTATATTTATTTCATCTAAATCAAATATTTCATATATAAAATACGTAGATTAAAAAAATATTTTATTGTAGATTTCTTGGATTCGTATCTTGTTTATCTTTATCGCCACTTTATTTTTTATGAGTATTTTAAGAAGATATCGACCAGATCTAAACACTGCTACGAAAAAAACGAGCGCCCGATGAATAAGAAAATAATGAATAATTTGGTATTGGAGTAGATTGGATACCTGAGAAGGCGATCGCTAATTAAATTCAGATTATCTTCATAATATAATTTAGTGTTTTCAACTAAGATTCAAGCGAGCTAAACAATCAAAAAATAATGTTTAAATAAAATCCATCTATAAAAAACGGCGAGCTGTATTTGCTCGCCATCTTGCATCCATAATAATGATTGAGTACAAGTTATTTTATGGTCGGACTAATCTCGATCCAGATTAAATCCCCAGATCGATCTAGGTGAAATTAGGCTGATGACGAATTAGATTTAAAAATTCTTCGCGGGTCTTTTGTTCATCTTGAAATACACCCAGCATGGCACTAGTAACCGTCCAAGAACCAGGTTTTTGTACTCCGCGCATGGTCATACACATATGAGTTGCTTCCATAACTACAGCAACTCCTTGAGGCTCTAAGACTTCTTGAATTGCTTCGGCAATTTGACGGGTCAAACGCTCCTGTACCTGCAAACGGCGGGCATACATTTCGACAATACGCGCCAGTTTACTCAACCCCACTACTTTTTGATTGGGTATATATGCTACGTGCGCTCTACCCATAAAGGGCAGCATATGATGTTCGCAAAGGCTAAAGAAGTTGATATCTCTAACCAGAACCATCTCATTGTGTCCTTCATCAAATATTGCTCCATTAACTAGCTCTTCTAGGGACTGATTGTAGCCACTAGTTAAATATTGCATCGCTTCAGCAACTCGCTTAGGAGTCTTCAGCAATCCTTCTCGTTCTGGATCTTCGCCTACCGACTCCAACATGGTATATACTGCTGCCATCATTTTTTCTTTAGCAGCTTCAGAAGTTGCCTTGATTTGGGCTGCTTTACCATTGTGAGTATTACGGTCGGGTCTACTAGCAAGCTGCTCTAACAGGCTAGATTTTAGGGGATTAGAACCATTGCTATTTAAAGATTTTGAACGACCAGAATCGTTAGAAGAAACTGTTGTCATAATTTATTAATGTGAGTAAAACTCTATCCTCTTGCTACTAAATTTAAGGTTCGGCGTTATTTATAAAGCCCCTCCACTGGGCATAACGATCATTTCTTCTACTACCGCTCGCTCGGGTAGCAAAGCTGTATGGAGTATTGATTGGGCAACAATTTCTGGGGTCAACATTGCTTCCCGATTATAATCTGCTTGTACGGTATCTGTATCCCAGATCGGAGTATTGACCGAACCTGGAGAAATAGTTACAGTGCGAATACCATGTTCCCTCTCTTCTGCTGATAACGCTTTACCCAAAGCAACTAAAGCTGCTTTGCTCACGCCATATGCACCCCAGTCAGGAAAAGCATTAAAAGCAGCAATGGAGGCAACGTTAATAATAGTTCCTGAGTGGCGATCGCGCATCTGAGGCAAAACTCCCTGAATACACTGAAAAGCACTAGTTAAATTAAGATCGAGTACTTTTTGCCAATCTTCTAAGGGCGTGTTATTTAAAGAATTGGTGTAGCCTATTCCTGCATTATTAACCAAGATATTAATTGGGCCAAAATCAAGGCAAATCTCGCTAATTTGCTGTTTTACCCGATCTAGTATTTCCAGATCCAAAGGATAAGTTTTTACCTTGGCCCCTGTCTTTAGAGCTTTTATTTCCTTAGCTACGGTTTCTAACTTGTCTGTAGAACGGCTGACTAAAGCAACCCCAATACCTGATTTAGCAAAGGCTAAAGCAGTTGCTTTTCCGATACCACTACTTGCACCTGTCACTATTGCTCGTAGTTGATTTGAGGGTGGATTCATTATTGTTGGTTATGATTGCTCGAACTTATCTTTATTTAAAAATTGCATTTTCTTTTAGGTAGCTTTTGATTCAGCGATCGAACTGCATCCTCAAGTATAATCACCTTAATCATCTAATAATTCAATCTTGCTAAATGCTTCTACCATCGATGATGCCAGATCTAAAATAATGTAAGTAAATGTAAGTAGTTATTAGACTTGATATACTATCGCCTGCTACTTGTATTTGAAGCTCTACTGCCACTAGAGCTTTAGCAAATTAGTACATTTGCTTGCAACAATACATTAAAAATAATGTAACAAAATGTTGCCTTTGCAATTATAGCATTACTAATTAGTTAGATTGCCAAAAGCAAAATTAACTGACTGGGAAAATCGAGCAAAAAGAACCAATCCATTGCTCCACATAGAAAGTAGAGTTAGCCCATCTGTGCATTTTAACCGCGTATGTATCTACAAACTAACAACAAAGATTGGTTCGGAGGCTATTACAAAACAACCAGTCTAATCGATCAGTCTGGTATTGTTTCAAACTGACCCATATTGCGGAATTTTTCGTAGCGTAATTCTTTTCTTTGCTGAGGAGTCATTTGCCACAGTTGCTCTAGGTTTTTCCAAATAACTTCTTTTAATTTTGCTGCTGCTTCTACAGGACTAGCGTGCGCTCCACTACTGGGTTCGGGAATAATTTCATCGATCAAACCCAATTCTTTTAGATCCCAGGAAGTAATTTTTAAGGCTGCTGCTGCACGGTCGGATTTTTTAGCATCTTTCCAAAGAATTGCAGCACAGGCTTCGGGGCTAGCAACGGTATAAACTGAGTGTTCTAACATTAACAGCCGATCTGCTACACCGATACCCAATGCACCACCAGATCCGCCTTCACCAATCACGGTACAGACAATTGGAACATCGAAACCGAACATTTGTCTGAGATTGTAGGCGATCGCCTCTCCTTGACCTAGTTTCTCTGCTTCTACTCCCGACCACGCTCCAGGAGTATCGATAAAAGTGAGAATAGGCATATCAAACTTATTGGCGTGCTTCATCAAGCGTATAGCTTTGCGGTAGCCACCAGGGAAAGCCATACCAAAATTGCGAGCGACGTTATCCTTGGTATCTCGACCTTTTTGATGTCCGATGATTACCACTGGACGACCATTAATCCGGGCTACGCCTCCAACTAAAGCAGGGTCGTCATAACCACCGCGATCGCCATGAAGTTCTAACCATTCATCACTAATAGCTTGGATATAATCTAGGGTACTAGGACGACGAGGATGGCGGGCTAGCTGTAGTCTTTGACCAGGGGTTAAGGTACTAAATATTTCTTGACGTAGCTGTTGGGCCCTAACCTCTAATTGAGAAATCTCAGTCGAGACATCTACTTGGTTTTCTTCAGCTAGGGTTTTGATCTGCTCGATCCTTGACTCTAGTTCGCAAAGAGGTTTTTCAAAATCTAGTAAAAAAGTTTTACGTTTAGTCTTGGGCATGGCTTACGGGTAAATTCAATATATAATCATAGTCCCCGCCTAATATTATCTGCTATTTGGTGTCTTTTGATAAGATTTTGTTACTGAGAATACATGGTTATCTTGACACAGTTACCCTAAAATTTTTGTCAAAGATTGCACCTATAAACCTAGAAAAACCTAGAAAAATGCTTAATAAACAAGAAAAAATTACGGGCTGGCTGTTATTGTTTCCTGCTTTACTAATTTTAGGTTTGGTATTTATTTACCCGATCGCCAGAGCATTCTATTTGAGTTGGTTTACAGAAAATTTGGGTACTCAACTGCAACCAGTGTTTACGGGTTTTGCTAACTATCAAAGGATGTTGGGAGACGGTAGATTTTGGCAAAGTATTTACAATACTTCAATTTTTACTATAGCCAGTGTAGTTTTAGAACTACTGTTAGGACTGGGTGTGGCTTTAGTTCTTAATAAATCATTTTTTGGTCGGGGAGTTGTACGGACGATCGCAGTTATTCCCTGGGCTTTACCTACTGCTGTTATGGGTTTGGCTTGGGCCTGGATTTTTAACGATCAATATGGGGTGGTCAATGATATTCTCAGCCGACTAGGATTAATTGACACGGGAATTAATTGGTTAGGAACGCCCGCTTTGGCGATGATTGCTTTAATTGTTGCCGACGTTTGGAAAACAACTCCTTTTATTAGCATTATTTTACTGGCTGGCTTGCAATCGATTCCCGAAGATCTCTACGAAGCACACAAAATGGACGGGGCGAGTCCTTGGCAAAGTTTTTATCAAATTACCCTCCCTTTATTAATGCCACAAATTCTAATTGCCCTGTTGTTTAGGTTTGCTCAATCTTTTGGTGTTTTCGATTTGGTGCAGGTAATGACAGGAGGTGGCCCTGCGGGAACAACAGAGACAGTTTCGATTTATATTTATTCGACGGTGATGCGCTATCTAGATTTTGGCTATGGTGCAGCCTTGGTAGTAGTAACTTTTCTCTTATTAATTGTCGCAGTAGCAATTACTGCTTGGATGCTGAAAAAAGTCCGCGCTTAGAATCACTTTAGATGGACTATTTTAAAGCCTGCTTTCTCTAGCCAGGTAAGCTTGGGGAGATGGGGAAGTAGGGGAGAAGTCATCAAAAATCTTTTAGCAGCTTTTGAACATCTACATTTCCACCGCTGATAATTACGCCTATTTTTTTATTGGGTGCGGTAATTTTCTTCTCTAACAAGGCAGCAGCAGCTAAAGTACCAGTAGGTTCGACGACAATTTTTAAACGCGACCACAAAAAGATCGTGGTACGTCGAATTGCATCCTCCGATACTGTAACCATTCGATCTACATATCCTAATACCAAAGGAAAATTTAACTGACCGAGAGAAGGAGTCCGCGCACCATCGGCAATAGTGTCGGGGTTACAAACAGTTTGGAGTGTTTTACTGTAAAAAGAGCGAGTAGCATCATCTGCTGCTTCTGGTTCGACTCCAATTACTTGACAATTAGGAATTAAGTTTTTGGCAGCTATGGCACATCCTGAAATTAAGCCTCCTCCTCCACAACAGACAAGTAGGATATCTAACTTGCCTACTGTTTCAATTAATTCTTTAGCAACTGTACCTTGTCCAGCAATAACATCTCGATGGTCGTAAGGAGGAATAATAGTAAGGTTTTTTTCTCGTGCTAATTTTTTTGCTAGTTCTTCCCTGTTTGTTTCTGAGGGTTCGTAAAGGATTACTTCTGCACCATAACCACGAGTAGCTGCCAGTTTGACTTCTGGAGCATTTCTGGGCATGACAATAGTTGTGGGAATATCGAGTAGTTTACCAGATAAGGCGATCGCCTGAGCGTGATTTCCTGAAGAATAGGTAATTACTCCCCGTTGTTTTTGGGTTACTGATAATTGAGATAGGGCATTATAAGCACCGCGAAATTTAAACGAACCAGTACGCTGAAAGTTTTCGCATTTAAAGAATACTCTAGCGTTAGTTAAGTTATCTACTGTAGTAGAAGTCAAGACTGGCGTAACATGAGATCGATCTTTGAGACGCTCGGCTGCCATTTTAATGTCTTTGTATGTAACTGGTAATTGTGTAGAGAAATCGCCAATAGCTTCGGTAATATCCATCCTTCATCAAAAAATTCTTCCTTATCTTCTCATTTACTCTACTAAATAATTCAACCTATTTAATTGAGATACTTTCCAAGTTTAGGCGAGATCGCCTGATTTTTTTTTGAAGAGAATCATCTCGATCTTGGCGATCGCGATCTTATAATTAATTCATAGCTTAAGTAGAGCAGTTATCTTGATAGAGGATTAGCTTATTTTGGTTTGAAAAACTTTAGAAATGCCATAAACGATTTTGAGCGTATTATTCAATTTCATTCTGTATCTACAGAATTTTTAAGAGCTTATTATAGGCGGGGATCGGCTTATATAGAATTAGCAGAAATGGAAACGGCAATTAGTGATTTTTGGCAAGTTGTAGTTGAGTATATAAAAATAATAGTAATTATCAGTCAGTTACAGCTAAAAGAATCTACGACAAATGTACATATCTTCTAGCTCGTTATGGTGTCGGACAACTTGACTAAAATTGTTTTAAAATAATTTAACAGAATGTTTCTAATTTTTAATCAAACAAAAATAGTTCGAGCATTTTTTTATTTTTTCTAGTATTTTTAATCTTGATAGCTGGCGATCGCAAATTTCTCTGTAGCCTAATTCAGTGCGAATGCGAGTTGAATCTGTAATCCAGTGTTGGTCGAGATTAGCCTCAAAGTTCCAACTGTCGAGCATCTGGCTTTTAGGAACGATAACTACTTTACCCTGCCAACCAATAATTTCAGCGATCGCTTTTCTTATATATTCACTCCCCGAAAAGAAGAATTTAAACCTCACCTTCTGAAAAGAAAACAAGGCCGCTGATGCACCCTGAAGATATTATCAGAAACCGAATTATGCCTCACGGTTCAATCTGGTTGAATTCAAGCTAAAATTGGACGCAAACTATCCTCATGAGCGACAATCCAGTTATAAATATCTGCAAAAGTTTCTTGTGGTTTAATCTTAGGTTGCCATTGAATTTTTTGCTGTAGGCGATCGCAATCGGTGATATAAATTGGAATATCTCCCGTTCTTTCGGTAGTTACAGGCTCGATCTCAATGGTGTTTCCCGTAATTTCTTGACACAAATGCGTCATTTCTAGGAGAGAAAGATTGCTATATCTGCCACCACCCACGTTTAAGACATCTCCATCTAGGGAGTCAAAATTGTTTAATTGGTAATCTACTAACCTCAATAAGTCACGAACGTGGAGAAAATCTCTGACTTGTTTGCCCGTACCACCATAGCCGATATACTTAAGAGACTTACGGAAATAGTGAGCGGCCAACCACAGTACTACTACTCCCTGATCTACCTTACCCATTTGCCAGGGGCCAGTCAGGATACCGCAACGGTTGACAATCGCCTGTAAACCATAGGATTGTCGATATTCAGCAATTAAAAGTTCCGATGCCAGCTTGGTCGTACCATAGAGAGAACGATAGCTATCGAGGGGAAAGTCTTCGGTAATGCCTTGATAAGATACTCCAGGGATAGTTTGCTCGCTAGCAAGTTCCAATCTAGTCGAAGTTTCGATAATATTAAGATTGGATAGAGGCGCGATCGAATAAACCCGACTCGTAGAGAGAAATAATAAACCAGCCTGGGTTTTTCTGGCTAATTCTAGAATATTAATCGTGCCGACTAGGTTGGTATTGAGGACATATTGAGGCGAACTAACGCCAGCTAGGACTGAAGGTTCGGCCGAACAGTCAACAATTAGATCGACATCTAGAACTTGAGGATCTAGATCGTCAGTGAAGCGGACATCGCCGTGGGTAAACTCAATTCCCAAGGCTTTAAACCGAGGTAAATTTAGTTCTGAACCTCTACGTCGTAGATTGTCTAAACAAACGATCTTCCAGTCTGGATGTAATTGTTTTAGTCCAATTGCCAGGGAACTACCAACAAAACCAGCACCTCCTGAGATTAAAATTTTGTTACTCATTCAATCTTGAAAATTCTTAAAAAACTGATTCCAACTAATTACCTGTTTTTACCAAAGAAGGGGATGACTTGCGGACATAATCGCCACGAGACAACATTTTTTCTAAAAAGAGGTAAAGAGTAATAAATAAATAACGACTGCCCATTTCTTTGATTTTCAGTTTAGAAACTCCCGTTTGACGGTTGCGCCAGGAAATAGGAATCGTGGTGTAGGAATAACCGCGAATTATCGCTTTTAAAGGCATTTCTACGGTTAAGTTAAAGTGATGGGAGATCAAAGGAAAAATCCCTTCAATTACTTCGCGACGATAAGCTTTGAAAGCATTAGTCGTATCATTGTATTTAAATCCAAACAAGACTTTAACAAATAGATTTGCTAGGCGATTGATCGATAACTTATGAATGGGATAGTCAATTATTTTTCCGCCTCGAATAAAGCGCGAACCAAATACGCATTCATAACCTTCTTGCAGCTTGTGATAGTAACTTACTAGGTCGTCTGGAGAATCAGAACTATCCGCCATGACAATTGCTACTGCATCTCCAGCAAAATTCTCGACTCCGCAGCGTACTGCAAAACCAAAACCATTGGGATAATAATTGTTGATGTAGCGGACGCGATGATTGTAAGCACAAATATCTTGTAAGATGGCTTCAGTGCGATCGCGACTGTTATCGTTGACTACTAAAATTTCGTGGGGAATTATCGCTTCGTCTAGGGTTTGGGTCAGAGATTCAATCGTCTTAGCAATGCATCCTTCTTCATTGTAGGCGGGGATGACAATGGAAAATAATTTAACGGCGGTTTTACTCTGGTTAAATTTGGAGCGATTTTTAGCTCGATCTGGATGTTGAGAACTTTCCAAGCCTTCAGGATAGTGTAGCTCGGTTTCTTCGGGCTTGAAGACAAGGCGATCGCTAATTAAATAGTTAGTAATCGCACTCAGTAAAACTCCAATTATGGTATTGATGCCATAGTCTACTCCCAATTTATCTAACAGGGGAAAGACGACCAAAATCCGCAATAAGACTGCCGTACCTGCGGATAAATGATAGAGAGGCAGTTGCTTAAATAAAACTGAGGAAATACGCCATACTCCCCCCGGCCAAACCCAAATCCGATAGATAAAAAAGCTGAAGATTAGGGATAGTTCGATCGCAATAATATTTGCCAAATTGCGTAACAGAGCCGTATCAAACCCCAACCATTCAATCAAAATATAAATCAGTAATAAATTGAAGGCTGCTGCGACACCACCACCAAAGAGAAATTTTACAATGCGCTGTTGAAATAACTTCAATAACTTTACTCCTCACAACTAAACAATAATACAAAAATTTTCCTCGATTTCCAGCTAATCAACCCTTAACTGCGACCAATAAGACCAGTCCCAACGATTGTCTTCACCTGGTACGGTTTCGACGATCAATTTTGATGCGTCAACTTGACTGAGATCGATACTTCCCTGCTGTATTCCCCGATCTTCTGGCTTGCTTCTGGGCTGCAACTTGCGATCGAAGAGTATTTCTTCTCGACCATCGGCGTGCCAAGCACTGATTCTAAATTCTACTCCATCACCTTCATTTTCCTTCAAGGCGTTTTCTACACCTTCGTCTAAAATACCAAAGCTAAAAGAGAAACTTTGTGTTTTCTGCTCTAGATCGATTTGCATTTTCATTGGTGCGTGAGCCATCCAGCCAGTCTTATCCTCGCCATTAATTTCATCAATTCTTTGTAACCCGCCATCTAAGGGTTTGGGTATTAATTGACTACTCCACTCTTGCCAACCAGGAATTTGAGCAAAGCTTTGTCGGGTAAACTGTAGCTGACTGAGGCTCAATTGATATGTCTGGGGATATAGCCTGGAATTGAAACCCTCATTAATAATCCGAAATCTGGTTACTTGTTTTTGATTTAGTTTATCTTGCCAATCTGGAACGGCAAAGTCTAAAAAATCCCAACGATTAGACAGGGTAGGAGAAAGCAGAAAACCCTCACTCATGACATCGCCAATTGTGCGGTATCTCGTCTTTATCCCGTCCGCCGTTTCTATTTCTATATATAATGGGGGTAATCTCAAAGCAGCAGTAGTGAGTTTTCCCAACAAGTTGGGATGGAGTTCAATTTTTGCCCAAACAGGCTCTTGAGTATTAGAAACATCAAACCATTGATTAAAAGCCAGATCGACTTCCTCAGTTAGGGGTTCGAGCTGATATTGGCGGGGTTGAGAACTACGCTGCATAACCAAATAGCGTCCTTCGATATTAGTAATCTCGTAAAGAGTTAAAATTTCTGGCCAGGAAAGTCCATCTTCAAAACTGGCTAAATGCCCGTCGATCGGCTTTAGATCGAATAAAATAGCTTCTGGTGCGTCAGGCTGTTTTAAATGTTGGGCATTGAGTCGAGCTAACTTACTAGTGTATGCCGAGAAACTCTGGATGACTGGTCGTGGTTTATAGGGCAGATCGTAAGCAAAAATGGTAGCTATCTCGTTCGGATATAAATCTACTGTTCCCGATACTGCCGAGAGAGGATTTCTGGTTTGGATATAGGTTTTGCCCTGGGTGGCAATTGCCTGAAAATCTTCTTTTCCACTCAAGACTTTAATTACCTGAGTGAGTTTAGTCGTGTTGTGTTCGACAACTTCTAAACTATATATGCCATAACCATAATTGAAATAGTGATTGAGGATAATCGAACCCAGGACTGTCATCAACAAAGCACTCGTACCTAATAATAAGGTCAGAGATAATTTAATCTGCTTGCCGACCCGCCAAACACTGCTTTTTATAGACGACCAAAGCACGGCAGTAAAGATTAACATTACAGGAGTAACATTAAATAGAGCTTGTAACGCATGGGTATCATGGCGGGTAAATGCCCCTTTAAAAGTGATAAACAAGATTGCTGCCAAACCCAAAGTCGGTAACATTCCCCACCAACCGCGATTTCGAGCTTCAACGATCCCAATTGAGAGCAAAAAGATCCCAGTCGCCAGTACATAGAGAATTACCTCATTGACTGGGCCGGCGATACCCATAACCGCGCTAAAACCCCGAACTATTTCCAAGCCATTGATAATATAAGCAGGGACATTAGCCAGATCTTGTGCTGCAAATACCCAAAATAACCAGAGAAAAGCCAAATAAACTGGGGCGACTTGGGGGACTCGTTTTAATTTGCCCAATTCATCGATAGTAATCAAGACCATAAAGGTAATGCATAGGAGCAAGTAAGTATGCTTGGTCAAACTAGACAAAGCAGCATTGATAATCGTCAAGACTAATGCTGGACTCATACGCTTGCTGACATAAAAATACAGCACCAAGGGTAAGATGATGATGGGAAATTGAAAAGAATCTATCGAGAGAATCTGATTGGGAAAAAATCCCAGCAGAGGAATTAAGAAAATCAGCGAACCATCACCACGACTGACACAATAGCGCACCAGCCGAAACAATCCTGCCCAGACTGCGATCGCGATTAAAATACTAAAACCAAAGCCATAGCCGTAGGTTTCGGGGAAGAAGTTGCGAGCCACCCGCAAAAATCCATAGGGCCCATAAGTATAAATAAAATCTCGACCAAATTGAATGCGATCTTTAAATGCTACATGAACCGCACTTGCCCAAGATGCATCGAGATGAAACCCA
Organism: Pleurocapsa sp. MO_226.B13; assembly: GCA_030064795.1. The sequence continues at coordinate 30,238 of JASJEI010000007.1, read as the reverse complement.
TAGGCAGTAGGTTCCCAAGGTAAGACAGTTAGCAGACAATAGCCCAAAAAAAGCAAGCCAATGATTAGTAAAATGACCCTAGTTGTAGTTTGTCTATTAGCTTCGATCGTCGTCATGTTGATAATTAGTAATTGAATCCTTTTTAATTCAAACCTTTAAGCTGTAGTCTTCATGATTCATAGTTAAGTTGGGATTGTAGCAAGGGTCGCGATCGCAAATTTGTTGCCATTTTTGCTTCATATAGTTTACTTCTTGGGCAAAACGAGCCTGTTTATTAGGGGTATCTTCATAACCTCTACTTTTTGACTCGTAGTGATATAAGACTACATGAGGCAGATAAATATTGCGATAACCACGACTGATAATCTTGAGACAAAGATCGACATCGTTAAAAGCGATCGCCAGTTTTTCTTCAAACCCCCCAATCTCCGTAAATACTTCTTGCCGACACATCAAGCAAGCTCCCGTTACCGCCGAATAGTTGTTAGTAGAAACTAGTTGGGAAATATATCCAGGCTGAGATAGATGAAAATGTTTGTGACTATGCCCTGCAACACCACCAATTCCCAGGACTACTCCCGCGTGTTGAATCGTATCGTCGGGGTAGAGTAATAAACCGCCTACAGCCCCTATGGACGGGCGTTGCGCCTGTTCGACCATTGCCTCAATCCAGTCTGGGGTAATTACTTCGGTATCGTTATTTAAAAATAGTAAGTAATCTCCTTGGGCTTTAGTTACCCCATAGTTATTAATCTGAGAATAGTTGAACGGGACATTGTATTCATAACATTTAAAACCTTCGGGCTGTTGTTGTCGCCAATAATCAAAACACTCTTGAGTTTTGGCTTCGCTGCTGCCATTATCGATGACAATGACTTCGTAATTGGGATAAGTCGTTTTGCTAAAAATAGACCGCAAACAGACATCTAGAGTATCGGCTAAATCTTTGGTCGGGATAATAATACTAACTAGTTTTGGCTCTTTAATTTGATAGCGGACTGTATATACTCCAGGTAAGTTAGGTTTGGTGGTTACTTCTCCTGGTTCGCCTCGGCGGGCGATCGCTTCAGCTATGGCTTTCTGGGCTGCATTAGCTGCGTAGGGTTTAGCTTCAGAATCAGAGGCGGTGGACTCTGAGTGAATGCGCCAGTGATAAAGCACATCGGGAAGGTGATAAATCTTATCCGTCTTCTCGGTAACTCGCAGTACTAGATCGTAATCCTGGCTACCTTCAAAACCGACTCGAAAATTGCCAATCTCGTTGACTAGCGATCGCCGATAAACTCCCAGATGGCAAGTATACATCCGCGACAAAAATGAATCGGGACACCAATCTGGCTTAAAGAAAGGATCTTGATGAAGGTTTTTCTCGTCTACTTTATCTTCGTCAGAGTAAATAAAATCTGCCTCTGGATGCTCGTTAAGCAACTTTACTACCTTGGCTAAAGCATGAGGTGCCAGCAAATCATCATGATCCAAGAGGGCAATATATTCTCCTGTAGCGACTTCTAAAGCGGAATTGGAAGTATTACAGATATGTCCGTTTGACTCTCGAAAGACAACCTTGATTCTTTGGTCTTGCCGAGCGTATTCAGTTAAAATCTCCTGCACATAGGGTTTAGTAGAACAATCATCCGCCAAACATAGCTCCCAGTTAGGATATGCCTGTTCTAATACCGATTCGATCGCCTGACGCAAGAAATCTGCGTCGGGATTATAAACTGGTACAATAACACTAATTGAGGGTTGATAAGCTAATGCTAGACAGGCTTCGCGAATTTTATTTAACTCTCCTGGTTTGGGATAATTTTGGTCTAGCCACTTTTGATATTTGGGATCTCTGCTTTTAGCAGGCTCTTTGATATCGACAACTGAGCGATACGATAGCTTAGATACTTCCCTGGCTATTTTTTTTAAGGCCGCTTTTTGGGGAAAATTACGTTTTAGCTTTTGTATGTGCTTGTCTAAAGGAGCAATCTCCCTGGAAGGATTGATTACTTGCTCATTGGTTAAATTTTTTTTCTTAGAGGCTAAATAATCTTGATAAATCAGATCGGAACTGTTGAGGTTTAACTTTTTTTTCAGCGCGAACCAGGTTTGTCTCAACTGCCAAAATTTGCTAGTTTCCATCGCTACAACCAGACTTCTTAATTTTTCTGTCTCCATCTTGGTTATCTGTAGCTGTTTTTCCGATCGACTTAATTTATCTAGAGTCTGTTCTAGTTCGTGGTGTGTAGAACTATACTGAGATTTAAATTCTTCAGTTTGGGCCAATTGCGTATCTTGCGACTGAAGTTGTTGTTGAACTTGAGCTAATTGTGTCTCTTGCGACTGAAGTTGTTGTTGAACTTGAGCTAATTGTGTCTCTCGCGACTGAAGTTGTTGTTGGACTTGAGCTAATTGGGTATCTCGCGACTGAAGTTGTTGTTGGACTTGAGCTAATTGGGTATCTCGCGACTGAAGTTGTTGTTGGACTTGAGCTAATTGGGTATCTCGCGACTGAAGTTGTTGTTGAACCTGAGCTAATTGGGTATCTCGCGACTGAAGTTGTTGTTGGACTTGAGCTAATTCTGTTGCTACCTGATGTTTTTCTGCTAATGTTTGTCGAACATCGTTCCAATCTTGCAAGATCCAAGACTCACAAGCTACTTCTATTGCTTGGGGTTCAATGAGAGCGCGATTACTGCGATCTGCCTGTTGCTGAAGCTGTTGATAAAGATCTATAGCTTGAGGAAAAAATTTGGTGATTAAAGCCTGACGATAGTGAGCTTGATTATCGACGTGAAATAACGAGGGTTCATACGCTGATTCAGGCGATCGCAATTCCATGCCAAATTTCTGTTGAATGAGCTCGACGATCGCATCGGGATTCTCGATCGCACTGGCAATATCTAACAGCAAACATTGTTCTTGACGACGCTGATAAAAGTCTAAAATTGCTCGATTATAATTACACCACTGCTGTACCGCAAAGTTAGGATTAGTCCGAAAAATAACATCTCCCCGACGAAATAGAGAATCAACTACTTCCCAAGGCGAACGATAAACAAAAATATACTTGGCTTCAGGAATTAACTTCGACCAAAAATTCAAAAATAAAGTAGTTCGAGGATCTTTCCAGCCCCACAACGATCGCTCGTTGCGCGCTAAAATCAAATTTTGTGCGGGTACAAAATATTGCTGTTGAACTTTAATCGAATTATTCTTAGTCCATCCAGCAATACTAATACCTTGAGATTGCAACACATTCTGATGAAACTCGACAAAATCCAAGTCCTCAAAATGCCCTTTGACATTTCCCTTATCAGCATCTAACAAGCGATCGCCGAGAAAAACTCCTGCATTTTGTAACCAAGATGCGGTTAAAGACGTGCCAGAACGGTGCATTCCCGTAATAATGATTACAGAAGGATTCGAGGCATTATTTGTCATCACTTTAGTCCATTGTTCGAGATTGAGAATAGATTTGATTTAATCTTGGGAATAGGAATCGACTAAATTACAATTAAATTCAATCTGATTACAAACCGCCAATTAATTTATATATTAATACCACGTCTCAATTTATCCTGAATTCAACTTTAGCTGGACTTATTTCTGCGTAGCGGTGCTAATTGCCAACTGCTTTAATCTAGACCAATATCTAAGAGTGCGAACTTTGCTGACAGGTTTGTCCAGCCAATTTTGGCAAAACCAGAGAAATTGAGAGGGGCGATCTACCAAAGCAATTTGAGTTTTATCGAATAGAGTAGCTGAGGAGTGGAGTTGTAAATAAAGCTTAAAAGCTTGGGGATAATATTTTTGAATTAGTTTGGCTCGATGTAGATTGAAACTCTTGCCTTTAAACAAAGAGCGATCGTAAAGGTCTTCTGGTGATTTTAGATTTAACTCTAACTGTCCCTCGATCGCACTAATTATAAACTGGGGATCGTTAATCACATCTTCGATTCTCAATAAAATCCAAGGTCGAGATGTAGAATGACAGAAGTTAAGAATGGTTTGATTGTAAGAAATCCAGGTACGGATGGCAATTTCAGGCTGGGTTTTAAAGATCGAATCTCCTCGACGAAATAACGAATCAACCACATCCCAAGGAGAACGATAAACAAAGATAAATTTAGCTCGGGGAATTAAATCCTGCCAAGACTCCAAAAATAAAGTAGTTCTGGGATCTTTCCAACCCCAGACGGCATATTGGCTTCTGGCTGCAATTAAAGTCTTGGCTCGTTCTAGATATTCTCCTGAGAGCCTAAACTTACTCTGAGTTGTCCATCCCTCTCGATTGACACCACGAGCAGTTAAAAATTCCCGATGTAAATCGACAAAATCCCAATCTTCAAAATGACCCTTGAGATTTCCCGTACTTCCAGCCATTAGGCGATCGCCAATAAAAACCCCCGCACTTTGCAATAAGGAAGTAGTCAGAGATGTCCCAGAACGGTGCATTCCCGTAATGACTACCACACTGCGATCTAACCCCATCTTTATTGATAGCTCCAAGCCTCGATCCAACGTTTATGCTTAAGTTTATCGCCATCTTAATTAGGATTGCCAAGATCGGCTAGCTATTTTTCCTATTTCCTAGATCGACCCAAACTGGAGTCGCATCGCCTTAGCTTCTAAAGTTGATTCATCACTTGATAAAAACAGCCAAGACGATGTAACAATTGCTGAATAGATAACCAAACCAGCAATTCAATAGTGCTAGCTGGAGTTAAATAACTATATGTATGTGCCACAATATGTTGATTAATTTTTGCTGGACTGGGTGAAGCAGCTTTTGCCAGTATTAGAGCAGCAGCAATCTGTTCCGATAGCATTGGCAGCGTAGAAAGATGTAGAAATGTTCGTTTAATTTCACTACTAGCTTCTAGATCGCCGTGTTGGGCAAATTCCACAATAGGGAAAAATATTGCACCAAAGTTTGACATTGTTGTTTTGTTAGAGTGGAAGGAATCTGGGCTACTGCCTCAGCTACTTCCATAACGGCAATTTCTTGGGGAACTCGATTGTTAGCTAAAGATGAAGGATGAACCCCGCGCCTCAAGGCAAAACTAAAAGTATGGGCCCAACAGTAAGAACATTGTGCTGCTCTACTAGAAGCATACATCCCTAGCCCTAGCAGTTTCTTGGCAGGACTAAATCCAAATAAAGAGAAAGGTAGATTTAAACAATTGGGTACTAGCAAATTGTAGCTACGAAATCCAGTCGGCCAAATTTCTAGTAAGCGATCGCAATTGGGAATGACACCAATTAATTCTCTGACCAACATCAACATTGGCTGATAATTATGGTGCAGGGTGTCAAAGTCGATTTCTGATGATTTTAGCTGTTGGGCGATAGTAGGTTTTTTCAGTATCTCAATCGAACTCCAGTAGATAGTTCACTCAGGTAGTTTATACTGTGCGACTATTTTCTTAGCGTACTCAGGGACGTGCTGTTCTAATTTTTCAGGATGGTTGCGTTTTAGATAAAGATAGTTGCGGGTGAAGTGAGAATCAATCGAAAAACGGGCATATTCGAGTCCTTTAGGGCCAATACGTTCGATTACTACTCCCATCATTTTTGCAGCCCACATCGGCAAAGTAACTCCCTTATCGTAAGCGGGAATACTCTGCTGCACTGCTGCGGTGCGATCGCCCTTAGAGGTGACTGGTTGAGTATCTAACTGTTCTCGGACTAAATCCAGCATTGTTTTACCTGTTTCGTTGCGAACCACAATCCATTGCCAACCAAAGGGCGCGCCCATATAACCGACTACCAGATCTGCCAGAGAGTTGACATAATCAAAGCAACTCATACAAGAAGGTGCGAAGACATCTTTTAACTGATTGGTTTTCAAACCAAAGAAGGGAACTTTTTCGATTGAACCATCTTCATGCTTAAAATGAATCCGAAAGTCCTGCATAAATTCATAATGCACGACTGTTTCGGGAGATTTACTAGTGGTTTCCAGAAACTTCTGTAAGCCAGCACGACTGACGTTATCTACACAGGGAGTACCCAAAACATAGAGTTTTTCTAAACCCAGTTCTCGCTCCACTGCTCTTAAAGCCTGAATTTGACAGCCTACGCCAATAACCAGCAGTCTTTTCATTCCCGAACTTTCGATTTCTTCTAAAACGTTTAAATTAGGTGAAAGCGTGGGCTTATTTACCTTGGCCGCCAATACTTCTTCTGGAGTTCTAGCAATTACGGGCATTGGTTGAAAACGATCTTCAGGAGTATTTTGCACGCAGACAACTCCTTCTACTAGCTTGCGATCGAGCATTTCACAGGCGATGGTACTAACTATTCCCGTCCATTGCGCTCCCTCAAGGGGCTGTTTCTTGCGAGCAGCGATCATTTCTTGGCTAACGCCAAAATACCAATCGTCTTCACGATTTAAGTCGCGACTGCGACCATGAGCAACTGTCTCCAATTCAGCAATTTGTTGATTGAGAAAAGCACAAGCTTCTTTAACATAATGAATATAATAAGTATCACAAAGTCCACATTCACTACATAGTTCTTTTGCCGGGCGACGGCTGCCTGGTTTTAGTGCCTTAGCCTTTTTATGAGAAGAAACAGTCATCTAAAAGAAAATTTATTAAGTGCAAGTAATTAAGTAATAACTGTCAGATTAAGACAAGAGCCATCAGCATTACCATTGTTGCAAAGTTTTGTAATAAAAAAATCGCAGTTCCCAATCAGTGGAGATGCGATCTTAATTAGAATTAATTGAAGCTGGATAAAATTAAGTTAGTAGTAAACCCTTTAGGGTTAAAAATTTACTCAGGAATTAAAGTAATGTGCATCAAGCCTCTGCTTTTCAGATTTTGGTCGTAAACTTTGGCGACATCAGAAAGTTGTGCGACAAGTTCCTGTAACTTTTCTTTTCCGAGGTGAACAAATGCTTTTTCTCGTCCTCTAAACCGCATCGAGAACTTAACTTTATTACCGTTAGATAAAAAGCCACGAGCCTGTTTGAGCTTGGTTTTTAAATCGCCAATATCAGTGCGATAGCCAATTTTCAATTCTTTTACAGCGTTGTCGCGCTGATTTTTCTTCGCTTCCGATTCTTTTTTCTGCAATTGATATTTATATTTACCGTAATCGATCAATTTGCAAACTGGTGGAACGGCTTGCGGAGCTATTTCTACCAAATCTAGCTGCTTTTCCGTGGCTAGGGCTAGAGCTTGGTCTAAAGGTTGGATACCTATTTGTTCGCCATCACTATCTATGACTCTAACCTCTCGCGCTCGGATTTTTCGGTTGATTCTATGTTTGTCTTGCTTTTGTAGTGGAGTGATAAATTTGTTGCGTCTCGCTCTTCTCAAAAGATGCTCCTAACGTTAGTCTACTTTTACAGTATAACTGGTTATCTCAAAAAGCGATCGCGACTAGCCAAGTCGGCAAAAGAGATCGCCAGTCGGGATTGAGGGTAATGAAAATATTAAATAAAGAGCAACTATAACTTAAATCTATATTTAAACATTCTTAACTTTGAAATTTTAAGCTAGCATCGCTGTCCTTGGAGTTAATTGTGTTGGCGATCGAATTTATTTTAGCTTCGGTTTTACTATTACTTATTGGAGATTTTCTTTCTACCTTTCTATATCATGTTCCCGAACACGTTTTTGGTAAATTCCATAAAATAGTACATCACGGCAAGAATCGTAGCTTTATTCATTATGCTGTTTTAAGCAAAAATCCTTTGGTACTTTTAGACGGATTTTTGGGTGCGCTACCTTATTTTATTTTCATTCCTTTTGGCTGGCAGATATCTCCTGGAGGAACTATTTTTGGCTTGATTTTAGGCGAACTTCATGTAATTTGGCGACATGTATCAATAATCGATTGGAAAACTCCCAAGCTAGTGGTATTTTTGTGTAGATTCTTCTTCATCACCACACCAGAGCGACATTTCTTGCATCATCAAAACAGTAAGTTAGCATATGGTGATATATTTACCTTTTTTCATCCTCCTGCAATTATCTGGATGAAATTTCTCTTTAAACTTAGAAGAAAGTATCGGAATTTATCAGTTAAAGCTGGAGGATAACGATCTTAATTTTTCTATTTTTAGTCGAAGGAAAAAGAGAAAAGAAACTGTTTGAAAACTCTAGTTTTTGCTTCACGGATGTGTTAGATGTGTGCTGCAATCAAACCAATTTCATCCCCATTTTAGCTGGCTCTACGTCTGGGTCAAAATAAGTCTGAGAGTTATAAGAAGCACCTTTAAAGTTAGCTCCCTGAAGTTTGGCATAACGTAAATCTGCATCAAAAAAGCAAACATTAACAAAGTAACCATCTCTAAGATCTGCTTCCCTGAGATTAGCTTCTTTAAAATTAGACCCTTCTAAATGAGCATCAGTAAGATTTACTTGACTCAAACAAGCATTGGCGAAGTCCACCTCTTTTAAGATCGCTTTTTCCAAATTGGCATTACTGAGATTTACTAATTTCAGTAGAGAATTACTGAGATTGGCCTGTTTCAATTCCGCCCCAGTCAGATCGGAGTGACTTAAATCAACTCCTTTGAGAGTTACATGATTGAGCTTGATTTTTGGTAACTGCACTCCTTGAAAATTAGTTTCTCCTCGAATATAGTCTTTTAGTAATTCATAGGGAGTAGTCAAAAAATTTTCTGACGCAGATTTTTGGTTGCGATCGCGAGCTAATAGGTTTCTCAGCAAAAAATCAACGGTTTCTTGCTTAATTAAACCTTTTTGTATGGCAACATGATGAAATCTAACTTTTTTCGGGCTATTGTTACGCTCTTCTAAGATCTCGTTAATTTGATTCTCATTTAGTAATCCAGCTTCACGGAAATAATAAACCAAAGGATATTTTTTCTCACTATTAATTAGATCGTGCCATTGCTCGACAAAAAAATCAGCGGTTTTTTGTTTAATCCAACCCCGCGATGCTAAAATTTCGCCAATTTTAGTATTGGGATTTTTATCTATTTGCTCTTGTAAGGCAAGCTCGATTTGTCGAGCCGAAACTAAACCAGCTTCACTTAAAAGCTCACCTAGAGGTTGTTTGACAACAGGTTGCGATCCTGAAGAGTTATTAGATGAGAACTGATTCATAATTTGGGCAATATACAACTCAATTGTTTAACCACGATTGTTAATTTATCGAGCGTAAAATTATTAAATACAGAGTATTTGTACTGGATCGATTCTAGTCTGAGGCTAAAAAAACAGACAACAGTAGAAATACTCCGATTTGCTAGTTTTTAGCTATCGAAGTAGTGAGCCCTTTATGGCTACTTACTTGAAGGCTGAAGCCTTCACTACAAACGGACGATCTCTTTAAATTAAAATCCCCCCGTCTCCTAGTCCCCTAGTCAGTGTCAATAAATTACCCAACAAGGGTACGAACAAGAAGCCTTCAATCCAAATACTGTAAACCCAGCGAGGAGTATCCGTATTTACCGACCAAATATAAGTAAGATGGCAAATAAATTCTTACTTAGGGATTGGCGATCGCATCAGATGAGAAATACTAACTATTTTACCTGTTTGGACTTCGTTAATAACAGAACCAGATAGTACAATTGAAATGCCTAAATCTGCTTGAACCGCTCTTTTAACCGTACTGTTGCAAAAACTTGAGACTAGCTTGTAGGATAATTAATTTTTAATTTACTACTAGAGCGGATGAACTCAAATTAACCTATAGGATGGAAACACTTTCAAGGGTAAATTATTTTACTTTGTGTTCGTTGATATTTTAAATACGCTTTAAGTTACAGAAATTTAGATGATATTTTAGGACAAAGAGATTTTATTCATTCTCTCTTTGGGATGGCTGTATAAAAAATTAGTTATCTATATAATTTTTTTGTTAGTTTAATTTTTTTGCAACAGAATCGTAAATCTTGCCGATAGATTGCTAAATAAGGTTATCATGGCTAAGGCTATAATCTGTTATCTTAAAATCAAAGTTATAAATGTGTCGAATATTAGGCTATATCGGTGACTCGATTCAATTAGACCGTATACTAATTAAGCCAGAACATTCATTAATAGTTCAAAGCTATCAACCTCGCGAGATGACTGCGGGGTTATTAAATGCGGATGGTTTTGGAATTGGCTGGTATCATCCAGTAGAGCAAAATAATTTACCCTACACTTACAGAAATGTTTTGCCGATTTGGAACGATGCCAACCTACCACAGCTAGGACGCTATATAGAATCCAGGTGTTATTTAGGCTACGTACGTAGTGCTACCTCTAATTTGTCAGTAGATATAATTAATTGCCAGCCATTTTCTCATCAGCAATTACTGTTTATTCACAATGGCTTTATTGACAATTTTCGACGTACTCTCTATCGACCAATTCGTAACAATCTCAGCGACTTTGCTTACCAACGTATTGAAGGAACGACAGATTCGGAACACATCTTTGCTTTAGTTGTAAATGAACTAGAAAACAACGAGCAAATTAGCCTCAAACAAGCTTTGAGTAACACTGTCAAACTTTTGGTTAAATTAGCTCAGTCAGATAAGATTAGTTTTTCAGCTAATATCGTTTTGAGTAATGGCAAAGAATTAACTGCCTGTCGTTATTCTAATCGCGATGCCAGCCCTACCCTTTACTATATAAAAGATCGTTCGCCTTATAGTAACGCAGTAATCGTCGCCTCCGAACCTATGTTTGAGGGTAATTGGATTAGCTGTCCAGAAAAAAGCATTATTGGTGTAGGAGAAAACCTTGAAGTTATCGTCAATACCATCTCGTAGACAATCTATTGCCAGAGAATTACAGCGAGTTCGTCAAAATACCCTAGATCTCTTATCTGAGGTCAATGACTCTTTTATTTATACTCAGGCCCATCCAGATTTTAGTCCGATTGGCTGGCATTTGGGTCATATTGCCTTTACAGAAGCTTATTGGATTTTGGAACGTCTGGCTAATTTATCTCCCAGCTTTCCCCAGGATCGTCAGTATCATCGTTTGTTTGCTGCCGATGGACTACCAAAAAAAGAGCGTCAAAATCTTCCCCAGATCGAAGTTATCCAAGATTATCTTGCTAGTGTAAGAATTAAAGTTTTAGAGTACTTAAAATCTGCACCGATAGAACAGCAAGAAAGACTTTGGCGATGGTTAATTCAACACGAAAGCCAACATGGTGAAACCATGACTTTAATTTGGCAACTTCATCGACAGCGCAACAATCAACATTTCTCAGTAGATTTTAGCCAGCTAGAATCATCTCTCGATCCAGAGATTAAATTAGGCGAGATGGTAGAGATACCAGCAGGGGAATTTGTCATGGGTAGTAATAGCCTAGAAGCTCAAGATAATGAAAGCCCCGCTCATAGAGTACATTTGGATACCTATTGGCTCGATCGCCATCCCGTTACTTGCGGACAATATTATCAGTTTATGGCTGCGGGGGGTTATCAAAAGCGTCAGTATTGGTCAGATTCAGGTTGGCAATGGTTACAAGAATATCCTGTAGCACAACCTCTGTATTGGTCAGATTCAACTGACTGGGTAGATCATCCCGTATGTGGCGTTAGCTATTTTGAAGCCGAAGCTTATGCCAATTTTGTCCAGAAAAGACTGCCTACAGAAGCAGAATGGGAAAAAGCAGCTTTAGGTGCATCTACTAAATGCAATCACGATCGCTTAATCGGTCATACTAGTCCTGTAAATGCTTACCCAGATCTGAGTAAGTATGGTTGTCAAGATATGTTGGGGAATGTTTGGGAATGGACGGCTTCTTGGTTTGCTGGCTATCGTGAATTTGCCAGCCACCCCTATCCAGGCTATTCAGAAGTTTACTTCGATCGCCAACATCGAGTCTTGAGAGGAGGTAGTTGGGCTACCAATAGATCTAGTTTGAGAACTAGTTTTCGCAACTGGTATTATCCCCAAGTCAGACAGATTTTAGCTGGCTTTCGCTGTGCTAGAGACTGTTAGGAGTTCGGAGAGACAAGGCATGCCTTGTCTGTACGGGAGTTAGGAATTCCTGCTCTTCTGTCCTCTTGCCTTTAGGTCAAGTTGTTGAAATGACGATCGAGGCGATCGCACTTGGTGCGACAAATAGTCATATCTATGTTATGGTTAAGCATATTTGAATTTTAGACATTTTAAAACGTCTCCAGTTGCAACTAGAGGCGTTTTTTTGCTGAACTGATTTTTAAACCCTAAAGGGTAAACTTGCGAACTAGGATCAGTTTGCTAAACAATTAGAGGTTGCATTGGGAGATTTGGAAGTACGTTGGTTAGCAGAGCGAGTGAGAATGATTTCTCCTGTATCGGTGACTATTAAACCTCTGGCGGGATAGATTGCTCCATAAGCGGTGATAATGGGAGGGTAATCTGAATTAGTCGAACTAGTTGTCGATCCTACTAAACTATCTGGCTTGGAGTTGGTTCGATCGCTCTGAGAGAATCGATCCGCAGCTAAAATATTGTCTGAAGTCATGACATCTGTGGGTTCGGCTGGTATTCCTCCCTTACCTTGGAGACTCAGACTGCTAACACCAGTGACGTTGGTGGCAGAACAGGTTTGTTGTACGGTTTCTTCTGGAGCGATCGCATTTACTGGCAAGTCGCGAATTCCCGTCTTAGTGTTAATGTCTGGAGTGTTAATGGTTACACTGCCATCAATACCTAATTCCGAAGTTACATCGAGGTCGTTAGTTTTGTTTTCTGACTCGGCTTCCCCTTCTTCTAAGCCAAATATTTCTTGGGCGGAAATCTCAATTCTACCTCCCGATCCTTCATCAGCACTGGCAATAATATCATTACCTTCTATTTCTCCAGGAAAAGCAATCACAAATTCCGCATCGATAGTGACGTTACCGCCGTTGGCATTGTTAGAAGCCCGTGCCGAGATTTTGCTATCTCCTTGGAGGCTTAGAGTATTTTCTAGTGTTAGCTCGATATTACTGGGTTGTTGTGCTGCTTGACCTTCTCTGGTTGCAGCAATTAATTGACTTTTACTATTTAAATCTAGATCGCCAGCACTAATAAATAGATTTCCTCCACTACCCGTCCCTTCGCTATCTACTGCAATTTTTCCGCCATTAAAGATTGAAATAGTCTGCGGAGTGGTGATGTTAATATTTCCGCCATTACCGCTGGAAACATCAGTCGTGTTGGCAAATAAACCAGTATCAGGCTCTAGTTTTTGTAGGGTTACTTCCCTAAAGCGTAATTCTTCTGTGGGAATGGGGGTGTTGTTCCCATCAATAGTAATGCTGTCGCTAATATTTAAATTGATATTCCCTGCTTTACCACTGCTGTTAGTTGCAGTCACAATTTTGCCCCCTGTAATTAAATCAATGTTTTGGGCATTAATATCTATCGAACCGCCATCAAAATTATTTTCAGTCAGAGAGTTGATGTTTGAACCTCCTGCAATGGTTAGGGTATCGGTATTGACGCTCACATTTCCTGCCCTACCATCTGCATTACTTAAGGAATTACTAGTAATCTCAGAAAAGTTATCTAAAGAAATAATTCGCGAATTAATGGCAATATTTCCTGCATCTCCAATATTATTCAACAAGGGAGGAATAGGATCGCCTGTATTGCTGATAATGTAGCTACCCGTATTGAGAAATAAACCATCTGAATTAATGGTGATATTTCCTGCATTACCCCTTCCTTCAGAAACCTGACTAACTATTTGGCCGTATTCATTGAGTACTATAGTTCCTAAAGCATTGATGACAATATCTCCTGCATCACCAATACCTCTGGAGTCGGTCAATAGATTAGCTCTGATGTCTTGAGCTTCTCCTGTTAGAGATAGATTAGTAGTAGTTATCGCGATATTTCCGCCACTACCTTCACCCCCTGGTGCTACCGAAGCTAAGAAAAAACTACTGTCTTCAAGAGATATGTCTGTCTGGGCTGCGATGGTAATATTACCTGCATCACCTTGTCCTCTTGTATTAGCTAAAATCTGAGAACGATCATCTAAAGCACCTCTTCTAAGTGCTAAAGACCCTGTAGTAATGTCAATGTTACCTGCATTTCCTACTCCTTCTGGTAAAACGCTGGTTTGAAAATTACTGTTTTCTAGAACAATGCGATCGCTTGCTGTAATGGTAATGTTACCAGCTTCACCTTCTCCTGCTAGGTTAGTAAAGATCGAGGATTCTGCGGTAAGATTCAGAGAAGTTGTCTCGATCTTAATATCTCCACCATTGCCTATCGCATTGGGCAAGATTTGGCTTCTAATTCCTCCTGTTCGGTCTAGGTCGATATTTTCTGCTATGTCCAAAGTCAGGTTTCCTGCATTTCCGTTCCCCTGAGAAATACTGGATAGTCGAGAATTATCAGCGATCGATAAGTTTTTAGCTCTAATTAGAATATTTCCCGCATTACCAGATCTATCGGTATTGACATTATTTCTTATAATGCTTTGCGACTCTAAAGCAACGGTTTCCGTAGCATTAATGGTAATATCGCCTGCTTGAGACGCGATCGTAGAATTATTGGCACTAATCCCCGCATTGAAGATACTTTCTGATAAAGTCAAATTCCGAGCATTGACCTCAATTTCTCCCCCATCTGCACCGCTAACATCAATTTCCGCACCATTGTTTAAAGAGATATCTGCTAAAGCCACATTACTAAAATCTAGCCTTAAATTCTCATCCAGAGAAACTGTTCCCGCAGCGGATACCGCACCTAAACCAACCCTTCCTCCTGAAGCGTCGATCCCGCCAGTATCGAGACTAATATTGCCACCTAATAAATTAAAATTTTGTTCTCCTATCACTTCTACACCCGAACCTTGGATAGCTACATCGGCTGGATTATCGCGAAAATTCAACCCAATCGGGGCATTAATAGTCAATATAGGCGTGCTAGTCTCATTAGCATTAAATTCCACAGCGTCAGGAAACAAAATACTATCTGCAGTACCACCATAAAACGAACCACCGATATCTAACCTCGCCCCATTGCCAAAAATAACCCCCGCAGGATTGATCAAAAATAAATTGGCATTGTTTGCCCGAATTAAGCCATCAATAGCGGAAATATTACCTCCAGTAACGCGAGAGAAAATATTTTCAATTTCTGTTGTATTATTGAAAAAAGCGGTATTGCCATTGGGAACAGAAAAAGCCTCAAAACTATGAAATAAATTAGACCCCGCTCGATCTCCTGCTTCTATGGTGGAAACATTGCCGTCTGTATTTACTGTGGTTGAAGTGCTGCCATCGGGAGTAATTTGAGCATTAACACCAAGGGGCAAAAGACACAGAGTGCCTGCTGAAAGATAGATACCAGCTAATTTCATGCTCATCTTTAATTAATAAACACTTAATTTAAGTTCCTTTATATTTTATCCTACACCTATCCTACAAATTTTGCTCATTTCTAAAGTTCGTTTTTGGTCATCGGTCATTGGTCATTGGTCATCATCATCGATCGCCGATCTAGTCATTACAAATAGGAAATGTACTCAATAATATTGGTTTCCAAGAGCGTTCAATCGTACTTTTGACTCTTGACTCTTGACTTAAAAACTAGTCCATTATGAGAAAACTAATTGGAATGACTATAATTGTGTGGGTTGATATCCATGAGCGAGCATCAATCTCAGACATACCCCTTCGACATCCATAATTTGCTCGCTAGTAAGTTCTTGTTTCCAGCCGTCTATCTCGCCACGACGAAAAAAATTAGCTCTGGTATCAAAAAAAGGGTTGTGGGTAGGAAAATCGGCTTTGGTGCGGTC
The DNA here is from genome assembly GCA_030064795.1 of Pleurocapsa sp. MO_226.B13. Next base: position 14,530 of record JASJEI010000007.1, on the reverse strand, counting down.
TAAATCCGTTGCTGAGGTTTGGGGTACGAGGTTGGTCAACTGTTCCTTGGTGTAGTCTAATTCTAAGAACTGGGTGATATTGAGTAACACTGCTGCTCGATCGCTTTTGAGATCTTCGTAACGAACTTCAATAAACCGTTCCTGAAGCAAATTCTCAGCGCGATCGCTTTTTTCTACGCCTTGTTTCCATTTTAAAGCTAAATCTAGATGATCTTTGTCAGCACCAATCCAACCCCAGGGTTCTTGTTTTAAGGCTAAATTGGAGGCTACCACCGCTCTAGGATCGCGAATGACATGAATAAAATAGGCTTGAGGATATAAACGATTGAGTAAGGGGACAAAATTGAGATTATCGGGGGTTTTTTCCAGAATAATCTCCGCCTGGGGCTTAAACTCTAAAATTTTGTTTAAAACGCGATCGCTAAATACTTTTAAACAGTCATAAAATTCTGCTTCAGTAAAAATTGCCTTCAAACCATCAGGGGCGAGATCTTGTTGTTCGTTGTTCCAAGTCTTAATCAAATGTCTCAGATAGCCGTCAACTAAATGAGTTTCCCGTACCGTGGCAATTTCAGGCAAAAGCCCCAACATTCCCTGTAACCAAGATGTACCCGAACGAGGTAAGGCAATGATAAATACTTTCTTCATTAATTTATAGTGGTTCGGATAATTTTTGACAGATAAGAAACAAGCTACCTATTCGATCGAGGTAAAAGTATTTAGCTAGATTTTATCTTGCTACTTTCAATCGAGGATTTTGTAACACAAAATTGGCTGTAAACTTTTGTTTAAAAGATTTTTAGCTGAGTTAGGTTTCAAATTACTGAAAATTTCTCTACTTCCAGAGATCGCCGTTTATCGGTTCAACAAGATGGGGATCTCAAAGGCTTTCTTTAGTGCAACACCTCTGGTAGATTAATCCTAGACCCAAAATTTAAATTTATCTTTAGACTTGGGTAATTATTATTAATCTATTTAACAAGCAGCTAGGAGGAAAGTCGCAGTGGCTAAGAAGACTGTCGCGAGTTTAACAGAAGCAGATGTTTCTGGAAAAAGAGTTTTAGTAAGAGCCGATTTTAACGTTCCATTAGACGACAATGGTAACATCACAGATGAGACTCGCATCAAGGCTGCTCTGCCAACCATTAAAGATTTAGTTGGTAAAGGCGGTAAGGTGATTTTATGTAGCCATATGGGTCGTCCTAAAGGCGAGGTAAAAGAAAAGTTACGTCTCACTCCCGTTGCTCAAAGACTTTCTGAATTACTAGGACAAGAGGTTACTAAGTGCGATGACTGCGTAGGCGATGCAGTTACTTCTACTGTTAATGGTATGAGCAATGGTCAGGTGGTCTTATTAGAAAATTTACGTTTTCATAGTGAAGAGACTAGCAACGATCCTGAATTTGCCAAACAGTTAGCTTCTAATGCCGACTTGTATGTCAATGATGCCTTTGGTACTGCTCACCGCGCTCATGCTTCTACTGAAGGGGTAACTAAATATTTGAGTCCTAGTGTTGCTGGTTACTTAATTGAAAAAGAACTAGATTATCTTCAAGATGCAGTAGATAACCCCAAACGTCCTCTAGCAGCGATTATTGGTGGTTCAAAAGTATCGAGTAAAATCGGCGTAATCGAAACTTTATTGGATAAGTGCGATAAGCTGCTGATCGGTGGTGGCATGATCTTCACTTTCTATAAGGCTCGTGGTTTGAGCGTTGGTAAATCTTTGGTAGAAGAAGACAAGCTAGAGCTGGCTAAAACTTTGGAAGCTAAAGCCAAAGAGCAAGGCGTTGAATTATTATTACCTACAGACGTGGTAGTAGCAGATAACTTTGCCCCCGATGCTAATTCTCAGACTGTCAGTATCGAAAATATTCCCGATGGTTGGATGGGATTAGATATTGGCCCTGATTCGATTAAAGTTTTCCAAGAGGCTTTAGCAGACTGTAATGCAGTAATTTGGAATGGCCCAATGGGTGTATTTGAATTCGATAAATTTGCTGCTGGTACAGAAGCGATCGCTCATACTTTAGCAGGTAAGTCTGATGCAGTAACAATCATTGGTGGTGGTGACTCGGTAGCTGCGGTAGAAAAAGTAGGTGTCGCCGATAAGATGAGCCACATTTCTACTGGTGGTGGTGCAAGTCTAGAATTACTCGAAGGCAAAACTCTTCCTGGTATCGTCGCTTTAGATGACGCCTAAGAATATTTATCATTGAGCATTAAACATTTAATCTTATCGAGCCTGTGGATTGACTATTGTTTTTCTACGGGTATTTTTTTTGTCGAATATTTAACAAAAGTAAGTAACTATGCAGAATGAAATTCATATTCAGTCTAAACTGGCTATGGAGCCAATAATTTAAAGGGACGGGGAGACTGAACCTAAAAATTCCCATAGTGTTAGATATTCAGTGCTAAATATTCAATGTTAGAAATATTGCCAGGAGAGAGTTTCCCTTTAGGAGCAACAGTATATCCTAATGGGGTGAATTTTTGTGTATTTTCGGAAAATGCCACCGCAGTAAGATTACTCTTATTTGATACTGCCGATGCCAAACAGCCAACTGAGATAATCAGACTCGACCCTAGAGTAAATAAAACCTTTTACTACTGGCACGTTTTTGTCCCAGGAATCAAAGCAGGACAGATCTATGCCTATCGGGTTAATGGAAAATTTGCTCCCAAAAAAGGACAGCGTTTTGATAATGCTAAGGTTTTACTAGATCCCTATGCACGAGCTATTGTCGGGGAAGAAATTTACGATCGCCCTGCTGCTTCTCGACCAGGAGATAACTGCGCCACAGCAATCAAAGGAGTAGTCTTAGACCCCAGTACCTATGACTGGGAAGGCGATCGCCATCCTCGTATTCCCTATGCTAGTAGCGTCATTTATGAGCTTCACGTAGGCGGTTTTACGCGCCATCCTAACTCTGGAGTACCTAAGTCCAAGAGAGGAACCTATGCAGGTATCATCGAAAAAATCCCCTATCTTAAGGAACTAGGCATTACTGCTGTCGAATTACTTCCCGTACATCAGTTCGATCCGCAAGATGTCCGTCCTGGATTAAAAAATTACTGGGGTTACAGCACGATTAATTTTTTTGCTCCCCACAGGGGTTACAGTTCGCGACGCGATCGCCTAGGAGCGGTAGATGAGTTTCGCGATCTGGTCAAAGCCTTGCATAAAGAAGGAATTGAAGTAATTTTAGACGTGGTTTTTAACCATACCGCAGAAGGGAACGAACAAGGCCCTACTATTTCGTTTAAAGGTCTAGACAATCAAACTTACTATATTTTAGAAGCAGAAGACCCGACTTACTACAGTAACTATAGTGGTTGTGGTAATACCTTAAAAGGCAATCATCCCGTTGTAAGCAGATTAATTCTGGATTCGTTGCGTTATTGGGTTTCCGAGATGCACGTTGATGGTTTTCGCTTTGATTTGGCGACTATTTTAGCCAGAAATACCTTTGGCGAGCCAATTCAGCCCAAAACCGGGATGATGGATATTATTTCCATCATCGAGTCCGATCCTGTCTTAGCAGGAACCAAATTAATCGCCGAAGCCTGGGATGCAGCAGGATTATATGGTGTCGGTCAATTTGTGGAATTAGCTGATTGGTTTGCGGAGTGGAATGGCCCGTTTCGGGATGATGTACGCCAATTTGTCAAAAGCGATCGCGGGATGGTCAAAACTCTAGCAGCGAGAATTTTAGCCAGTCCCGATATTTATTCTCGACTGGATACTGATATTAACCGTAGCGTCAACTTTATTACCTGTCACGATGGTTTTCCCCTCAATGACTTAGTGTCTTATAATCACAAACACAACCTCGCTAATGGAGAAGGAAATCGCGATGGTGGCAATCATAACTTTAGTTGGAACTGTGGCGAAGAAGGAGAAACAGACGATCCTGAAATCGAGCAATTGCGATCGCGACAAATTAAAAACTTTCTGACGGTTTTATTTCTTTCTCAAGGAACACCGATGTTGCTGATGGGAGACGAAATTAGACATACTCAATTGGGTAACAATAATGCCTATTGTCAGGATAATGAATTAAGTTGGTTCGACTGGAGTTTGGTAGAGAAGAACGGTAGTTTATTGCGTTTTGTCAAAAAGTTGATTCACTTTGTTCAAGGATTAGAAATTTTCTGTCAAGAACGATTTTTGGAAGTTGGGAAAAGAAGTTTTAAACCCCATCTGATTTGGCACGGAACGCGCCTGTATAAACCTGATTGGCGAGAAGATTCCCATTCTCTAGCTTTTTCTCTCTCTCATCCAGCTAAAGAGGAACATCTCTATGTAGTTCTCAATGCTTACTGGAAACCGCTGAGATTTGAATTACCGCCATTACGACGAGGAAACCACTGGCATCGCATTATTGATACTGCTTTACCCGCACCCCATGATTTTTCTGACTTTACGAGGGCGACTAAAATCTATCAAAATAATTACCGAGTTGCTCCACGTTCGTCAATTGTCTTAATGGAGAAAAAGGGCATTATACCCATTCCCAATTTTAGTTTAGATCGCGATTAGACCTAGGTAATCCGCAGCGGGAAAAGATGAAGGATCGAATTTTATTGGAACTTTAGTCGTAGGAAAATCTACTCAGTAGATCGACCAAAATCAGAAAGTTGCTGTCTCTCTATTTAGTTAGAGAACAATTTAATACATTTTGCAGATGTATATCTGGGAGGAAATTTGTAAGATTTAGTCATTGGTTATTGGTCATTAGTTTTGAATCGAGTTATGTTTGCCACGCAAGTTTCTAATCTTACAGATGTCCGACAAAGCAAACTGCTACAAATTGCGATTAATGTAACCGATCGCTTTTTTTTCAACGACAACACCAAAATTCACCTATCTGAAATTAAAGAATATCAAGTTTGGCGCGATCGCCATCATGTAGCGTTAATTAATCGTAAAACTCGTCGGCTAATTGTCTTGGGGCAAATAGCACCCAAATCTAAGCCAATTCTCCAAACAGACAAGATCGTCAATCTAAGTCTTTGGAAAAATATCCAGCAACACCACTCTTTACTGAGGTTGGATACTTCTACAGAACAGCTCGATCGCGCTTGGCAATTCTTTCGTCCTCTGGATCCGACTATTTTAAACCTGTATCAAATACAACCTTGTTCGACTTAATTCCCAATCAAAACAGTCAAATAACCCCTGGCAATTTTGTACGGATCTTATTTCAAGAAATAATCAAACTATTGCATCTAAGGTGATTTCCAGCAAAGAAGATACCAAATAAATTAAGATGAGGAAATAAAAAGCAAATCGATATGGGAGTCACAGAAAAATATATTCCTTGTGGAATTTTGGATGAAGACAGTGGACAACTATATCTCAACTTTGGCAGTTCCTACAAAACCAGTGACTTTATCGTAGATAGTTTATTTCTGTGGTGGAACAAGATTCCCCCACTCGAAAAGCAACAGATAGATTTGATTCAAATCAAAGTGGATAACGGCTCAGAAAATAGTGGGATTCGGACTCAATTTCTAAACCGAATGGTAGAATTATCCGACAACATAGGAAAATCTATTCAGTTACTTCACTTTCCTCCTTATCGAGCGCAAATACAATCCCATTGAACGCTGTTGGGGCATTTTAGAACAACATTGGAATGGCACTCTTTTGTGCAACGTTGAAACCATGTTGTTCTGGGTGAAAACTATTAACTGGAAAGGAATCCCGCCTATCGTTAGCTTGAGTCAAAAGGTTGATCACTGTAGTTTAGACTAAGAAAAATCATCAGAAAATAGTTCAGCAAGTTAAAAATAGCTGAAATCAAAACTGGAGTTTAGACTAACTTACCCTACCGCCAAACTAAACGGTACAGTTCAAATATTGGGGCGCATGAGAATTTGACTCAGCTTGCCAACAAAGCTCAGAATAATGGTGATAGTTGAAAAATTTGTTTTAAGCGGCTTCTTTTTTCTCTTTTTTCTTCCGAGAGTATTTTAGTCTAGACGCGGTACTACAATTTACTGTCTATTTATCCAGCTATTTTTGCTAAATGATATTAGCTTGATTTACCTAACTTCTAAGCTATTTCGCACTTAACCTGACGATCAAATCGGCTGAAACAATTGAAAATTCAATGTACTCGATCCAATTTAAATGCGTCTAAGCTTACCAGAAACTGGGTAATCTCAAAATTACAAAAGAAGTGCGAGTGCCGATTTATTGTAATTAGTTTAAATTAAGCAATTATTGTTATCCTAAAAATATTCATGTTGCCAATGTTTTTGGACACTTGACAAAAAACAGGAATTATAGAGTTGCATAAGTTGGATGTTTCTTTCCATATATTTACTTAGAATTAAGCCACTTTAAAAATATGTCCGATCGTGCTTCAGATTCATCGCGTCCCAAACCTAAAGAGACACTAAACGAGTTAGGTTTAAATCTTTCTCAAGCTGATGACAAAACCACAGTTGAACCGAATTCGAGTAAACTGCCTCGCACTCCTTTTGTCAGAAAAGATTTTTTAGAAGGAAAAACGATTGGCGATCGCGATCGCTATCTTTTGCAAACTTTACTCGGACAGGGAGGAATGAGTAAAGTTTATCAAGCTTTAGATACTAAATTTGAAGACCGCGTAGTAGCAATTAAATTAATGACTAATTATTCTACTGCGAGTGGTAAACATTTGATTAAAAGATTTATGGGCGAGATTAAGGCGATTTCTTGTCTCAAACATCCCAATATTATTCAAGTTTTTGACTTTGGGGTAACGAGCGATCGACCTCCTTTTTATGGTGCGCCATTTTATGTCATGGAGCATCTTGAAGGTAAAACCTTACAAAACCTCTTAACAGAAAAGCGAACAGTACCTCTAGACTCTCTTTTAAATATTATTAGTCAAATCTGTGCTGGACTAAAAGAAGCTCATCAAAAAGGTATTGTTCACCGAGATTTAAAGCCCGATAATATTTTTTTAGTTGCTGGTGGTGCCTTGGGCGAAATTGTTAAAATCCTTGATTTTGGTATTGCCAAAAATATTAGTGCTGATGCCCAAAATTCTACTCAATTAACTAAAGAAGGGACTTTTATCGGCACCTATCGCTATGCCTCTCCCGAACAATGTCGGGGACTGGCAAATATTGACCAAAGAAGTGATATTTATAGTCTGGGGATTATTTTGTATGAAGCTATTTCTGGCAGAAATCCCTATAGTTTGGATAACGATTTTGCTCCTTCTCAAGCAGATTGGATTGCCAGCCATATTAGAGTTCCTCCCAAACCGTTAAAAGAACAACCAGGATGCGAACAGATAGCATCTGAATTAGCAAGTATGGTTATGAAGTGTTTGGCAAAATCTCCTGAAGATAGATTTTCCAATACAGAGGAATTGCTAAACGCTTTTACTAATAGTTTTTCCGTAAGAAAAGGAAATGATGATGCTCAGACAGCTACAAGGGCTGAGATACGCGATTCGAAGGTAGCCCCTAAACCCAAACAGCCAATTCGAGAAGTAACCCTTGATGAGAAACCAGAGGTCAGTTCAAATTTCTCCGCCAGTTCATCAGGATCATCAGAAGATTTAAAGTCAAGCCAGGCTTCTATCCTTACACCTGTTAAGAAATCTGGACTGCTGATTGGGGCAGGGATTACAGCTGTGCTTGCCAGTATATTTGCTGGTTATACTTACATCAGCAACAGGCACTCTTACTTACAGGCACAAGAAGCTTTAAAGCAAATCGAGGTGCTGTGGGCAGGCGAAAAATATCAAGAATGCATACAGCAAGCGGAAACATTTCCCCAAGACTATTCAGACTTACACAATAAAGCAGAAGTTCTATTGGATGAGTGCCAGCAGCAGCAGGAGTGGGTCGAAAGACAAAGACAACTAGCTGAAGTTGAAAAGCCGACAGAAAAAAGCAGATTTAAAGAGCCAGTCGCAGAAAATAAGCAAAAAGTTGAATTAACAAGCGACAGGGGAATTGACTATAGCCAACTACGCGATTACTTAGAAGCAGGCAATCTGAAAGCAGCAGATCTTGAAACACGCGAAGTTATACTCCAAGCTGCCGAGGGAGGTTATCTTACCAACCAATCCATCCAAAATTTCCCCTGTAACGACTTAAAGACCATCAACTCTCTTTGGCATCATTATACTCAAGGTCGCTTTGGTTTTAGCATTCAGAATCAAGAATACCAAAAGACGAAATCATCTTTTAATTCTTTGGGCGATAGATTGGGATGGCGTCAGGGAGACTGGATGACCTATGATTATCTGTGGGAAAAGTTTAATCCAAATGTCCCACCAGGATACTTACCAGCGCGTGTATTTCGACGAGAAACGGGGGCGGGAATGTGGTATCGCACATACATAAGGGGGATTCTCGATCGCACTAATGATTGCGGTATCTAAGTAGGTGTGCAAAATTATTTTAGAAAAAAGATTTTTTTAGTCAATCGTAGGAGCGTGGCATGCTACGCACCCACAGTTATTAATCATAATTATACTTAAGTCTAAAATTGAATTTCAGGAAATAAATCTCGGGGAAATCGGTTTCCAGGCGATTTTCCCGATTATTTTCGCTCTTTTTATTTCTTATTGTCCTTTTCCAACCAATCGATCCAGACAGATGCTAGGAGTATAATCTTCGTCTTCTGGTCAATGTTATCGTGTTGGTAAATTGCTACCTTAAGAGAAAAATCGTAACTGAGATTTCTCTCAAATGGGAATATACGTGCAAGAAGCTTGGGAAACTTGGAAAACTCTTATTGATTTATTTATCTTCGTGAGCGGGAAGACCCACGCCTACTTCGATAGAAAAGGCGATGGGTGAAGGGGGAACTTAACACGAAGCAGGACGATTTTGCTCTTGAACGTACTTTTTTAACCAGCAACGACTAAAGATCATGAAGTGACTGAAAATGTTCATCAAACTCTAGCTGTTCGGGAAATACTTCCCGACAAGCATTTAGCCGATGCTGGCTATATTGACGCTCAGTTACTGGTTGATTCAAAAAATCATTATGAGGTGGATCTAATCGGCCCAGCTCCTGGAGACTCCCAATGGCAGTCGAGGGCTGACAAGGGATTTGCCCTGGCTAATTTTGAGCTCGATTGGGAGCAAGAAAAAGTGCGCTGTACTCAAGGGAAATCGTCCAGTTTCTGGAAAGAAAGACTTAATCTATATCAACAACCAGTTATTTCTGTAAGATTTAAAAAGGCTGATTGTCACAGTTGCCCATTTCGTGCCGATTGTACCAGAGATAAAACTGGAGTCAGAACCCTAACTTTACGACCCAAACAATTGCATGAGACTCTTTTTGCTGCCAGAGCACGACAACAGACTTCTGAGTTTAAGGAGCAATATTCAGCCCGAGCTGGGATTGAAGACACGATTTCTCAAGGAACGAGAGCCTTCGGTTTACGTCGTTGCCGCTACCGAGGTTTTCCCAAGACCAGATTGCAGCATATTATTACCGCAGCAGCTATCAATTTAGTTCGAGTTTGGGAATGGTGGACGGAGGCTTACACTTTTGGTACTCGTCCCTCACGATTTGCTACTTTAGCCTCTTAAACTTGATTCGGCAGCCAAAAGATAAAGTCTCAAGAAATTAATTCAAAAAAGGCTGGCACTGCATGATCGCGATTTGACTTATACCATTTCTCGAAACTAGCTAGAAAGATAGCAAATTATTTTTTATTAATTAAAATTCTTCAAAGTCCTACTATGTTTAGTTTTTGAATTTTGAATTTTGAATTTTGAATTTTTAATTAAAACTAAGTCTCCAATGACTTTTGAGAACTGGTATTATTAGCGATCGCGGAAAAGAATAAAAATTTTCTTTTTCCGCTTAGTCCCAACTTCTTACCTGATTACCCATGTAGAGTTTGCTCAAGCTTTCAGAGCTTGGTAGTCCAATTTTATGGGTGCACTTCAGTTGTATCTTCCTCACTCACCCCCCCACCTTGTATTGTATTTGCAAACAAATAGATTGCTTTTGCCAACAAAGTCATGATGTCGTGAACTTGGTCGAGGCTCATTAATCCCTCTTGATATACTTTCATCAGATCGGGACAGGCGAGAATGTTGATTTCGTCAATCTCAAACATTCCCTGTACCCCCGTGCGATCGTCTTGGCTTCCTTTCATTTCCCGCGTTAAATTTTCGGGACGGGATACCACTTGGGGTAAGTTTAGTCGAAATACACCAGTTGCAGGTTTACGGGCCAGGGGTCTTCCTACTTGAGAAATATCCGCTACTTGTAATATTTGCGATTGTCCTACTCGATTGACTACATAGTCCGCCACTTGAGAATTGACTTCCTGATTCATGGTCAGGTTATCGAATCTTTCGACAATGCGATCGCCCTGTTTGACCACGACGCTGAAAAATTCTCCCGTATTTTCAGGGGGTTCTCCTTCGGTATTGGGAGGTAAAGCTTTGGGAGTACTGTCTTGAATTTCGATCGTTAATGGGGGTAGGTTAGCTCTAGGGTTTTTAAATCCAAACCGCAGCGAGGGGCGATTTCCACCACGGGTAGGAATTTCTAGACCGCTTTGTTCTGGAGGTGGTTGTTTTCCTGGTAAATGAGTCCCCACACTACAAATCCAGCAGCGTCCTCCGCCATTGAGGAAAAAACCGTTAACCGCAAAGGATTTGTCTTGAACGATTAATTGGTGGGGAAGCAATGATCTCAAAACTTCTGATAATAACTGCCATTGTCCCAATACCGTCCAATCCCAGGGAATAATTACAAAAGATAGATCGTACCAGCCAACAATATAATGCTCTGTATCTAATGGGCAGTCGCGATCGCCTCGATAATTATGGTCGCTTTTGGTAAGTTCGTACAAATAAAGGCTCAATGCTGGTCTAACATCATGCCTTGTTTGAGGATGATTGAGATCGATCTCAACGTTCCCGATCAGAGGAGAGTTTTCTACCAGTATCTCGGTTAGAGTCTGGATAACAGCAGCGATCATCTGAATCTCTAATAATGAAGATGATTTTGTAGGCTTAGCTTAAAAAAAATCCTCTCTTCTTGTCATTAGACTTTGGTCTAGAAGATTAGCGATCGAACCTTTGGTTACTTACTAATTGATTTGGACGGTAAAGATCACTTTTTGTTCTCTGCCAAATTCTAGGCGATCGCCTGGATGCAGGGGATAAGACTGTAGGGGATTGAGGACTCGACCGTTAAGAATCGTGCCGTTGGTACTGTTGTCGTCGCTAATGGTAAAGCTATTGAGGCGGTTGTCCCACAAGATATAGGCATGAAAGCGGGAAATTCTTTCCGCAAAAGGAATTCCACTTATGTCTATAACTGGGCGATCGCTCGGTATCCCGTCTTAACGACCAAGGTGAATTTTATCGCTCGCACGATAACGTTCGATGGTAAAAACTCGACCAGAATTCTCGTGAACTAATTTGAGGCTCTCATCAATCGGCTCGACAACCGTACCAATCGGCGCGCTTCGAGGGGGTGCTGGTGTAACCACTCATTTCCCCTCGAAAAAAGCAAGGGAAATTGAGGACACTGGATATCTCTACCACTGTCCACTAATTAACTGCTAACAGGAAATGGTGGTGGACCAATTCCTTGTCTAGCCAAAGCCAAAACCTCGGCGATGTAAGACCAAGGATTAATATCTCTCAGACGACAAGTTTCAATAACACTCAACAAAGAACTATAAGCTAAACTCCCCTCTCTTGTGCGAGTACCAAAGCCAATGTGGCGAGCAATCACAGCATGACGTAATGCCCGTTCGGCTTCATTATTGGTGGTCGGCAACTCAGGATTTTTCACGCATTGCGACTACTGCATCCCAATCATTCAGAATCTCTTTGGCCCTTGGCTTGTAACGAGCGTATGGTCAGCCTTTTTGCCTAGATGACCAACTCGCCTCAGACCAGCGAGCAGTTTACGAAGCAGACGATTGTCTTCACTGCCATCAGCAATGGTGGCAATTAATTTTCTTAAATCGTCTAAAATCCATTGTCCAATTTGGGCGGCTTCTTGGTGCGCGTTCCTTGGCTGAGGAAACCTCAGCAGGGTCGCACCGCTTTTTGGTTAATGGCTCCTGTGATGGCAATGGCTTTACGAATTAAGTGAGCTAAACACCTTTGTCTTTTGGGATAAGAACGCGCTTGCAGCATAACCATCACTAATCAGCCAACCGATAAAAGCGGATGTCACCAAATAGGATAATTCTTCTTTTCGGCGAGAGCCAATATGAAAGACTGCGGTTTTGGTGCTGACGGCCACCCAGAGCCAATGTAGTTTTCCGCTCTCGTAGAGCGTGAGTTTCATGCCATAGCAGGATATCGGCTTTTTGTAGTTGGAGGACTAACTCTTCAACTACTGGCACACAAGCAATTCCCGCTTCTCGGATACATCTATCTATAGTGCCGATGCTCAGTTCAGTATTAGTCCAATCTTTTAAAAACTCTTGAATTTTGCGACTACTCATTCGGTAGCGAACACGATTGGGAAGCAATAAATGTGGCTAAGATGGGTCCGACCAGAACATACTCCGTTAATCTTAAATCTTGGCTTCTTCCTTCCACTACTGAAACATATCCCATCCCTGGCTTGGCATGGGTGCAATGACCACAACTACAAGTTGTTTGATAATAGTGATGTAAAGATGTGACTATCCTAAATCCTGATTCGGCTGGTTCTAATTCCAGGACATAATGTCCCATGTACCTCCGACCATCTAATTCATTTAAATCATGATTACAAGCGGAACATTGACTCGGATAGTGTGGAATGATTACTTCCGCCTTCAGAATTTGAGTCCGACCAAATCCTTTAGCTCCTGGTTGCTTCCCTGGCTTTCTGTCAGAGTTTTTCTTCTTTTCTTGACCCACAGACTCATCTATTTTCTCCGACGAGCGTGTTGTCCGACTTGGATTCGGATTCTGAACGAAGAAGCCGACTCTTCTGTTGTTGGGATTGAAGTGTAAGGATTATCGAGTGATGGGGGTTGGGAGCTATTTTCCGAACTTTGTTGTTGCTTTGACCATAAATCCGTAGCTAATTGATGTAAATTCTTGGCAACTTCTATCAATCTCTCTTTTTCGAGAGACTTGAAGTAGTCTTCGTTCATCTGTGCCAAGTCATTTTTATCTAATTTAGCCATGTTTTTAACATACACTACCAGGGTGCAGTTGGCTCATTAGAACTCTTGCAAAAGTTTTTTATGGTATATTCAAAGGTTATTTTTATCTCAATTTTCTGTAATCGAAATAGTAATAATTGGTCGATTTTTGATCTTAAGTATTAGACGGCGATCGCCAACTAGAAAAGTTAACAGCAAAAATTGTTTCAGTTATTAACTAATTACTGAAATTGTTCGATCGATTTATTTTTTAACTCAAATTGTCAAGCTAATTCGTAATTATAAATTCCCGCAATTAAATTACTTCTTAATCCAAATCTTCGATGGCGATTTCGATATCGACAAGACAAAATTCTAAAGATTTTTAGCCGGCGATTAACATGTGCGGAATGCACCCCTGCTTGCGACTCGGATTTTAAATCCGAGTCGGTCAGGGGTTCAACGACTATTCTTAATCGATTTAATTGACGGTTATATTTCTTCTGGACTTTTGTCAACTTTCCTCCCTTGGGTTTTTTAATTGGAGTTTCACGCTTGCTGATGAATTTTGGCAATTCCTTGATAGCCTTTATCGGCTATAACCTTAACTAATTCAGAAAATTTAATTCCACTGGTTTTAAATAGTCGAAAATCATGAATTCTTCCCTTACCATGCCCTAAACATATTATCTTTTCGCTTTTTTGTTCAAGAACTACTTGTGTCTTCAAGGTATGTTCTCCTTGTTTTCCGCTATAAAATCTCTTTTGGTGTTTACAACAGCAACAGAAGCCAAAATAGACGATAATCAGACAAATTTATCATCTGGCTCGGATTTGAGCCTAAATCTAGACGATCGCCCGACTAATAATACAAATGAGCAACGAAACAAGTTTTCCCTCAAATTTATAGCTAGTGCAGTCGCGATCGCCATCGCCTTTTTGGGAACGGGAGGATATTTAATCTCTAGTAGAGACACTGCTGACAACGACTCTACATCTATAGCTTCCACTGAAACACCTATCGATAAAGCAACCACCAACGACGAAGAGGGCAAACAGCGCGATAGCGACCTAATTTTGGCAGTACAAAACTTAGAAAATCAATACCTAAAACAAAACTATCAAGAGTGCTATCAATCCGCTTTAGAACATCCCCAAAAAGATAACAAACTAATTGCAACTTGGTTGGGCAAATGTGGTTTAGAAGCTGCAAAAATCCAGGCAAATGCTCATAGTTATAGTCAGGCGATCGCGATTGCGCAAAAAATTCCCCAGACAACACCCAACTATCAAGAAGTTCAACAAAGTATTGATAAGTAGACAGACATAAATAACCTGAAGTATGTAACAAAATGTAAATTCGCTTCAACTTAATATCAATCAAAGGATTAAATCTACTTGACAAAAGTAAACATAGTTGAGTTTAATTATCCCGACCT
>JASJEI010000215.1 GCA_030064795.1 Pleurocapsa sp. MO_226.B13 | reverse complement strand
TTCAAAACTAGATTCTCGGAAGTGATAAGTATTATAGATAGCTCTTTCTGCTTGATTTTTTTTATAGACAGCTAGATTGAGTTTTTCTTCTATTTCCGACCAATTTGGATTTAATTCTTGAACGCGACGATAAGCAGCGATCGCTTCGTCCCACTGTTCTTGTTTGCTGAGTGCATTGCCTAAAATGTAATATAAATAATGAAAGTTATTATAGAAAATAATACCTCGTTTGCTAATATTAATTGCCTCTTCGCTTTGCTCGGTTTGTAATAGTTTTTTGGCTAAATTACAATACAACCAATCAGGTTGCTCTGGCTTGAGTTCGATCGCTTTTTGATAGTTTTCGATACATTGAGAGTCATTTTCTTGCTGTTCGTGGACTAAACCTAAAGCCCTATAAATCTCATCAGAATCGCTATAAATATTTAACGCTCCTTGAGCTATTTTCAAGGCTTCATCAAAACGTCGCGCTTGAGAAAATAAAGTAATTACATTGGCATAAACCCAGGCTGGCTGATGACTGTCTAATTCAATTAGTTCTAGATAAAAAGCGATCGCTTCTTCTGCCTTACCTTCTTTATGTTTTTTTACGGCTCGCTCGGTCAACCACTCCACCGAAGAAAAATTGGCTGATTCTGGAAGTGTATCTAATAACTTAGTGGTTTTCATGGTGAGATAGATCTAATTATTTAGAAATAAAGAATTGAATTAGTTTGAGAAAATAAAATATAGTTTTAATTACTGCGTTTTTTCCCTGATTCGCCGAGTAAATTCTCAAAAATTTGTCCTAACTTTTGTCGAATAAAATCTGGCGAAAAAGAGGCGATCGCTTTTCTGCTATCAAGGGCTAATTGTTGCCACAATTGTTCGTGGTTGTATAACCTAATTATTTGCTCGGCAAATTCTCCAGTTTGGTTGGCTTCCAAGACGTTTTGTTCGCGATCGAGATTCATCCCTTCAATGCCAATTGCAGTGGAGATGACAGGCAAACCATACTCTAAACTCTGACCGACTTTACCTTTCATCCCCGCACCATATCTTAGAGGTGCAACAAAGACTCGATGATTGAGAAAATAAGAAGTCACATCAGAGACATATCCCGTTACGGAAATTCGTGGATCTCCCCTCAAAGCCAGTACCTCTTCTCCAGGATTATTACCCAGTAAAGTTACGGTTATTTCTGGCATTTTTTGCCACACCAAAGGCATAATTTCTTTAACTAGCCAACGCACCGCATCTACATTGGGAGGATGATTGTAGCTACCAATAAATAGTAGTCCCTGTCTTTGTTGAAAACCTGGTGTTACTTCCCTATAAGCTCGATGAATATTGGGGACAACTGCTAAATTATCTACCTGTTGCTGCTGTAATATTTCTTGTTCGACAGGAGTAATAGTAATGGTTAGATCGGCTTCATGGGCAGCTTTCAGTTCGCGCATCTGCATCCTGACCCATTGGCGCATACTTTCTATGGTATTATCCGAAAATTCTCCCTCACGTTGCAGCCTGAGATAGTGTAAATCCACAGTGTCGTAGATAAGTTTAATTTGTTGGTGTTGGCGAATTAAAGGGGCGTATTTTTCGTATAGTTGCGGACGACATACCCAAGCCAGATCGACTAGCGGTAATAACGTTTGTAGCTGTTGTTCTATAGATATGCCGTAGCCATCCTGAGTATAAATTACTTCGATCGCTAAATCTTGGAGCATTCCGACGTAGGGCTGTTCTTTCGCGCCGTTGTCGGGAACAAAGATGACATGATAGTTTAGCTGTTTGAAGATCTGCAATAGCTCCCAAATTCGGCGCGCCCCAGATTCTTTGTCATAACAGGGAGCGTAGAGATCGATTACCAGAATGGTTTTATTACCCAAGTGTCTTCTGCTGGCTGCTGCTATTCCTTCCTTACCCGTATTCAGAGGATACTCTTGTAATTCTTTTGCCCATTTTTGCTTAAATTTAGCCAGGTTGATTGATTGGTAGCGTTTAATTCCAGTGGTTAAATCTGTGCCACAGCTTACCCCTTCATGATGAATTACTTCCGACTTGGGTTGATAGATTACCTTGAGTCCGAGATGGTGCCGAATGGCAAAACAAAGATCGGTATCTTCGTAATAGGCTGGCGCGAGATTGGTATCAAATCCGTTTAAGGCTGCTAATGTGGTTCTTCTGACGAGTAAACTAGCCCCAGAACAATAGTCTACAGGACGGAGATAATTATACTCAGGAGCGATCGCATTATCTTTTCTGCCATAATTCCAACCCGAAGCATCCTGCCAAATAACCCCCCCTGCTTCTTGCAGGCTACCATCGGGATAGATTAGTTTTGAGCCGACTGCACCTACTTGTAGATCCCGTTGACATACGGACAGGAGAGATTCGATCGCCCCAGGACGCAATTCGGTATCGTTGTTGAGAAAATAGATATACTCTCCCCTAGCTGCTTTAAGTCCTTGATTGCAAGATTTGAGAAAGCCGAGATTTTCGGGGTTATCAATCCGTTTTAGCCCCTCAATTGGTTCTAAAATTTCTACGGTGTTGTCTGTAGAGCAATCATTAACGACGATAACTTCGATCGCCAGTTCGCCAATAACCTTAGCAATGGAACGCAGACAGTTAAAGGTGTAATTGATTTGGTTGTAGACGGGAATAATAATCGAAACAACTGGAGATGGATGACAGGGAAGCTTGAGGGAATAGTCTAGAATTTCTGTCTCAAGATTGGCTATTGAAGTTGCAGCCAAGTTAGAACCAGAAAGAAGTTGGTTGAGTCCTTGGCTCAACTCTAGGTTTCTCGGCTGAATTTCTAACCCCAGTTGATAAATGGCGATCGCTTCCTCGGTTTTTCCCTGTTTGACTAGAGCCTTAGCCAAACCCAGATATAGTTCGTGGTCTTGTTTATCTAGGGAAATTGCCTGATGATATAGCTCGATGTTGTCTGGATCTCTAGGGATTTGGGTTTTGCAAAAGGAGAGTGCTTCCTGTTGAGAATGTTTGGTGCGGTGATGGAGAACTGCACCGATCTTAGTCTTGACTTCAGGTAAGTCTGGAGCGATCGCCTGGGCTGACTTATATGCTGCTAGAGCTTCATCCCACCGTTCTAATTTGGTCAGAGCTTCCCCCAGATTGTAATGCGACCAAACAAAATCTGACTTAAGCTCGATCGCTCGTTGGAAACTATCGACAGCTTCTTGCCATTGCTGCAATTGTAATTGGGCGTAACCTAAATTGTTATGCGTCCAAGAATTTTTCGGGTTAAGGGCAACTGCTTTTTGGTAAGCTGCCCTAGCAGCGTCCCACATCTGTTCGTGGGTTAAAACTTCGCCTAAATTGTGCTGGATGTCTGCGTTCTTGGGTTCTAGTTCTGCTGCTTGTTGGTAACATTGGAGGGCAGATTGCCACTGTTCTAATTGAATCTGCACCTTACCTAAACTATAGTAAGAACGGCTTTGAGGATTGATTTCAATTCCACGTTGATAACATTTGGTTGCCTGTTGCCATTGTTTTTGTTCTCGAAATACTTCTCCTAGTTGATAGTAGGCTTCCCAGTCGTGCGGGTTATGGCTAATGGCTTGTCGATAGTATTGTGAGGCTAACTGCCAGTTTTTTTCTTGGGCTGCAACTATCCCCATTTCCAGGTATTGTCGAGCCTGTGGGGTTTGGGGTTCGGGCTTTTTACTCGGTAATGATTTAGTAGTTTGATTTCCCGCTCCAGAATCACCTTTGTCACCCTCAATCGACTTAAGCGATCGCTGTTGCCTCTCTAGTCTAATCAGATTTTGTAACTTTTTGTAGGCTATTTGAAAATCTGGTTTGAGTTCGATTGCCCGACGGTAGCAACCCATTGCCAATTTAATTTTACGCTGTTTAACCCAAAAATCACCGAGCTTATCGTGCTGTTCGGCAGGGACAATTTCTGGCTGCAAACTATATGCCTTGAGCATTAATCCCGCACCCTCTAGTTTTTTGCCCAAAACGCCATAAATCTTACCTAATTTGAGATAGGCGATCGCTAAATCTGGTTGAAGCTTAATTGCTTGTTGGTAATAGGCTATTGCCTGTTGCCATTGTTGTTGACGAGCAAAATGATTACCTAGTTTGACTCTGATTTCAGTCGAGTTTGGTTGTTGTTTTAGCTGCTCGATATATTGCAACGCAGTCCCATCTAACCCTGTTTGTTTTTGAGGCTTAACTGCTGTAGAGGCTGGATTTAATCTTGGTTTGCTCGGTGGTAAGAATTTACCAGGTTTACTGTTAAGGAGATTTTGAATTCTGAACTTTTTCGCCGACGAGCGATCGCCTTGGCGATTATTTTCTTTGAGTTTGACTAGTTGATGATAGTAACTATTAACTTTATCCCATTGACCATCTCGTTCTAAAGCTTTAATTAGTTTTTGATAAATCTGTTTGGAATCAGGTTTGATTCCCAGGGCATACTCATAACAACTAATTGCCGACTTCACTTTACCTTCGGCTAACAAATCATCTGCTAACTGTAAATGTTGCCCGACGGTCAAGATTTCTGGCTGCAAATTTAAAGCCTGCAACAGACAATTTAAAGCCTGCTCTTCTTCTCCTAGTTTTTCCCAAGCTCTAGCCAGATGCAGACATACTTTAGCTGCTTTTGGCTCTTTAGCTAAGGATTTTTGATAGTATTCTATTGCCTCTTGCCAATTATTTTGCTTGGCATAAAGACTACCAATATTGGCATAGACATCACCCGCAATATTGGGATCTTTAGCTAATGCCCGAGCATAATAACCGATTGCTTCGGCTATCTTACCCATTTGCTGTAAAGCATTACCATAAAGTTTATAAATTTCTGAGAGATCTGGACAGATTTTTAATCCTTCCTCGCAGGCATCGATACTCTTTTGCCATTGAGACTGAGTATAGTAAAGTTTAGCTTGTTGTAGATAAATTTTAGCTACTTCTAATTGATTATTTTCGACATAAGTTCCAGGAGCAATTGCTGTTAACTTAGGTAGTACAATTGCCGAGCTAGATTGAGACGAGGTAGCCGAACTATTTTGTGACTCTGCGTTACTATTGTTGCCCAAAGATAGTGCCAGACGATGATAATAATCGGCTTCAGTTAAATTACCTTGTTTTTTTAGAGCGATCGCTAAAATATGATGGGCGACAGCTGATTGCGAATTTAACTTTACTGCTTGACGATAATGCTCTATTGCCTCTTTTAATTTATTAGCTTGCTCTAATTTAATTCCCTGCCAAACTTGAGATTCTACCTCAGCTAAAGAGACTAGCTTTTCTCGATTACCAGCCTCTATTGTAGTTTCTGAAGGCTGCTGTAGAAAATAATCAGGTATTTTTTTATAACTATCATTTTCCTGAAGCTTAACTCCATGATAGCTATCTGCATCTTCTAGCCAATTAAAATCTTTGTCCAACATTTTACCTAGTTAATATTTCTTATATTTCTTATTTTCAAGGGACTTTGGGCAAGCCTAAATCTAGACAATAACCGTAGAAGTTAAAATTAATTCCGCTCGTGCTTAAAGAATAGATTCTCTCTAGTCATCTTCTCTAAGTTATTGAAATTATTTTGTCGATTGTTATTAATCATCAGTCTTTGAACATCGAACATCGATTTCGTTTATGCTTACGAATAATTGCGAACTACTATAGCTAAAATGATTTTTTTGTTTTGGGTAATTAACGATAAATATCAGTATCTTTATGGTTAAAGTTAAGTAGAACTACTGATGACACTTGAGTTAATGTATATCTTTTATTTGAAGCATTAACCCAAATTTTACATTGATATTTTTACTTATTTATCAATACAATAACAGTGGTTTTTTTACTATTTATAATCTTTATCTATAAATACTAATATAACCTCTTTCATGAAATACGCAACAAAAAAAAGCAAGCAAAAAACCTCAGTGTTTCCACGAGGTTTTGATGAGTAGCTATTAATAATTAAATCGGTATTGTCAACTATTTTTCTAGACGTACCACATACCACTGAAGATATTTATTGGCACCAATATCCAACTCAAAATAATTATCGAGTAAATGCTGAGCCTGCAATTCTGGAGTATCAAACCGTTCCAATTCTCTAGGAATAATTACTTCATCTAACAGCAAAAGATTAATCAGCTTATCTTTTAATTCTGTAGCGGTCATAAATTGTTCGGGGAGATCGGATTCGAGGACAACATAGCCATCCTCTTGATACATAATTGGATCTGGCATCGGAGTTTAAAAAATTGGTAAGCTAGGTAATTTCCCAGAGATTAATTTTAAAACCTTGTTGTCTTCTAATTTTACTACCAAACATGGAAACCAACTCCAATCCTCTACTCAACTTAAAATACGAACCCGTAATGGAAAATTGGGGTGATGACTATTATGATGTGGTAGCTGCTGCGGAATTTCCCCAACATCACTTGCGTTTCCGTAATGACTCGCTGTTACCTTTATTCAATTTAGATCCAACAGTAGTCAGCGATCGCCACTTTATCGAGGCGTTTGGCAAATTTCGCGCTGTACGTCCTTTTTTAGCCTTACGCTATCATGGCTACCAGTTTGGGGCATACAACCCCTTTTTAGGCGATGGTAGAGGCTTCTTATACGGACAAATTAGAGGTGTTAACGGCGATCTCTACGATCTGGGAACAAAAGGTTCTGGGACGACTCCCTATTCCCGTAGCGCGGATGGTAGATTAACCCTCAAGGGAGGAGTTAGAGAGGTATTAGCAGCCGAAGCACTACATCAGTTGGGAGTTAAAACTTCTCGTTGTTTGAGTTTGATTGAGACAGGGGAATCTTTGTGGCGAGGTGACGAACCTTCCCCGACTCGTTCTTCGGTAATGGTTAGGTGTAGTAGTTCCCACATTCGCTTTGGTACTTTCGAGAGACTACATTATCTCAAACGTCCAGATCTGATTAGTAACTTATTAGATGGTGCGATCGCAGTTTATTATCCCGACATTGCCGATACAGAGGCTAAATACCTGCAATTTTATGAGGCGTTGGTAGTTAGAACCGCTCAATTAGTAGCACAGTGGATGGCTGCGGGTTTTTGTCATGGGGTCTTAAATACCGATAATATGTCAATTACAGGAGAAAGTTTCGACTATGGCCCCTATGCCTTTATTCCGACTTATAATCCCCGCTTTACCGCAGCCAGTTTTGATTATGGTGGACGCTACAGCTACGGCAATCAACCCTATATCTGTAAGTCTAATCTAGAGATGCTGCAAATACCTTTGGCGATGGTTACAGAACAGTCTGAGTTGGAAGTTGTATTGACAGAATTTGACGATTGTTATCAGCAGCATTACCAACAACTAATGTGGCAAAAATTAGGTTTTGAGGGGTTTTCTACTCTATCCACCGAACTAATAACCATCACAATTCAATTATTAAAAGATACCCAGATTGGCTATCACGATTTCTTCAGCGAATTAGCCCAGGGTTTCAATTACGGTTGGCGAGAAGATAGTAATTTGATTTTAGAAAATGCTATCTTTAGTGGGCAAATAAGTAACTCAGACAAGAATTCTCTTGGCGATCGCTGGCGCAACCTTTATCATAAATGCTTAAATAAATTGCCTGTTTCTGAACTACAAGTAGTAGGCGATCGGCTTGAGTTTCACAATCCTCCTACTGCTTTATTACGTCCAATTATTGAATCGGTATGGCAAGCAATTTCCGAAGATAACAACTGGCAACCTTTTGATGATTTAGTAAACAAACTACAGACTAAAACCTAAAAAGATCGGGGCAAGTTACTTTCTATCTACTTCAAAATTAGGAGTTAATAGTTCGGAGTTCAAAATTCGGAGTTCGGAGTTTGTAGAGGTCGTTTCATGAAACGACCGTACAGTGGTTAGTTGTCTTCCCCATCTCCCCATCTCCCCATCCTCACAAGGGTAGGTTTTTAACAAAACGGTGAGGATCTACTATCATTTGAACGAAATAATCGGCTTTTGCTCCCTTGTCTCCTTGTCATCCTTGTCTCCCTTGTCTTGATTTCAGCCTTAAATGTAAAAAGTCTACCCTTGTGAGCTCTCCCCATCTCCCCATTTTCCCTATCTCCCCTATCTCCCTCTACCTCCTGCCATACATAGATATTTAATTTTACTAAAATACGATTTACATCCCACAGATACCGATAAAATCTAGTTACGACGAAGTTTCAAATTAGCATTGAGAATGAAAGTTATTCACGGTACTTGGATACCAGATGCAAAACCTGATTACATCCAATCTGGGGGATTTTATCTCTGGGTAGAAACTTCCTTCTCAAAACAACCCAAGGGAAAAAACAAGCAACAGATTCATCCCGCCCATTTAGACTCAAAGGAGTTGGGAATATTTCTCAGTCAAGAATTAGGAATCAAAGACACTGAAGCGACTATACAGCAACGTATTTCTAGTAAATACTTTATCTTACCGACTGCCAACAACCAACCATTACCATCCCCTGAGTCAAGCAGGTATCTAGAATCAGAAATTCCTGAAGAATACGATGATTTTCAATCTTGGCAAATCGATTGTTATCAGACTGTAACTGAAGTCAAAACTAGTTCGTATCGAACTGCCAGTGCGATTAATATCATCAAGCTGCTGCAAGATCTTCACTTTTTAGCTTTATATAATTCCGAATCAATGCAACTGGGTTCGGATTTATTATTTTGGTATCACTACACCCAAGCCTTTAAACAAGTAATTCTCAAAGATCGCTACATTCCCGCCTTAAAATATCGACAAAGAGAACAGGCGAAAACTCAGAAAAAAACTAAAAAATCAACATCATTTGAAATTTACGCCACCTGGTTAATAATTGATGCCCAGTACGAAGCCAATATAGCCAAATATCGGGAATATATGCCCGCGATTTGTACCGCAGGGGCAAACTCTCCCAGTGATAAGATTGAATTTTTCTCTCCCGAAACCCTGTTGCGTCACTTTAGCGAATACTTACTGCACGATCTCGTTACTCATACTCCATCTACCGCAGCTTTTGATAAGAAGATCGATCGCACTATCCTGAACTATTGCTTAAATTCCGATGATCCTTTAACTGGCAATAAACATCTAGGAGAATATCAACAATGGCTACCTTGGAAACAAAAAATTACCCGCACGCAAAATAATGCTAACTTTAACCTCTGCTTTCAATTACATTCAGCCGAACCCGATACTGTAGATCGTTGGCAGATTCAGTTTTTAGTAGCCGACAAACAAGATCCCTCTTTAAAACTAGCCTTGAGTGATTATTGGAGGATGAATAGCAAAGCCAAGACGGGAGTTAAAAAACAGTATGGTCGAGATTTTGAAACCAATTTACTCCTAAATTTAGGCTACGCAGCGAGGATGTATCCCAAGTTATGGCAGGGAATGGAAAGCGATCGCCCCGATAGTTTAAGACTTACCTTAACCGAAGCTTTTGACTTTCTCAAAGAGAGTGCTTGGGTATTAGAAGATGCGGGATTTAAAATTATTGTACCTGCTTGGTATACTCCTGCGGGTCGTCGTCGCGCTAAAATTCGCCTCAAAGCCTCTAGTAGTGGTAAATCGGCTACCAAAAACCAAAGTAAAGGCTATTTCAGTCTCGATTCTTTAGTAGAGTATCAATATCAACTAGCAATTGGCGATGAAGCAGTAACGACCAAAGAATGGCAACAGTTGGTCAATGCCAAGACTCCCTTAGTTCACTTTCGCGGACAGTGGATGGAACTCGATCGCGATAAAATGCAGGAGTTTCTGGAATTTTGGCAAGCCCACGGAAAAGAAAAACCCCAGATGACCATGTTAGAATTCCTGCAACGTAGTGCCGAAGCGGGAGATGATTGGGAAGTCGAACACGATGAATTTCTCTCCGAGATGATGGGGAAATTGCAGGATAAAAGCCGGTTTAAACCAGTCACCGATTTAAAGCAGCTTAACGGTACTTTGCGAGAATATCAAAAGCGGGGCGTATCTTGGTTGAGTTATCTCGAACAATTAGGTATCAATGGCTGTTTGGCAGATGATATGGGACTTGGCAAGTCGATTCAGGTAATTGCCAGATTGGTGCAAGAAAGGGAAATAGCTAGTAAAGGTAACAAGAAAAGTAAACCCCAATTATTACCGACACTGTTAATTGCCCCTACTTCAGTTGTCGGGAACTGGCTGCGGGAAATAGCTAAATTCGCCCCTCAGCTTAAAGCTAGGGTACATCATGGCAGCGATCGCACTAAAGATCCCCAAAAATTTCAAACCGACTGTTGGCAACAGGATGTTGTAATCACCTCTTTTACCCTGGCGCGGAAAGATGCCAAACTTTTAAGCAGTTTAGAATGGCAACGCATCGTTTTAGATGAAGCCCAGAATATCAAAAACCCCAAAGCTGCCCAAACCAAAGCTATACTCAAACTTTCCGCCCAACATCGACTGGCTTTGACGGGTACACCAGTAGAAAACCGCCTGTTAGATTTGTGGTCGATTTTTAATTTCCTCAACCCTGGTTATCTGGGCAAACAAGCCCAATTCCGCAAAGCCTTTGAGATTCCCATCCAAAAAGATAACAATAAAGTTAAATCCGTCACCCTGAAAAAACTAGTCGAACCTTTAATCCTCAGACGAGTCAAAACTGACAAATCGATTATCAGTGATTTACCAGACAAAGTAGAGGACAAACTTTACACCAACCTCACCAAAGAACAAGCTTCCCTTTACGAAGCAGTAGTAAAAGATGTCGATAACAAAATCCAAGACACCGAAGGCATCGAACGCAAAGGCTTAATCCTCTCCACCCTGATGAAGCTAAAACAAATCTGCAATCATCCCGCCCAATTCCTCCAAGATGGTAGCGATTTTCTACCCACCCGTTCCCATAAACTATCCCGTCTGGGGGAAATGGTAGAAGAAGCCATAGCAGAAGAGGAAAGCATCTTAATTTTTAGTCAGTTTACCGAAATCTGCGAAGGCTTACAAAAATACCTCAAGCACTCCTTCCACTGCAACACCTACTACCTCCACGGCGGAACATCCCGCAAAAAACGGGAAAAGATGATAGCCGAATTCCAAAACCCCGAAACCGAACCATCGGCGTTTATTCTCTCCCTCAAAGCAGGTGGCGTAGGTATTACTTTAACTAAAGCTAACCACGTCTTTCACTTCGATCGCTGGTGGAATCCTGCGGTAGAAGATCAAGCCACAGATCGGGCATTTCGGATCGGACAAGATAAAAATGTTTTCGTTCATAAGTTTGTCTCTATCGGCACATTGGAAGAAAAGATCGATCGCATGATTGAAGATAAGAAAAAAGTAGCCGATGCAGTAATTGGTAGCGATGAATCTTGGTTGACGGAGTTGGATAATGAAGCCTTTAAGGATTTGATTGCTTTGAATAAAACTGCAATTTTAGATTAGGGAATAGTTTTTTCATTCTGTTATGGTTTGACTCCTATTTCAGATGTACTTCATCTGTGGGGCTGATGGATGTGGGTTTTAGAAAGCGGCAACTCGACAATAAAGGAGCTACCTTTACCGATCCCCTCACTTTCGGCGATTATTTTACCGCCATGTATTTCTACTAAATAACGGGCAATTGCCAAACCCAACCCCAGTCCACCTTTAGTACGGGTAGAGGATTTAGTTTCTGCTTGGCGAAAGCGATCGAATATATAGGGTAAAACATCAGCAGCAATTCCTTGGCCCGTATCTCGAACTGTGACTACTGCTGTCTTGCTTTGAATTGTTATATGAACGTCAACCGAACCGCCTTCGGGAGTAAATTTCACGGCATTGATCGACAAATTCCAAAAAACTTGACGCAGACGCTCTTCATCTGCCTTGATTTTTACAGTGGGTAAATCCGATCGAGTATTAATTTTAATGTTTTTCGCCTCAGCAGTTGGACTCACCGTATCTACAGATGCCATGACGACTGCGACTAAATCTACAGGCTTAAAGTTTAGCTTCACTGTTCCACGAATAATGTGGGAAACATCTAAAAGATTATCAATTAGCTGATTTTGAGCTAGAGCATTGCGCTCGATCGTCTTTAAGACATTGTTAATTTGAGACTCGCCGATCCTTCCCGCACACAATAGCTGTGTCCAACCGACGATCGCATTGAGAGGAGTTCTTAATTCATGGGAAAGAGTAGCCAAAAATTCATCTTTGAGCAGATTTAAAGTCTCTGCTTCTTTTCTAGCTTGTCGTTCCCTGTCCAAGAGTTCGATCCGTTCTAATTCTGCTTGTTTACTGGCTGTAATATCTGTAACTGCACCTTCGTAGCAAATTAAGTTATCTCGAGCGTCCTTGACCACGATCGCATGATGACGCACCCAAATTAATTTACCATCGTGGGATTTTATTTGTCCCTCAAACTCTGTTGTTGTTTCCTCTCCCTCTAGCTGCTGTTGCCATTGAAGATAGGATTTTAATTCTAAGTGATAATCGGCAATAGTTTTTCCTTGTAAATCCTCCTGTTGAGAACAACCGAGCATTTTAACCAGAGTGGAATTAGCTTCGATTATTGCTCCTGAAGGATCGAGGCGATAGAGTCCTAGAGGGACGCGCTCGAAGAAACGATAATAACTTTGTTTGAACTCTTCTAGAGTCTTTTTTTGTTGCGATCGCACGGCTGCCGAACGCACAGCAGCAGCCAAACGAACGTAATGTTTGGGTGATTTAACGACATAATCGTCTAACCCAGCCTTCATTGCCGACACGGCAATTTCTTCACTACCCGTACCAGTAAACATAATCACGGGACATTCAGGTTTTTGGGTTTTGATCCGCTGCAAAATGTCTAATCCCGTCGTCCAGCGTAGTTGATAGTCAGTAATTACTAAATCAAATTGATTTTGTTCCAATGCCTCGACAAAACTAGTTTCATCGCTGATTTCCCAAGCTTGAAGTTGAGGAAAAAGTTTTTTTACTTCTCTCAAAGCCAAAGTGCGGTCGTTAGGATTATCATCTACGATCAGTATTCTGAGACTAGTCATGGGAGTATTGGTAAATAGGCGACGACTAAATTACTGATTAATTAGGGGTTTTTCATTGGCATTAAACCAATAAGCATCAATTAATTTGACCAGATCGACCAAATTTTGAAAATCTGTGGGTTTGACTAGGTAAGAGTTTGCCCCCAGATCGTAAGCTTTGGCTAAATCCGAGCTTTCTTGAGAAGAAGTTAAAATTACCACTAGGATGCGTTTTAATGCTGGTTGTTGTCGTAACCATTGTAAAACTTCTAGTCCCGAACGACGGGGTAACTTTAAATCTAGCAGCACTAACAGGGGAGTAGGATAAAGTTCTCGATCCGCATACTGTCCCTGTCGAGTTAAAAAAGCGATCGCTTCATCTCCGTCGGCAACCGTGGAAATTACTGGTTTGATTTTAGCTTTGCGAAAAGCTCGCTGAATGAGTAAAACATCATTGTAGTCATCTTCTACTAACAAAATCGGTATCGATTCTTGGTTCATGTAAAATTCAACTAAAGCCTCTGGCTTTATTCAAGTGACGGGTCAAAATAAACTTTATAGCAATCCTATTTGATTAGTGAGAATTCTGACGTTAAATGTCTTTTGTCATTAGTCCTCACTCGTTTGTTTGTTATCAGTTCTGATTCCAGATTGCTAGATTCTGCCCAAATATACTTGTAATTGTAGGACAACTATCAAATTAAACTAGAAATGTTCAAAATAGAGGATAAATTTATTTAAGGTTAATATTTTATCTTTCAATCCAAAAACGACTGCCCCGATCGCGTTCTGATTCGACACCCAGACTACCTCCCAAGCGTTCCATTCCTTTTTTGGCGATCGCTAAACCAATACCAGTACCGGGATAGGCTTCGTGACCGTGTAGTCGTTCAAAAACGCCGAAAATACGTTCTTGATGTTGGGAAGCGATACCGATACCGTTATCTTCGATCCAAAGGCGCACGACGGGACTCTGTTGAGTATTGGATGAATTTTCTTCTCTGGCTTCTGTCCAGATTTGCACCTGGGGTTGCACTCTGGGAGAAACAAATTTAATCGCATTAGAGAGCAGATTACTAACTATTTGAACTAGTATTCTCTTGTTGCCCTCCATGGTTAGTAGTGGTTCACGGATAATGATTTCTGCCTGAGTCTTCTCTATCTCCGCTCTTAGTTGCTCGATTGCTTGGCGAACAACTACAGAAAGCTTGACCTTACCCATCTGGATTTCGGTACGAGATAAACGGCTGTAGGTTAATAGATCTTGAATCAGTTGAGTCATTTGCTGCGCTGAAGAGCTCAGCCGAGAAGTATATTCTCGTCCCAAATCGTCTAAGCTTTCGGCATAGTCTTCCTCTAATGCTATGGCAAAACCCTGGATCGCTCTTAAAGGTGCTTTTAGGTCGTGGGAAATACTATAGGTAAAGGCTTCTAGTTCCTGGTTAATTTCTTCGAGTTGGGCGGTACGTCGAGCTACTTTGGCTTCTAATTCTGAGGTGTAGTCCTGAATTTGCCGATATAGACGAGCTTGCTCTAGGGCGATCGCGACTTGGCTGCTGATTTCACTAACTATGGTTAATTCTTCTGTGGTTATTACCCCAGGATTTTCGATCCAGAGTTTCAAGATTCCTAAAAACTTTTGTTTCGATCTGAGAGGGAAACTAACAAAACAATCTAACTCTAGATTACTGAGAGTAGGAATTGCCGTTGCCAACTGCGGAAATTGACTTAAATAGGTAATTACATACTTTTGTTGGCTATTTTCCAGCCTAGCGATTACATCTTGCCAAATATCAAGAGCAACCTGGAATCCTTCATCTAGGATTTTTTCACCTCTACCTTGAGTCACCAAGATCGTAGCAGTATTGTTTTCTGAATCGAAGGTGACAATAGATACTAGCTGACAAATTGATAATTGCTGAATGTTGTTGATGGCTATAGTAGCGATCGCCTTGATTTCATGAACTTCTAAAATAGCTTGGTCTAGTTGATGTAAATTTGATAAACGTTGCAGAGACTTTTTTTCCGATAGTTCTAGCTGCTTGCGATCGCTAATATCTTCGACTACGAAAATAAAATAATCTGGTTTTCCATTTTCGCATCTTACTAGAGATACTGTGAGTTCGATCCAGACTAGAGAACCGTTTTTGCAAATGTAGCGTTTTTCCATCGTGTAGGTCGAAATTTCTCCCGCCAACACTTGACGAATGTATTCGACATCGGTTTCGAGATCTTCAGCATAAGTAATATCCTGAAAAGTTTTTTGTAATAATTCCTCTTTGGTGTAACCGAGAATCTGACAAAGTTTTTGATTGACCCGCAGCCATTTGCCATCGGGAGCAACGTGAGCGATGCCTACTGCTGCCTGTTCAAAGGTTTTACGAAATTTGGTTTCAATTTTAGCAAGTTCGGTCTGAGATCGTTTCTCGTTGGTAATATCTTTGGCAATGCCCGCGATCGAAACTAGCTGCTGGTTATCATCAAACAGGGGAAACTTAAAAGACAAATAAGTGTGCAGTTTACCGTCGGCATGATACACCTGTTCTTCCGTTGTCAGGGGCTTTTTGGTTTCAATTACGAGGCGATCGTTAGCTTCTAAAACCTCGACTATAGAAGCTGGAAATAACTCGCGATCGCTCTTACCGATAATTTCTGATTCAGATAAACCAAAGATTCGCTGAAATTCCGCATTTACCAGCCAGAACTTGCCCGATTGCTTGGTTTTATAGTCTACTGCTTTGGCATACACAACTACGGGAACTCGATCGATAATCCTTTGTAGGGCTTCATTTTTTGCCGACTCTAGTTGACATTGCAGATTACTTTGAATCAGTTCTTGATTGCGTTGAATATACTGAGCTAAGAGGTCTTCTTTTTCCTGCTGTAGCTGTTGTAAGGCGATCGCTCGTTCGACAGAAAACTTTAGTCTTTCTGCGGTAATTTGATTTTTGACTAAATAATCGCTCGCCCCCAGTTTGATAAACTGCACCACTATATTTTCATCTCCTTGTCCAGTCAAGATAATTACAGGACAAAGATTTGATTGATACCGTTGTTGCCATTGAGTCAGCCACTCTAAACCATCCAGATCGGGCAATAGATAATCTAGTAAGATAATATCTGGTTGCGATCGAGCATAGACCTCAAAAGCTTCTGCTCCCAATTCTACTTCGACAAAACTGTATTGCTGCCGAGGATCGCTTTGCAGATAGCGTCGATATATCTTTCTGTCTACTTCTGAATCGTCAACCAACATTATAGTTCGTTGCTTTTTAACTGGAAGATTGGCAGTTGTTCCCTGTAAATTTTCGGTTTTGTCGCTCATGCAGTAGATATACCTATATAAATTTGAACCACGATGCCGGAAAGCACTCTCGATCGACGCAGAAAGCTCTGGGCTGCTGTATTTTTGAAGACTTTGGTACGGGCGAATTCTCGATCTGTGATTATTGAAGCCTTAAGTTTATGGTAATAAATGGTAATAAGTTTTGAGAAAAATTAAAAAAATCTAAATAGTTGAAATTCTAGTAAAAGAGCGAAGTTAAACTCGAATTCAATCGGATAGTTGATTCTCAATTGTGCCGAACCGACTTACTACAGATCGATCGCGACTACAAAACGCTAGGATATTTAAAGCAGTATCGATCTTGACAGATAGTAAGTAGCTAGACTCAGTTAAAGTTACTAAAAGGAAGGTTTGTGAGGACTTAGTAAGCAGATCGATGTTTGGGAATTACGATTGACTTTTGTCAATGGTAATTTTAGATACAACTTGGTTTTAAAATTCAATTGAAGTTATCTGGATCGAATATGTTCACAGCTGAGCGATCGCCATTACCTAATGCTAAGATTTTGATAGTTGACGATCGGCAAGATAATCTAGAACTTCTCTCGACTATACTCTCTTCCGAAGGTTATCAAGTTCAGAAATGCGAATCTGGCCAGCTGGCGATTGAGTTAGCAAAAACCGAACCTTTAGATCTGATCGTACTAGACATTAGTATGCCCGAAATGGATGGCTTTGAGGTTTGTCAGATACTTAAAAACGACAGTCATACTCAAGACATACCGATTATTTTTATTAGTTCTTTAACCGATGTTAACGATAAAACTAAAGCCTTTGAGTATGGTGGTAATGACTATATTACTAAACCCTTCCAGATTGAAGAAGTTTTAGCCAGAGTTAGAAATCAATTAAAAATTCGACACTTACAAATGGAATTGCAGGCGAAAAATGCTCGCCTGGAAAAAGAAAATCGCGATCGCCAAGATGCGGAAGCCCAATTGTTAAGATTGACCGAGAGACTGGGCAAATTAGCGATGTTAGATGGTCTAACCCAAATAGCGAACCGTCTTTATTTTGATGAATTTTTGACTAGGGAATGGCAAAGAGGACAAAGAGAACAATTTCCCCTATCTCTAATCATTAGCGATGTCGATTATTTCAAACTTTATAACGATTGTTTTGGTCATCAACAAGGAGACTTGTGTTTGATTAAAGTTGCCCAAGTAATCTCCAAAGTCGCCAAACGTCCTGCCGATTTGGTTGCCCGATATGGTGGAGAAGAATTTGTCGTCGTTCTCCCCCGCACCCCCGCCCAAAGTGCTTTAAAATTAGCCGATGAAATTCGCCTCGAAGTTAAAGGGCTTTGTCTGGAGCATCCTCAATCTCTGGTGAGCAACTATGTTTCTCTCAGTTTGGGAGTCTCTAGTATTGTACCCAACTTTAAATTTACGAAAAAACAACTCCTGGTAACTGCCGATCGAGCACTCTATCAAGCCAAAAAACAAGGACGCGATCGCACGATTTTGCAATTGCTGGATTAACACCATTTCTTAATTGTCCGATCCAATTCGTCAAAATCAATCGGTTTACTGAGATAATCATCCATCCCTGCATCCAGACATTTTTGGCGATCGCCCGACATGGCATTGGCGGTCAGTCCGATAATTGTAGTGTGTCGCTCTTGTCCTTTCCTTTGGCGAATGATTTGGGTTGTTTGATAGCCATTTAGTTTGGGCATTTGACAATCCATTAGAATTACATCGTATTGCTGCTGGTCTAATTTATTCAATGCTTCTTGACCGTTATCGGCACTATCGCTTGTATAACCTAAATTATCAAGCATAAATAAAGTCAGGTCGCGATTATCGGGATAATCTTCAACTACTAAGACACTAATAGTTTGGCTAGAATCATCTGAAGTTGGTTTTGAGGTAGTAGTAATTTCTGATTCCTGTCTGGCTTTATCTGTTGTTGGTACTTCTAAAGGAACGGTAACCCAAAAGGTCGAACCCCGACCGACATCGCTGTTGACAATAATTGTCCCATTCATCAACTCGACAATGCGACGACAAATAGCTAATCCCAAACCCGTTCCTCCATATTCACGGGTGGTAGAGTTATCGGCTTGGGTAAATGGCTGGAATAATTTTGCTTGCTGTTCCTCGGAAATACCAATGCCAGTATCTTCAACGCTAAAACGAACCAAAATAGTCGTTGACGAGTTTTCTGTCATCGTCATCGTTGTTTCGGGGGCAATAGTGACCTTTATCTGTCCTTGTTCGGTAAATTTGATCGAGTTGCTAATAAAGTTACTCAACACCTGCTGCAAACGAAAATCATCGCCCTTGAGCCATACAGGAAGAGCGGGATCGAGATCGATACTTAGTTCTAGTCCTTTTTGTTCGACCTGGGGTGAAAAAGAATTAGAGAGATTGTCAACTATGCTTGCTAAGGCAAATTCTTGTGGGTTAAGATGGAGTTCTTTTGCCTCAATTTTGGAGAGATCGAGAATGTCATCGATTAGGGACAATAATCTTTGACCATTAGATTTGAGAGTTTCTAAGAGACTTTGTTGTTGTGTGTCGAGTTGAGTCAGATCGAGTAGTTGGGCGACAGAGAGAATGGCATTCATGGGAGTACGAATTTCGTGACTCATATTAGCCAAAAAATCGCTTTTAGCTTGGTTTGCCGAATCAGCAGCCTGGGCAACGGCGATCGCTTCTTCTAAGGCTCGATTTTGCCTAATTAGTTCCGCTTCTATTTGCTTGCGATCGGTAATGTCCATAATTGCCCCATAAAGTTTAATTACCTTACCCGTCTCATCACAGGCGGCCCGCCCAATACTGTTGAGGTGACGCGTTTCCCCATTGGGGCAGTTGTAAAGAAGATCTAAATTATAGGGAGTAAATTCTGAGAGTAATTTTTCTAAAGCGGAACGTATTACTCGACGGTCTTGGGGTGGATGAAATTGTAGTAGTTCTGCGAAGGTCGGAACACCTTTTTGAGGGTCTAAGCCATAAATATGAAACAGTTCTGCCGACCAAGTTGCTCTAACTGTCTCAAGCTCAAAATTATCCCCAACTTCTATTTCCCAATTACCCAGATTCGCTAGTCGCTGCGCTTCTAAAAGATTGGCTTCACTTTCTTTGAGCGAGGCTTCTGTTTCAATCCGTTCGGTAGGGACTTCTAGTTCTAAAACTACGATTAGATAATCTCCGAAGGTGGTGTTTTCGCCTTGAGTACCGACTCTTAAATTGACGTTTAGTTCTTCTCCCCCGCGCTCGATCTTAATTCCCGTATAGAGAACGGGTTCGCGATCGCGTTTTGCCCGATGCAGGGCGGTAGACAGAGGGAGCTTTAGCCCTGGATTGACTATTTCGGTTACGTCCCAGACTGTCTCGCCGATGGGAAATTCTAACAGCTTGGCTGCATTATAAAAAATCCGCAATAGTTGATTATCTCGATTGACTAGGAAGCAGGTTATTTTTCTCTCGTTCAGACAATATTTAAATACCTGGGATAATAAACGGTCAAATTGTCGGTCTGCTCTAGCTTTGCTACGGGCAGAAGTCCGTATTTGGTTGACTATTGGCTGTCGAGTAATCTGCCCCATGGAGAGGGTGGTATTTCTGCGCTTGCGAAATATTTTCCATTTTGGCTCTACCGTAGAAAATTCTTCGCCCAAATCTCCTAGAGTTTCCGAACTACCTAAAAACAAGATTCCTTGGTTAGCTAGGGCAAAATGCAGTAGTCTGAGGACGTGTTGTTGTAGTTGGGGCTGCATATAAATCAGCACGTTACGACAGCTAACCAGGTTCATTTTAGAAAAGCCGGTATTTTTCGTTAGATCGTGGGGGGCAATAATCAACATCTCCCGTAAAAACCGCTTGACTCGAAAGCGATCGCCGGTAAAGGTAAAATATTTTTCTAAACGTTCGGGACTGATATCTTTATTAACGCTTTCAGGATATATCCCCTGGGCGGTCACTTCTAGAGCATCGCTGTCGATGTCGGTGGCAAAAATTTTCACCTGAATTGATTTATCGGCTTTGGCGATCGCTTCATCGACTAACATTGCCATGGAGTAGGCTTCTTCCCCTGTAGCACAAGCAGAAATCCAAATCCTTAGTTGTTCTTGGGGTTTTAGCTGAGCGATCGATTCAGGCAGCACTTGAGTTTCCAAAAACTCCCAGGCTGGAGGGTCGCGAAAGAACTGAGTTACGCCAATTAGTAAATCTCGACGCAGCAATTTCTGTTCTTCTTCCGAATCTTGGAGCAAATTGATATATTCTTTGAGGTTACTACTGTGCGTAAGGGCGCAGCGATGGTGAATGCGACGAGATAGAGTACTAATTTTGTAGTGAGAAAAATCAATTTCTTCTCGCTCGGCCAAAATATCTAAAATACTCTGTAGCTGTTCGGGGTCGATCGATACCGCTTCTTCGGGGGAGGAGTCGGGAAAATTATCGGAATAACGGATTAACTCGAATACGGTTTGTGCCAATTCTTGAGGCGAAAGGATTTCATCTACCAACCCCGAAGGAATCGCACTGCTGGGCATACTGTTGAACTGAGCCGTTTCTGGAGACTGCACCAAACCAATACCACCAACTCGGCTAATTGCCTGTATCCCTTCCGTACCATCACTACCAGTTCCTGAAAGTAAAATGGCAATGGTTTTTTCTTTCCATTCTTCGACCAAAGAACGAAAGAACTTATCAATCGGATAATCAAAGGAATCTGGAGAGTCCAACAGCCTAAAACGACGATTTTTGACAATTAAGTGCTTGCTTGGCGGTAAAACATAGACATGACTGGGTTGGATCTCCATCCCATCTTCGATTAGTGTGACTGGCATCGGGGTTTTGCGTTGCAAGATCTCCGTCATCATGCTGCGATAGTCGGGAGACAAATGCTGTACCACTACAAATGCTGCATTAGGATGGTCGGGTAGATTACTGAAAAATGACTCTAATGCCTGTAATCCCCCTGCTGAAGCACCAATAGCCACAATAAAAAAATTATTTGGTTCTGCGATCGAGTTAGTCATCGTCGGTCATTGATTATTGATTTTGTTTAGTTAGAGCAATCCAAGAAAAAAGTCATCCAATAGCTATGCAGTACTAACTGGGATTTCAACAAACCATTTCTCTAATCCTGGTAAACGTTGAAACTGCTTCTC
>JASJEI010000214.1 GCA_030064795.1 Pleurocapsa sp. MO_226.B13 | reverse complement strand
CAAAAACCCCTGTACAATAGCATGGCGTTAATCGATGGGGGAGAAATCAAACAGATCTTTCACAAGCGGTTATTACCTACTTATGATGTCTTTGATGACGATCGTTATTTTGAACCAGGATATCAAGCCAATTACTTTACCTTAGATAATTTCAAGGTTGGAGTAAGTATCTGCGAAGACTTGTGGAATGATGAGGAATTTTGGGGGAAACGTAACTATGAAGTTAATCCCATAGAAGAATTGGCACAGTTGGGGGTAGATTTAATTGTCAACCTGTCGGCTTCTCCTTATTCGGTAGGCAAACAGAAGTTAAGAGAGGCGATGTTAAATCATGCTGCAACTTCTTATCAGAAACCAATTTTGTACGTCAATCAGGTTGGGGGAAATGACGATCTAGTTTTTGATGGTAATAGCAGTGTGCTTAATAGTGCGGGAGAAGTAGTTCGTCATGCCAAGGGTTTTGATACGGATCTGGTAGTGGTGGAGTTGAATGAGCTTATTTCCGTTGCCAGTGGATCTAAATCCCCCCTTCATAATAGAGTAACAGAGACTAATGAAGAGATATTGTCCGCGTTGGTTTTGGGGGTAAAAGATTATGCCAAAAAATGTGGTTTTAGTAAGGCGGTTTTAGGTTTGAGTGGGGGGATAGACTCGGCTTTGGTAGCGACGATCGCAGCATCGGCTTTGGGTGCGGAAAATGTCTTGGGGGTATTGATGCCATCTCCTTATAGTTCGGATCATTCTATTAGTGATGCGGTAGATTTAGTCAATAATTTGGGGATCAGAAGCCAAAAGTTAGCCATCAAAGGTGCTATGGAAGCTTACGATACGATTCTCGAACCGCTGTTTGCAGGTACAGAGTTTGGTGTTGCCGAAGAAAATATCCAGTCGCGGATCAGGGGCAATTTATTAATGGCGATCGCGAATAAGTTTGGTTATTTACTGCTGTCTACAGGTAATAAATCAGAAATGGCGGTGGGCTATTGTACTCTGTATGGTGATATGAATGGGGGTTTGGCAGTTATTGCCGATGTTCCTAAAACTCGCGTTTTCGAGTTGTGTAAATGGCTGAATCGCGATCGAGAAGTTATTCCCGTCAACATTATTACCAAACCTCCCAGTGCAGAATTAAAGCCCGATCAAAAAGATTCTGATTCTTTGCCTTCTTATGAGATACTGGATGATATATTGGAGCGCATCGTTTGCCAAAATCAATCTAAAACAACAATAGTAGAAGCTGGACACGATCGAGAAACAGTGAGTAAAGTAATGAAACTGCTCACTCGTGCAGAATTTAAACGCCGTCAAGCACCTCCAGGAATTAAAGTAACCGATCGCGCCTTTGGTACTGGTTGGCGAATGCCCATTGCTAGCAAATGGTTAACTTAGAGGCGATCGAGCGAGTAAATCTTGCAGAAGTCAAACGTAGCCGATTAGTACGGGTAGATTGTGAAGGGGAGGATGCGATCGCTTTAAGTTGAAAAAATCAGGACAAGTTTTGTATCTTCCTTGTATTTTAAATATAGCGATCGCTAAATATATTTATTTAACAAGTAGCCGAAATAATGCTGTTTCTTCTGGTGTACAGTTATCTTTCTTGACAATGAGATTTTCAGTTACCGCCAGATATTCTTCATATTCTGCTTCTGTTTCAATGAATTTTATAGACGCTATTATTACAAACGTACTGCAAAAGGCTTGAGAATGCCAGGAGTGATTGAGATTACCCTGAAACCATCAATATTGGAACATCAACTACTCCAGAATCTAAAGCTCAATCGCCATGCGTATATTTTGTCACTTTCTCATCTTGGATATATTACTCAAAAATAGCTGGTGTATCTTCAATTAAAAACGATCGCCCCCGCAGGGCAAAGGCAAGATGTTGTTGTTGTCTTGAGTCGTTCACTGATTGAGTTTTATTCTAAGCAGTCGATCTACGAAGCGATCGATCGCCTTATTCCTGAATGAGAATTAATTTTTAATTATTGTCAGACCTCAAACTCTCTCTGTAAGTAATTTTACGGGCATTTGATCCCATGAGTTTGAATCTTAAACGCAGCAATTTACGTATTTTCACTGGGCATTTTCAATTTTTGCGGTTATAAAGTTCTTATGAAGTTTATATAAAGGGTTTGTCAAGCAGAAGAAAAAAACTAGTTAACTCACTTCCTTTGAATAAGCCAACGCGACATATCTACCTAATGAATTAGGTAAGAAGACCTAATTCAACGGACTAACTGGGATACATAGAAAAGCCAAAAGTCAATGAAAGTCGGGGACAAGAAACTTACTTGAACCCAAGTTTTACAGTGGAAATTTATTGTTTGTTAGCTATGTATATGCAATTTAAAGTGATGAAAAATTTATTCGATATTGCAGTTGCTGATGTTGTAGAACTTAAACTAGTGCAGCGTTTGTTCCAAGCTATTTTAGCTAATTGTATGGCGATCGCTTTTCAATACACAAAGCGAGCTATAGAGGAATTTTCTTGTTCCTACAGAACTTATACTGCGATCGCTTTTTTGTTGCAGGGTTCAAACCTATTGCAGTGTAGTTGGTTGTTACGCAATCTTAATTTATGGCTTCGGGTTTGAATGGATACCAACGTGCTAATCTTGTCGGTTTGAATAAATCAACAAAATTAGCTTTCTTTTTTTTGTTACCTTCTGAATTATGTAGTTCGCTTTTTAGAGTATACATACGCTCCATCTATTAACGTAGGGACGCAATTACTGACATTCAACTCTGCTGCTAAATCTACATCTTGGGCAAAACCTCTTGTTATAAGTTCTTTACCCGAACCACACTGCTTCACTAAATGACTCAAATGTTTACGAACGCCTTGATATGCTGCCATTGCTAATTGTGCTTCTGGTGACAAACTGCCTTGAAGGTAACTAATAATTGCTCCTGCACCGATAAAATCCTCAAACGAGGGACGCAGAGTATTATCTTCCCATTGCTCTCCTGCTGGTATGACAGCAATTTTGCGTCCATATTTCATAGCAGCAAAAGCAACTGCTTGGCAATTTCTCAGACATCCCGCCAAAATTGGCACTGATGTTGTTGCCAAGCTTAAAGATGAACCGTTGGGCGAAGGTAGTACCAGTCGAGTTCCTGCGGTAATGCAAGTTAATGATACTGGAGATAGGGAATAACCATTGCTACCGCGTTTTTTTGCTAATTTTGCTCCTTTAGAATCAGCGAATGCTTTGGCAGATTCGTCTTGCCATTGATAGGGGTAGACGATCGCGCCAAGGCTAGTGGCAATTTCAATGCAAGTCGAAAAGGAAAGAACATCTACTATGACGATTACATCGCTGAAGGGGGCTAACTGTAAAATACCTGACTTGCCCCATTCGCACCTTATTTCAAAATCGTTTTGATTAAAGTACACTAGTTTTTCTTCTAAATCATCTTTTTACTGACGAGAAATTCATTTTTGAGACCCAAACAATCAATTTACTGTCATACTAGCGTGCTTCGAGCGATTTTTTTTTCAGTAACCTACCTAAAATTGCCATACCCCTGTCAATTACTTCAGGAGTGTGGGAAAAGTTGAGACGCAACGCATTGTATCCCTTGTGGCCGGGAAAAAAGGCTAGGCCAGGATAAACAAAGACATTTTCCGACCAAGCCTGACGTGCCACAGATACCATAGAAATCTCTGAAGGTAATTGTACCCAGAGAAATAAACCACCATTGGGTACAGTCCAGGTAGCCTCCTGGGGGAAATAATTTTCTAATGCTTGCAGCATAGCATTTCGACTGCACAAATTGCTGGCTCGTAGATGGTTGAGGTGACGGCGATAATGTCCAGAAGCTAGATATTCGCTGACAATTGCCTGAGAAACAGTAGAAACATGAAGGTCGTGAAATAATTTTTGTTCTAATAAAGGACGATAATGTTTTCCCGTTGCTACGAGATAACCAACCCTCAAACCAGGCATCAAAGTTTTGGAAAATGTGCCAGTATAGATAACTGAATCACTACGATCTAAAGATTTAAGTGGCGGGGGAACAGGCTCAAAGTTTAAACCTTCGTAAGCATTATCTTCGAGAATCAAACAGCCATATTGTTCGGCTAAAGCGATTAGTTGTTGACGGTGGCGCAGTGTGGTGGTGATACCAGTCGGGTTTTGCAAGGTAGAGACGGTGTAAATTAGTTTAGGACGATGACTGATTAAATACTGTTCTAAAAGCTCTAAATTCATTCCCGATCCTTGCATGGGAATACCGATAATTCTCGCCCCAATATTTTCAATAATGTCTAATGTTCCGTAATAGGTGGGACTTTCAGTAACGATCCAATCTCCAGGCTGGAGATAATAATTCATGACTAAAGATAATCCTTGTTTCGAGCCATTAGTAATAATCAAGTTATCAGCAGAAATTTCTAATCCCAATTGAATCAGCATTTTAGTAATTTGCTGTCTTAAAATAAGCTGCCCTTGAGGAAAATCGTAGTTAAATAGACTTTCTGTTACCTGTTTCATCGCTCGTCTGGCATGACGTTGTAAATCACTTAAACCAGAAGATATGGGAAAACCACTACTAAAATCAATTATCCCTGGCTGACTTTTTGCCTGTACTGAAAGCTGATAAACATCAAAAAAAGAAAAGCTTTTTTGTTCGGGAATAATTACTTCTTGAACTGGTGCAAAATTAGATTTTGGTTGAGTAGCTATTAGAGTTTCTGAGTTAACAAAATATCCCGAACCAGGACGAGCATGAATCAAACCATCTGCTTCTAAAACGTTATAAGCCTCAATAACTGTTAGCTTATTGACCTGAATAGCTTTAGCTAAAGAGCGAATCGAAGGGAGTCGATCGCCTGTTTTAATAGTTCCCGATTTAATTAAACGACTAAAGCGATCGCGGATTTGTAAATAGACTGGCTTTACTGCTTGACGGTCGATAGGAATTCTCATTTCTTAGTCCCTCTTTGCGCCTTCAGTTATATTATGCGATCTTTGACTTTTTTTGCTGGTACGGTTTTGCTTGATTTTTAATAGGACAGTTGAGAAATACAATAACTGTACTAGCGAGATTTTCAATTTTTGTACCTTCCTATTTTTAATTAAGAAAGTAATAGTAATAGTAGGTTTATATCCGCAGATAAGTTAATAAATCCGATGAAAATTTTTCACAAATTAAACAGCGCGGTCTATAATTTTTGGTCAAATACGATTAATAATTCAAGAGAAATAAGGGTTTGGCAAAAAAGCGATCGCCAAGGAAATATTTATTGGTTAGTTTTCGATCCTGTGACTGGATACTATAGTTCTTTTTCTGATGAAAGAGAAGTGAGAATCTGGATTGAGGAGCGTTACTACCGTCACCCTAATAGATAGATATGTCAAGTAGTTTAGAGGTAAAAGAAAATGAGACTATCTTCAGAACTAAAAGATTTTAAGCGTAAAAATATCGAAATAGAGCAAAATAAAATCTTGATTTTTTTGCAAAAATTCTGGAAGTTTAGTAAATTTTATGGTGAATATCTTGCTAGTCTTCACTCTAAAAATAAATCAAACTTTAGTAGCAAAGCAGCCAAAAAAAGGCGAGAAAATTAGTAATTTAATTATGGGCATACGGTAATTTAATAAAAAAACAATGATAAATTACTAATGATAGATTTAAAATCCAAACAAGATTTGCTAGGTTGGAGTTACGGTTTTCTAGGGATACTAATCTTTAGTTTTACTCTCCCTGCCACTCGCCTGGCGGTTGCAGAATTAGATCCAGTTTTTGTCGGTCTCGGTCGAGCAATTGTCGCAGCTAGCTTATCACTAATTTTGTTAATTGTAACTCGTCAAACCAGACCAGCTTGGAGATTTTTACCGAGATTTATTATGGTTGTAGCAGGGGTGATTATCGGCTTTCCCTTGCTTTCGGCGATCGCTATGAAGGATGCTCCTGCTTCCTATGGTGCGGTTATAATTGGCTTGTTACCTCTATCTACTGCTTTATTTGGTGTCTGGCGAGGCAGAGAAAAAGTCTCCAGATCTTTTTGGATTTTTGCCCTAATGGGAAGTGGATTAGTAATTTGCTTTGCTCTGGTATCTGGTAGAGATGCGATTAGTCTAGCAGATTTAGCTTTATTGGGTGCAGTCTTGGCAGCAGGAATAGGATATGCTGAAGGTGCAATTTTAGCTCGTACTTTTGGTTCGTGGCAGGTTATCTGTTGGTCGCTATTGCTCTCGACACCAATTTTACTACCAATTGTCTTGCAACATTTTCCCAGTTCAATCGATTCTATTTCTCTGAATGCTTGGTTGGGTTTTCTCTACGTTGGCGTTTTTAGTATGTTCTTGGGTTTTATTGCTTGGTATCGGGGTTTATCTATCGGTGGTATTGCTCGTGTTAGCCAAATTCAACTGCTTCAACCTTTTCTGACAATTTTGGCATCAGCACTATTGCTTCAGGAAGCTTTAAATATCACAACCCTTAGTTTTGCTGCGGGAGTAATTTTGTGCGTGCTTCTGGGTAGACGTACTTAAGTAGGTGGGCATATGGGCATAATTAAATAGAAAATAGCACGATTAAGTAGTAGCAAGTAGCAAGTAGCAAGTAGCAAGTAGCAAGTGTAGAGTAATACTAATTCTCTATAATAATTCACTCTTCTAAAATTTAACTTCTTTGTGCCTTTGCGACTTTGCGTGAGACTAAACAAAAAATATTAAGTGCAACTTCAAAGAGAAATGGTATAACTCATTCAAAATATGAGCAACATCGATTTTATAATTATTTCTACTTGCGTACTTAGCAATTATTTACTTAGAATCACAATCTTTGTTAACTTTGGCTTAACCTTTGTATCAACTTGTTTTGGTCAGCTTTCTATAGGATTTTCTCAAGTACTGTTATTTGAGAAAATAGAAAAATGAAAACAGCAATAATCGATCGCTCTGGGGCGATCGATGCAACTAAAACTGTAAAGCGGAGTTTACTGGGTATAGCGATCGCAACTATCTTAAGCTCTTGTTCGGGGGGAGTAGTTTCCGAGCAAAACCCAGCGATTAACATCGATGGTTCGAGCACAGTATATCCTATTACTAACGCCATAGCAGAGCAGTATCGTACTGCCAAAGCAGATACAGACATAACGGTAAATTTTTCTGGTACTGGTGGTGGGTTTAAGAAATTTTGCGCGGGAGAAACCGAGATCAACAATGCTTCTCGTCCCATTTCCGCAGCGGAGATGAAAGCCTGCAAAGAAGCGGGAGTAGCCTATATCGAGTTACCGATTGCTTTTGATGCCTTAACGGTAATAGCAAACCCTGCTAATGACTGGTTAGAAAGTATCACCATCGAAGAATTAGCTAAAATTTGGTCGCCAGAAGCAGAAGATCGGGTTAATCGCTGGAATCAAGTTAATTCGGAATTTCCAGATCGACCTTTGAATCTATATGGCCCAGGAGAGGCATCGGGGACTTATGACTACTTTACCGAGGCGGTAGTAGGCGAGTCGGGAGCAAGTCGCAGCGACTATCTCAAAAGCGAAGACGATAACATATTAGTCCAGGGGGTAGAGCAAGATCCTAATGCCTTGGGATACTTGGGGCTAGCTTACTACGAATCCGACCAAGATAACATGAAAGCTGTAGCGGTCGATCGCGGTGAAGGGCCAGTGTTGCCTTCTCGCGAAACTGTAGAAGCAGGAGAATAT
This sequence comes from Pleurocapsa sp. MO_226.B13, assembly GCA_030064795.1. Next base: position 13,856 of record JASJEI010000214.1, on the reverse strand, counting down.
CAACCTTTATCTCGTCCTCTATTTATTTATGTCAATTCTAGTGCGGCCCAGAAAAATCCCGACCTCCAAGAATTTGTTGAAATGTACATAGAACAAGCACCAGAAGTAGTCACTCAGGTAGGATACGTACCCTTACCCGAAGATGGCTATCAGCTAACCGAAATTCATTTTCAACGGGGTAAAGTTGGTACTGTTTTTGAGGGAAAATCTGCATTTAACCTAACTATTGGGGAACTCTTGCGCAAACAAGCAACTTTTTAACTATTTTATTATTTTTACAGCAATTTGCATTGACCTCTGAGACAACTGGCGATCGCGTCCGCAGATGAACGCGGATGAACGCAGATGGATGGATCGGCTGTTCCACAAATTGAATTCCCGATGTACTAAAGCAGGCAGGGGAGATACCGATTGATATTTATCCCTCAAATCAAAGTGGACAGACCACTAAACCAAGATTTTTGGGAATCTGATTTGAATTAGATGATTCTTAAAAGGTTTCACGTTAAAGTGATAGGGTTGGGGGTTCATTAGCGGTCAGTTGACGATTATTGAGGAAGTATGAAAGCAACAAGAGATATTCTGATTGTTGGTGGTGGCGTAATTGGACTGGCGATCGCCGTAGAATTAAAACGCCAGGGAGCAAAAGTTACCGTCATTAGCCAGGATTTTATGCAGTCTGCGGGCAATGCAGCAGCAGGAATGTTAGCACCAAGGGCAGAACAGCTAACCTCCGAACCCCTCTTAGAATTATGTCTGCGTTCTCGTTGGTTGTATCCCGAATGGACGCAAAAGCTAGAAGCGATCGCGGGAGTCGAAACGGGCTATTTACCTTGTGGAATTCTTGCCCCAGTATACAGCGAACCAGAATCGATTGTAGAAGACAATAATGCCGTCTGGTTAGACCGACAGACAATTCAACTCTATCAGCCAGGATTGGGCGATCGCGTGGTTGGTGGTTGGTGGTATCCCGAAGACGGACAAGTAGATAATCGTTGTCTGATGCGATCGCTGTTGCAGTCCGCTCAAACTTTGGGAGTAGAGATTCAAGAAGGAGTCAGTGTCAAAGCCTTTCAACAACAGCAGGGCAAAGTTAACGGGGTGTTAACCAGTACGGGATTATTAGAAGCAGACCAATACGTCCTCGCTGCGGGTTCGTGGTCTGGTCAACTGTTACCCTTACCCGTACGTCCCGTAAAGGGACAAATGCTCTCCTTGCGGATGCCGACCAAACTACACCAACCCTTCCCCCTGCAAAGGGTTTTATATGGCGATGGTATTTATCTCGTACCGCGACAAGATGGTAGATTAATCGTTGGGGCAACCGTAGAAGAAGTAGAATGGACTCCGTTTAATACTCCCCAGGGTATCCAAAGCCTACTTAATAAAACTATCGAACTCTATCCTGCTGCTGCTGAATGGCAAATCGAAGAACTTTGGTGGGGTTTTCGTCCTGGTACTCCCGACCAGTTACCTATTCTCGGTCGCAGTGTCGCCTGTGAAAATCTATTTTTAGCTACGGGACACTATCGCAATGGCGTGCTTCTCGCGCCTATCACTGCTTCTTTGATTGCCGACTTAATCTTAGAACAAAAATCCGATCCCCTTCTAGCAGAGTTTAGCGATCGACGTTTTCATCAATCAAACCTTATGACACCCATCAGTAACTTAGACAGCAATACACCCAAACTTTCTCTTCAGATTGAATCAACTCCTCAAACAGGCTTACGTGCATCCTCGACTTCCTTGTTATCCGAGCGAAACGAAGCTAAAGACAAGTTGACCATTGCAGGACGTACTTTTAATTCACGTCTCATGACTGGCACGGGTAAATATCCTAGTATCGAAGCGATGCAACAAAGTGTGGCTGCTAGCGGTTGCGAAATTGTCACTGTAGCGGTCAGAAGAGTACAAACCAAAGCACCAGGACATGAAGGGTTAGCCTCAGCACTGGACTGGAGTAAAATTTGGATGCTACCCAATACCGCAGGCTGCAAAACCGCCGAGGAAGCAGTTCGAGTTGCCCGTTTGGGTAGGGAAATGGCGAAGCTGTTGGGACAGGAAGATAATAACTTTGTGAAGCTAGAAGTAATTCCCGATGCCAAATATCTTCTTCCCGATCCTATGGGCACGTTAATAGCAGCCGAAAAACTAGTCCAAGAAGGTTTTGCCGTCTTACCCTATATCAATGCCGACCCCTTGCTGGCTAAACGTTTAGAAGAAGTAGGATGCGCCACAGTAATGCCTTTGGGTTCGCCTATTGGTTCGGGACAGGGAATTAATAATGCAGCCAACATTAGCATCATCATCGAAGAGGCAAATATTCCCGTAGTCGTTGATGCCGGTATCGGTACACCTAGCGAGGCAGCTTTGGGTATGGAGATGGGGGCAGATGCCCTACTGATTAATAGCGCGATCGCTTTGGCTAAAAACCCCGTAACCATGGCACGGGCAATGGGTTTGGCAACTGAAGCAGGTAGACTGGCTTATCTATCAGGTAGAATTCCCGTCAAACAATACGCCACCGCTAGTTCTCCCCTGACAGGTACAGTCAGTTAAATTAGCCTGTTTTAGGCTGTTGTATCTTCAAAGATTCTAAAAATCAAATTTATGTCAGGTGAGACAAATCTCAATACTTTGTTGCAATCTATGCAGCCAATACTTTGTCAAGGAGAGTATGTATTTTGTAGCGTTAGCGATCGCGATAATCGCTATTCTCAACTGAACCCAGTTTGTACATTTAGAGAAGAAGAAGGACTGACCTTAATTTTAAAACGCGAACAAGCTGATGCGGTCGATCTTTCTTATACGGCTGTCTTTTCTATGATTACTCTTTCTATTCATTCTAGTTTGTCCGCGGTGGGTTTTTTAGCTGCTGTTACTACTAAACTTGCCGAACATAAGATCGGCGTTAATCCTGTTTCTGCTTATTATCACGATCATTTATTTGTACCCGTTTCCCGCACTCAAGAGGCAATGATTTTACTCAAAGAATTTTCAAGCTGAAACAATATCCCGATCTTAAAAATTGAATTTTTGTATAATTAACAGTTCGTAACAAAAGCTATCCAAAAATTATGAACAGTATAGATCGAGAAGTAAGCGAATTTTGGAATAGAGTTGCTGCTGATTGGGAAATTCAAGTAGGGGAAGATGGAGACAGCAACCGCATTTTAAATTCCGATCCGATTTTATGGAAGTTCGTAGGAGAAGTACGAGGTAGATCTATTCTAGATGCTGGTTGCGGTACAGGCTATCTAGCTGGCAAATTAGCCCAGCAAGATGCAATAGTCACAGGAATTGATATATCAGAGAAAATGATTGCGATCGCCAAAGAAAAATCGGCAATCAAGAATCTTCAGATTGATTTTTATGTCGATGATTGTTCGAGATTAGAAAAGCTATGCGATCGCTGCTTCGATTTAATTGTCGCTAATTATGTACTGATGGATGTGCCAGATTTGAAAGGTGCATTAAATGCTTTTAATCGAGTTTTGAAATTAGGTGGCAATGTCGTTTTAGTTTTTTCCCATCCTTGTTTTCCTCAAGGAAAAGCTATAGTTTCAGAAAATAGTGAAGAGGTTAATTATAGTTGGAATTTTTCTTATTTTGAACGCCACAAATGTATCGAACCACCCTGGAAACATTTCACATCTGAATTTATTTGGTTTCATAGACCACTTTCTGATTACTGGAAAGCATTTAAGTCTTCAGGGTTTGAAATTATTGACTTTGATGAACCAAGACTTACAGAAGAAAGATTCCATTTGGCACAAAACGAAAAACAGCTGCAAAATTGTAAAACTCGTCCGTATTCGGTAGCATTTAAGTTGCAAAAGACAAAGAATGTTTAATCGAATAAACTTATTTTTGCTTGGCGATCGCGCAATCGATAATTAATTTAAGACTTTTATAGCAATTCTCGGTTGAGTGAGGTACATCTCTATTAGCAATTAGCAATTAGCAATTAGCAGAGCATTAGACCATTATGTCCGATATGCCTCCTCCTGCTTTGGTAGTAGAAGTCGTCTCTCCTGGTAAAGTAAATCGAGACAGGGATTATCGTTACAAGCGATCCAAGTATGCAGCTAGAAACATCAGTGAATATTGGATTGTCGATCCGCAAGTTAACAGAGTGGCAGTATTAGTTCTCAATGAGGGACTTTACGACGAGACTATTTTTGAAGCTGATAAGGCGATCGCCTCTTCTCTTTATTTGATTACATAATAATTACATAATCTAAAAACTAGTCTGTTCTTCACAAGTTCCTCATATTGCCTGATTATTTTAAAGGTATAATTTAAGCTGTTAAATTAGCCGTTTACGCCTCTTTTGACTCAACTCTTCTTGCTCAATCTTCCAAAACAGCTTCTATCGCAGTACGTCTTTTGGTTAGGACAGAAAAATTAATCCCTCGTGAGTAGGGAGTAGGGAGTAGTGAGTAGTGAGTGTCCTAATATAAGTTCGTATTGCTATATTTAGGTCGATAAGGTTTTGCAACAAATATAGAAGATTCGAGAAAAAGATTAACTCTTCTCAAAACTTAGGGGAGGAAAATAAATTTAATAAGAATACAAATAATCTCAAACCAAACTTGCAATACTCCCAGTCATTACATTGATTGGCAAAATTTAAAATTAGCGCGATTTAGAGAGCGAATTACTACTAATATGTCTGCTGCTGGCAATTCTGGTTCTTTGGTGAATACGCAGGTCAAGGTTGCCGTAAGACTACTGTTTGCTGATTATTTTGCAACCATTATCAACCAGATTAAAAAGGTGCGATCGCTCGCGATCGTTAGACGCTCGGAAGTTGCCGATTTCTAGAGGCTGGTTCAAAACATCTGGAAAATTTCGGCAACTTGAAAAGTAGTCTATCTGTAGGGGATAGCTCAAGCGCGATCGCGTATTTTACTAGCATTGACTTCAAATTTTCTGCTTCGATTATCTTAAGATGTATATTCTCCACCTATCAGATCTCCACTTTGGTAACATTCAAGATGCCAATCTCTGGCACGGTCAACTATATGGCGATTTGAATCAACTTTTACCTCAACTAGAACCCAGCCAATCTTCCAATCTCGATGCTTTGGTCATTTCTGGCGATATTGCTAATAAATCACTGCCAGAAGAATATGTAGCTGCCGAACTGTTTATCAGAAATATTATGACAGACTTCGGACTGAGGCAAAGACAAGTTGCGATCGTTCCTGGCAACCACGACCTTAATTGGGAGCTATCTGAAGAAGCTTTTACACCCGTCAGGCGCGATAGATATCCAGACCCCCTCAATGAAGAAGATATTTTTAAAAACAACCTTCTCATTGATGGTAATTTTGTTCTAGTTCCCGATCCGATTCAGTATGAGCAGCGATTTAAATACTTCAGCGACTTTTACGAAAAGGTTATCGGTAAACCTTATCCTCAACAATCTAGGCAGCAATACGAATTGCGTCATTTCCCAGAACAAGACCTTTTAATTCTGAGTCTAAATTCTGCCTGGAAACTGAATCACGCTCCAGAGTATAAAGCCTGTGCCAGTGTTAATAGTGAAGCTCTTACCAATGCTATTAGAGAGATTAATAACAATCCCACTTACAATAACAGTCGTCTCAAGATCGCCGTTTGGCATCATCCTCTCCTCAGTCCTTCTGAAGACCGTATTAAAGATTGGGGTTTTATGGAAATGCTTGAATTAAATAATTTCCGCCTTGTCCTCCACGGTCATATACATCAATCTGGAGTAGAGAATTTTAGACATCGCGTTGGCAGACAGATTGAAATTATTGCTGCCGGTACTTTTGGCGCACCTGTGAAGCAGTGGGTACCCGGTTATCCCCTGCAATACAATCTGCTGAAGTGGGAAGATAATAAACTAACTGTCTATACCCGTCAACGACAGACGATCAATGGAGCTTGGCAACCATGTGCCATGTTTGTTCATCGAGGTGGTATGCATGCCTCTTCTTCCTATGAAATTGAGCTTTGGGATTTGAAGCATTTTCAGAGTACGACTGATACAGCTGGTCGAGTCAATAGGGAACAACGCAAACCTCCCGACCTTCCTGAGCCCAGTAATAGTAACACGTCAATCAAGAAAATTTTGTTCCTAGAAGCAAATCCTCAACGAAATATCGACCTCAATGAGGAAATTCGAGATATTAAACAGGTAATACAAAGCTCGCGCGATCGCGAAGCATTTCAGATAGAAATAGGTTTAGCCGTCCGTTCCACAGATCTACAGGACTTAATTTTAAAATTTGACCCAAACATCGTTCATTTCTGCGGGCATGGTTCTGGAGAATCTGGGTTAGTATTTCTAGACAAAAAGATCGCTGCTGATGCTCTTGCTAATTTATTCCAACTTTTTGAGAAACATCTTAAATGTGTAGTTCTTAATGCTTGCTATTCTGAGGTTCAAGCTGATGCCATAGTCAGACATATTGATTACGTTATTGGCATGAAACAGGAAATACAAGATCGAGCTGCAAAAGCATTTTCTCTAGGCTTTTATCGGGCTTTGGCATACGGGCGATCGATTGAGGATGCTTATAAGTTTGGTTGTAGTGCGATTCAGCTGGCGATCGACGAGCCCGATATTAACAGGGATGCAATTACTGAAGAAATACGCAAGTTTGAGGTAGAAAATTCACTTCCATCACGGAATATTCCAGAGTATCTTAAACCAGTTCTCCATAAAAGGAAGAACACAGCAAAAATTTCTACTGTCCCTGATTAACACTTGATTTTATTGACCAATAAATTGAACTACTGGACTTAACTTAATTTGGGTAATTCCAAAACCCAAAGGATTTAATAGCAAAACTCAAAAACCAGATAATTAATTCTCTTTTCTAATCAAACCTCGATGTTAAATATCTCCAAACCAAACCCAATTAAATTCGTAAGATGTATATTCTTCACCTCTCAGACCTTCTCTTTGGCACTAAGAATAATGCCAGTCGCTGGTACAAACAACTAACTAGTGATTTGTATGAAAATTTTGGGTGCGACTGCCTTGATGCACTCATCATTTCTGGGGATGTTGCCAAAAATTCCACCCCTAAAGAATACGAGGCAGCCAAAGAATTCATCATCAACCTGATGATACATTTTAGATTGCAATGGTCGGAAGTAGTTATTGTCCCTGGCAACCACGACCTTAATTGGGAGCTATCTAAAGAAGCTTTTACACCTGTCAGGCGCAAAGACGATAAGGGAGAGGAAAGACTTGTTGAAGATTTAGACCCAGAGAAATACAAGCAAAGATTTAAATATTTCCAAGACTTTTATGAAAGTTTTTTCAATGAAACCTATTCTTTGGATCCAGAGCAGCAATACACCTTACATCACTTTAAAAACTCAGGCCTACTCGTTTTAGGCTTGAATTCTGCTTGGCAGCTAGACCATCACTACACATCCCGCGCTGGCATAAATACTGATGCCCTCGGCAATGCTATTAGAAATATTAACAATAATGAAAAATACAAGGAGAGTCGTCTCAAGATTGCCGTTTGGCATCATCCTCTCCACGGTTCTTCCGAAGACCGTATTAAAGATTGGGGTTTTATGGAGCAGTTAGTACAAAATGGTTTTCGTCTTATTCTTCACGGTCATATTCACCAAGCTAGCCCAGATGACTTTCATCATTGTGAGCCAGCCTGGGGACAGATTGAGACTATTGCTGCTGGTACTTTTGGCGCACCTGTGAGGAGGTTAGTGCCTAATTATCCGCTGGAATACCATCTACTGAATTGGAAGGCAAAAAGACTAAAGGTTTGTAGTAGCAAACGTATCAAACCTGACAAACCTTGGCAACTAAATCCTATTTTTCAAGAATCTCATTGCTATGAAATTGAGAAAGTAATTCCAAAACAAAAACCTCAACCATCTGGCGCTTATAAGCAGCATCTGAAAAAACTGAGCAAAGCCATTACTAGAGGTTTAATTGTACCTTTTATAGGTGCTGATATTAACTTGTGCGATCGCCCCAGAAAAGATACAGATCCTTCAGAATGGAAAGAAGGTGATAATTATCCACCAACTATCAAAGAGTTGGCTGCCTATGTAGACAGAGAAACTGGCAATAATCTGGGGGAAGAATATCTCTACCACCAGAAAGTTATCAGTTTGCTTATCTCAAGTAATCTCTGGGGAGAGATGCCAAAAGCGTTAAACCATGAGAATTTGATTAATATAGCCTGTTTGACCAACCTCGAGCTTCAGCGCGTGTCTCAATACTATCATCAACACGGCGCAGAAAAGTTCCAAGATTCTATTAATCATATTTACGATCGAGCTTATACTGCCAACAGCTTGCACGGTTTCATCGTACATCTAATCAAGAACGTTTGTCCCATTGAGGAAAGTGTTAGAGGCTTAGACGCGACTCGCTATCCACTAATTGTCACTACCTGCTTCGATCGAACCTTGGAGGGTTCCTTTGAGAAAGAGAAACTGCCATTCGACTTAGTTTCCTATACCAGCAGTGAAAAACAGTTCGTTTATCAAAAGTTCGAGCTTCAAAATGAACAAATAATCTGTACAGAAGAAGCTCCTATTACCCCAGAAAACAAAGACAAAAAAGAGTTTACTTCTTTGCTGCAAGAGCGACCAACGATCCTCAGAATTTACGGTCCAGTGAAATGGAACAATACTCAAAATGGAGAAAACTTTGCTATATCTGAAGATCATTTTCTTGACTACTTGGCTATTGATATTCCTTACCAGTTGCCCATTAAATTATGGAATAAGTTGCTTAATGGTCGTCTTTGGTTTCTAGGATACGATCTCAGCTATTGGTATCTACGCTTTATTATTCGTAAGCTTAGACAAGCGAAAAGACAAGCGAAAACAGATATATCTCAATGGTGGGCAGTTCAGGAGAAAGAAGGCATTTTAGATAGACATCTTTGGGAAAAGAACGGTGGAAGCTTTATCGGCGGTCGAGAAATAGGCTCCTTTGAAGAATATCTTAGAGATGTTAAGGCAGAGGTTGAAGAATATCAACAAAATGAATTAGACCAATTACCGACAAGACCCAATAGAAGGTAAGACCGTGAACACAGCTAACCAACTTATACCCAAACCCTATAAAGGACTAATTCCCTATTCCGAAGAAGATAGACTTTTTTTCTTTGGGCGAGAACGAGAGCGAGAAATTATCACCGAACAACTAAAAGCATGGAATTTGACAATTCTCTATGGAGATAGTGGTGTTGGAAAAAGTTCTGTGCTGCGAGCAGGTGTAGCCTATAACTTAAGCCAAGCTGCAAAAAAAAATGTAGACGAAACAGGTAAGCCAGGGTGGGCAATTATTGTTTTCCCACCAATCGAGGGCGACTTAGCAGGAAAAGTAACTTGGCAAGATCCACTAAAGAGAATCGAGGAACAGCTTAAAGTAGAAATTGCTCAACTTTTTGAGTTCACGCTAACCGAGATTGAAGAAAAATTTAAACAAGAAATTGCTAATCTTTTTAAAGATGCACCCTCGCCTCCGTCAAATCTCTCTTTAGTCGATAAGTTAAAAGCTTATGCAAATATTATTCGATAGTTGCCAATCTTACTTACAATTGTCTGCTAAAGAAGAAAATTTCATTGAAGAGAAGTCATTCGATCCTAGTAAAGTTATCACCAACAAGCTAGAAGAACAATTCATCGAGATTGAGCCAGGCTTAGACGAGCAGATTTTGCAGCAATTTCAGGAAGAACATAGCGGGATGGATCGGCGTAATCCCGAAACCGCTGACAAAAAGCCCCAAAGTGACACAGAATTTAGAGTCGAATCCCCCATATTACAGCTAGTTATGACCCATCTCTGGAAAGAAGCAAGGGAATCTGGCTTAAAGTTACTAACAAAAGCTCGGTTGGACAAACTAGGCGGTTTAAAAGGAATTATCAAAGATCATGTTGAGAGACAGATGTCGAGGCTATCAGATGAGGAAAATGGCGAAAAAGACATCGCAGCTAGAATATTTCCCTATTTAGTCACAAAATCTCAAATTAAGATTGCCCTGCCTGTTAAAGATTTACTCTACTTTGCCAACAAAGACCAAAGAAATATACTCCAACCAGATTCAGTTAAAAATTTATTACTCAAGCTTAGCGATACAAGAAAAGACGAGGACGAAAGTTACCGTATTCTGCATTCTCTACAGGGCAATAAAGGAGAACTTCTCTATGAAATTTATCACGATATGATGGCTAAACCAATTCTAGCTTGGCAAGCAAGATACGATAAGGAAAAAAGAATTAGGGAAGCAGAAAAACAAGCAGAAGAGCGAGCAAAATCGATTCGTGAAGAAGCAAATAAACTAGCTAAAAAAGCTGTCATACGTCTAGGGATATTCGTTATAGCGATATCATTAACAACGATGGGAGGGGCGAGGTATTACAGTATTTTTGCTGTAAAGCGATTCGAGCAAGTTGAAAGGTTGGTCTACGAGTTTGAGCAAGCTCATAAAGATTTTGCATCTGGTGAAATTAGTCAGCTAGCAGCTTTATTACTGACAATGAAAATGAGAAAAGATTTACAAGATTCCTTGGATATAGTCAAATGGCTTCCTTTTGCTAAAACCAAGGAATATATTTCTGCTGCCAAGGGTTCTCTACAGAAGATTCTTGAAGGCATCCAAGAAAAAAATCAATTTCGATTTGACAGCCCAGTTTTAAATGTTCGTTTTAGTCCCAATGATAAAAATCTTACTATTGTTTCTACTGACAGTATTTACCTATGGAACTGGCAGACCAACAAAGAACCCAAGAAATTAAGAGGTCACAAAGGCGATATACTGAATGCCAGTTTCAATGATGACGGAAATACTCTCGCTACTATCTCTAGTGATAATACTATTCGCTGGTTTGATTTACAAGATAACCAACTTGAGCCGATCGATGAATTCGCAGTTAATCAGGACAGTCCAGATAGCATAAGCATAATATCAAGTATAAGTTTCAGCCCCAATGGGCAACAACTGGCTATTGGCTCTGACAATGGAAGCGTCTCTTTATTGAACTTACCAGATAAACAACGTGAACAAATAAAAGAGCCTTCTGATTCTGAGCAAAAAGTCCATCGGGAGGATCGAGCTGGCACAAGCGCGATATCAAGCATGAGTTTCAGCCCCAATGGACAACAACTAGCTATTGGCTCTTTCGATGGAAGTGTCACTTTATTAAACTTGCAAGGCAAACCACTCACCAAATTCACAATCGAGCGGGACGAACAAGCCGATTTAAGCGCGATATCAAGCATGAGTTTTAGCCCCGATGGTCAGCAATTGGCTATTGGCTCTGTTGATGGCAGTGTCTTGTTATCAAACTTGCAAGATAATATACTCACCAAATTCAAAGTCGATCGGGATTATAAAGTTCGTGAAGCGCAAGTCTGGAGTATGAGTTTTAGCCCTAATGGGCAGCAACTGGCTATTGGCTCTGCCGACGGCAGCGTCTTTTTATCGAATTTGCATATACCACCTAAAAAAATTAGAGGTCATCAGCATAATGTTTTAAGCGTTAGTTTCAATTCTGATGGACAGTATCTTGCTACTGGTTCTGCCGATAAAACCATTTCTCTGTGGGATCTTCAGAAAAAGTCATCGCTGGATGAAGAGAGTTTGAATGAGCTACTAGACAGAGGATGTGTTTGGCTCAAAGACTATCTTGCGATTCATCCTGATGACCGAAAAGAACTGTCAGAAGAGTGTCCCAATCTTTTACTAAATAAAAAATAACCGAACCATAATTCATGCATGACAATTGTTTTGAAACATACAGTCAGTAACTTTTACGATGAATTTTAAAAATGATTATTGGAAAGTCTTTAAATTATTCACTTTAGCAGCAGTTGCTACCGCTTTTAGTTCTAGTTTGTCCCAAGCAATTGCTGCTCGAGATCGAGCAATTGCAGAGCCGACCATAGAAGAGCGACTGACTAAGGTTAGAGAATTGCTTAAGCAGAGAGGACAGCGAAACGCAAGTGAGACTGATGCTAGATTGTCTTCACAAGAAGAGCTAGAGAGCCAGGAAAAAAAGCTTTTTGCGAGTCGCTGGAGAAATTATTGGTCTGACTGGCCTAACTATTGGAGGGACTGGAGGGACTGGAGCGACTGGAGGGACTGGAGCGACTGGAGCAACTGGAGCAACTGGTAGTAATTACAAACTTACAAAACACTCTAACTAGATGTACTGTAAGTGTTCTCAAGAAAAAGTATGCGCCCTCTGTTAATAATTTTGCGATCGCCCGCTTCGAGCTTCGGACTGACACATTTTTCGACTACACATATTACATTACAGGTTGCATACATGTCTTAAATATTTATTTATTGGTCGAGAACAATTATGAATAAAACAAAGCAAATACCAAAAGCTGCCTTACAAAAAACTCAATTTGGCTCGGTAAAATTAATTGTCATTCAACCTACTCCCTTTTGTAATCTTAATTGCGATTACTGCTATCTGCCCGATCGCCGATCGAAATACCGACTCTCCCTCGATTTACTCGAACCTATATTTAAAAATCTCTTTCAAAGCCAATTTATCGGTAAAGAATTTACAGTTGTCTGGCACGCTGGCGAACCTCTCACCATGCCTATTTCCTTTTATGAATCTGCATTTGACAAGATCGATCAGCTTAATCGCGAGTTTAATTCCAGTCGCTGCTCAATCTCCCATGCCTTGCAAACTAATGGAACTTTAATAAACCAGGCTTGGTGCAATCTAATTAAAAAATATCGGGTCAAGGTAGGCGTTAGTCTAGATGGTCCGGCTTTTATCCACGATGCTCATCGCAAGACTAGAAAAGGCTTGGGTACTCATGCCAGCACCATGAGAGGCATATCGTTACTACAGGCGAATAAGATTGACTTTTCTGTTATTGCAGTTCTCACTAATAATTCCCTAAATTTCCCCGAAGCAATATTTGATTTCTTTATGGAACATCAGATGAGGAATGTCGGTTTCAATATAGAGGAAACGGAAGGAGCGAACGAATCATCATCTTTGGCAAAAGATAGCGCAGAAGAAAGATATCGAGCCTTTATGCAGAGGCTATATGAATTGACAAAAAGTACCAATGGTTATTTGAAAGTTCGGGAGTTTGAACAAATCAAAAACTTTATCTATGAAAAATGTAATGCACTCCAAGGACAGTTTACTCCTTTTACAATGATTAATATTGCTTATAATGGCGACTTTTCTACGTTCTCTCCAGAACTTTTGTCAATGAAAAGCTCTGATTATGGTGATTTTATTCTTGGCAACGTACAACAAGATTCCTTTGATTCTATTTGCCACACTGATAAATTCAACAGAATTAATCGAGATATTCAAGCAGGGGTCAATCTGTGTAAACGTACCTGCCAATATTATTCTTTATGCGGTGGCGGTGCGCCTTCTAATAAATACTTTGAAAATGGCTCTTTTGCCACCTCGGAAACTATGTATTGTAGATATACTAAGAAAGTAATTACAGATATCGTTCTTGAGGATATCGAAAAAGATTTAGGTTTGCATCCAGTATAAGTAACAATAAAAGGCGTTACGCCAATATGTAATGGTTGAGCTAGCTAAGAGTTAGTTGAAAAACTTATTTTTCTTTGCGTGAAGCGATCGCCTTTTCTCTACTAAAATACTCATAACTCTTCATTTTAAAAATAAATGCCTACTTTACTAGTCAAAAATATCCACACCCTCGTAACAATGGACGACGAAAGGCGCGAGATTAGACACGGCGCGCTATTAAGTAGACAGACATAAATAACCTGAAGTATGTAACAAAATGTAAATTCGCTTCAACTTAATATCAATCAAAGGATTAAATCTACTTGACAAAAGTAAACATAGTTGAGTTTAATTAT